>JAUYEG010000163.1 GCA_030691505.1 Bacillota bacterium | reverse complement strand
GGCGGCAGGAGGCCGGACGATGCCCAGGCCACAGTCACAGGCCGCAATTGCAGTTTGAACACGCGACAAACGTTGTGCTATACTCAATCTTGCACTTGCCGCGGTAGCTCAGTTGGTAGAGCAGCGGACTGAAAATCCGCGTGTCGCCAGTTCAATTCTGGCCTGCGGCACCAGACAACAAACAGCCCCACAGGGGCATGGACCTCCCGGCTGATGCGCCGGGAGGTCCTTTGTTCCCGTCGAAACGTCGAACAAAGCGTCTACCTGCACCCCATCCCCGCTCTCTGGAGGGGAAACCCCGAAGATACAGAACGGCCGTCAGAGGTCCGTTACTATGCGCTTACGCTCCCCGGAGGTGTCCCGAAGTGCCCGCGAGGCGGCCTAAAGATGTGCTGCTTTACTGGACCGATCGGGTTCTGCGCTCGCCGTCCAGCCAGCTTGCGGCCCTGTGCTTGCTCATCATGGGGCTCGTCGGGCTCGGCGGCGTCCTGTTCCTGGCGGCCGGCTCACCAGGCAATCTGTCCGCGAATCTGTGGGCAGCATGGAGCGCGGTGACGGGCCTCGGGAGGCTGAAGGAGGGCACAACAGCCAGAGTACTGGTGGTCGACACTGCCCTCACGCTTACGAGATGGTTTATCTTCGGCTATCTCGTCAGCATGATCGGCACCGCGGTCCGCACTCGGCTGACCGCCATCCGGAGCGGGGCGACCCATGTCTTTGATCGCGGCCACACCGTAATTCTCGGTTTCAACGAGACGGTGTACTCAGTCCTCGATCTGCTCTACTCCGATGACGAGGGACAATCGCGGAGCAGCGCAGTCATACTATCGGGCAAGGGCAAGGACGATATGGAACGCCTCATCGGCAAGTACTGCAGGACCCGTGGGGCCCAGCGGGCCATCTGCCGCACGGGCATGATCGACTCGGTGGCCGATCTGCTGCGCATTAACCTGCCCGCGGCCAAAGACGTGATTGTCCTGGGCGAGGAGTCCGGCAAGGACGCCCTGGCTGACGGTCATGTGCTTCGTGCCGTTCTGGCCTGTAACCAGGTTCTCTCGGGCGCACCGTCGGCGGCCGCGGTCAATGTCGTGATCGGCCACCGTCTGCCGCAGACCGCGCGGGTGGTGACTCGCCTGAGCGAGCGGTGGGAACACCTCAGTGCGGCCACCGTTCACGGCCAGGGAGTGCTGGCCAAGATAGTGGCCCAGTGCGCCTGGCAGCCAGGCCTGGCGGCGGTCTACCGTGATCTGCTTACCTATACGGGGGACCCACTATCCCGGGCAAACGGCCTTTCGAGCTGCGAAATCTACTGTGTGACCGCAGCCCAAGCTGGGGTGCCGGCCGGCACGCCCTTCGAACAGGCCCTCTGGGGTTTCGGGCTCGCTGTTGCCCTGGGCTACCGCAAGGGGGCCAGCCTGGTCCTCAACCCAAGGGGTGACGAGGCCCGGGCGCCGCTAGCCCCCGATGACCTCATTGTGGCGATCGCGGCGAGCAGAAGGGACGTCCGCTATCGCCCGCACAATCCTCCGCCGGACCAAGGACCTATCCCCCAGGGATCTTCTGCGGTCCGTCGCAGGGTGTTGTTGGTGGGCCGGGGGAGCAAGTCACGCAGCATCCTTGATGACCTGGTCAGATATCTGCCGGCAGGCAGCGTGGTTGCTGCCTGTGACGCGTCAGGCGGGATGCCGGAGTCTCAGGTTGGGGTGGAGGAGGCGGGCATCGCCGATCTGATTAACGTGCCGGAGGGCCGTCTTGAAAGTCTGGCCGGGGAGTACGACACCATCGTGATCGTTGCCGATGAGCGCAACCGTGAGGATCATGATACCTGGGTTCTTGCGCAGATGTCGGCGATCCGCGCCTGCGTTTCTGGGGTTGACGGCATGCCCGTTGTTGTCGCGGAGCTGCTTGATCCTCGCAACCGCGAACTGGCGTCAGGCATGAACGTACAAGACATACTCATTACCCCGGAGTTGGTCAGCAACTACATGGTCCAGCTCGCCAAAGACCCCGTCCGGGCCCCGGTCTACTCTGAGCTGCTGTCCCCTGAAGGGGCAGAGCTGCACATTCGTCCCACAGCCGACTACCTGCCTACAGGCAACGCCGAGGTCTCCTTCGCAGAGCTGATGGCATGCGCGCGGGCCCGCGGGGAGACCCTCATCGGCTATTGGCGCAATTCACCCTCAGAGCCGGGCCGCCTCGACCTGGTGCTCAACCCGAATAAGCGGACGGACCGGCACCCGGTCCAGCACTACCGCCGACTGGTGGTTGTAGCTCCGGAATAGCCGTTGGCATCGGGCAACGTCGCCCAGTCAACGCCAGGCCGCGGCCAACTTGACTTTGCACTCGGCAGACAGGTAAAATCGAACGTGCAAGCCAACTGCATAAGCCGTTTGAAATGCGGAAGTAGCTCAGTGGTAGAGCATCGCCTTGCCAAGGCGAGGGTCGAGGGTTCGAGCCCCTTCTTCCGCTCCATTTTTGTCTCCGCATGCGGGGCGACATAGCCAAGAGGTAAGGCAGCGGTCTGCAAAATCGCTATCCCCGGTTCGATTCCGGGTGTCGCCTCCAGTTTTCTTGCCCTGCTACCCCAGCGCATCTGTCACCCAGACACGTACGTCAGCCGTCCCTCGACCTTGCGCGACACATTCTGGTTGTGGCGCAGCCACTCCTCGAGTAGGTCGCGGATGGAAGTACTGAACACCTTGCGATTGCCCAGGTCGCCAGGTGAGATCTGAAGGCCCTTGTGGCAGTTCTCGAGGTGGAACTTCTCGAGCGCGATGCGGTAAGTACCCTCGTCCCGGACCGGCTCGCCGTTGATGCTCAGGTTGATCAGCTTGCGCTCATGGTTGTCGTACACCGCCCTGACAGGGCTGTTTACCTGGTAGCACTCACCTTCGCCGGTCCGGTTGTCGGGGCGCATGAAGCCCGCGAAGGCCTTCTTCAGAGTCGCCCCGGTCACACTGCAGCGGTTGAGCGGCCCATCGTAGGGGTAAAACACGCGAAGGTCACCGAGGGTAACCAGCGGCCCAAGTCTTTCTTTACGCAGTGACCCGCTGCCCACGAAAGCCACATCCACCTCGGCCATGGCCGCAATGGCGTCGGCAAACAGGTTGCCCGCCTCGGTTTCAACGGTGCGCTCCTGATGCTGGTGCTCGTGCGACAGCTTGCAGAGCACCGTGGCGTACTTACGTTCAACCACGTCATTAAAGGAGCTGATAAACGCGCTGAGCCCCTCGTCAGGCTCCATTGTGTCCGCGCTGATCGGCACAAGCCGCCATTGCCATTCGACGACGCGGTTGGAGTCGTCGTCAACCACGATATCGAAGCGCCCGATCTGGTCTGTGCCCGTCCCGGCCTGAGCGATGAGTATGTCGTTGATCACGGCCGGCTGCTCCAAAACGGTATGTGAGTGACCTCCGATGATCATGTCCACGCCCCATTCGGGGTCCAGCATGGCGGCCAGCTTCTTGTCGGACTCGAAACCGATGTGCGTGAGCAGGACGGTCAGGTCGATGTCGTCGTTTCTGTAGGCGTTGCAGATGACCCCGACCTCCCGGCTGGCCTCCTCAAGGGTAATAAACGAGCCCAGGTCCCGATCAAGCTTGAGCGAACCAACCACGTCCTCGGTGAGGATCCCAATGAAGAGGATGTCGAAGCCTGCCTTCCTAGTGATGTGGTACGGCTGCATAAGCCGCTTGTTGTACTTCCGGATGTAAAGGTTGGCGTTGACGATCGGGAAGTTGGCCATCTTTTCAAGAAACAACATGTGGGGCATGCCGTAGTCAAACTCGTGGTTCCCGAGCGTCACCACGTCAGGGGCCAGGTAGTTCATAATCTCGATGGTTGAGACTCCCTTGAACTCGCTGTCAATCAGCGATCCCTGCACCATGTCCCCGGAGATGACGTTGAGGACGTTCTCCTCCTCGCGTCGCACCCGGTTGATATACCCTGAGAGCAGTGAGAGCCCGCCGATCAGCGTACCGCGCTCGCCGCGCATTTCCGCCAGAAAATCGCCGTGCATGTCGTTGGAGTGCAGAATCGTGAACCGGCGGGTTTTGCCGTTCATTTGCCACTTCCTTTCGGGTGAGTACTGCGCAGCGCCGAACGGTGTCGTATTCTGACGCCGCCGCGGGCATACCTGCCATGCACGCTGCGGGGGAGGCGGAATGGGCTGGGGCTTCAGCTGGTCGTGAAAGGGGTCAGCACCTTAGTCCCGGAAGGTTCCCAGCGAGAGAACGTGCACGGTCACCCCGGCCGCAATCATCAGTAGCAGCACCCGGACCGGCAGGGAGTTGACAAATAGGCCGGCCGAGAGCCCAATCGTCGCCCACAACAGCGCGAGCGTCATCGCCTTGGCCCCGCCGGACAACCCCCCGCGCCGGTAGTCCCTGATGTACCTGCCGAGCAGCCTGTTGCCCAGCAGCCAGCCGTAAAAGCGCGGCGAGCTGCGGGTGTAGCATGCCGCAGCCAGCAGCAGGAACGGTGTGGTAGGCAGAAGGGGAAGGGCGATCCCCAGAACCCCAAGCCCCACACATGCTGTGCCCACAACGATCAGCAATAGCCTGAACGGCCTGGGAGGAGCGGGGATGGCGAGGGCAGGGGGGAGGCGACGCTCCGCCCCTGCCTCGGCGCTATCCGAATTGGGGATGGCCCTCAGCAATGACTGCTACCCGAGATCAAGGGGCTGGGGACGAGTCGCTTCGTCCCACCCCCTCCGCAGCTCAGCTCCGTGAAATCCCGGGAGGAGCTTGTGCCTCCGCGTCTCCCTGGCAAAGTGGCGGTGTTGGGCGATCGCTTTGACGAAATCCCCGCAGAAGACGCCCAGCTCCTTGTTGTTGCGGGCCGTGACTACCCCCTCGCGAGAGGATACGTCCGTTGCCGACTCGTTCGACGCAGTCATGGCATCCCAGATGTCCGAGGTTTCCAGAAGACCGATGCCCTCGTTTGACGCAGCTATCGTCTTTCCGTGCTCGTACGCCTCGTTGACGAAGTCGAGGGCCTCCTCATGCTGTCTCAGGGTATCCACGCACTGCGGCCCGCCGGGAACATAGACGGCATCGAACATGACTGAGCCCGTTCCGACGTAGTTGTGGTGCGCCATCAGGCTATGCCCCTCATCGCTCTGTATGGGGCCCAGGTTTTTCGAGATGATCTTCGAGTGGACCCCAGCCTTCTTGAGGCCTGCTATCACCTGTTCCACGTCCCGTTGGCTGAAACCGTCGGCGACCAAAATGGCGACGCTCCTGGTCTTTGCGCTCTTGGGGGTGTTCTCCTGGCTCAGAGCCGGCGAACTCGCGGTCACGCCCGTCCCCCCGGGCGAGGCAGGCACCTCGGCGCCGATGCCCTCGGCGATCCGCACCGCCAATTCGCCGCTGACGTTGTTGAACATGTCCACCACACGCTGCCGGATCGTCGGGTGCATGACCTTGCCGACCTCGAAGTGAAACGCCTCTACGATGTGCTGCTTTTCAACGGGCGACATGCTGTTCCAGAAGAGCGTGGCCTGGCTGAAGAAATCGCGGAAGCTCGGGCTGCGGTCGCGGACCTTGCGGCCGTCCACTCTCTCCATGTGGTGAACGTATCCGCCCTCCTGGTCCGAAGCCGACAGGGGAAAGCCTTTGGCCAGCGAGTTCGGGGAATAGCTCACGCGGCCCTTGTTGATCGTCATGCGATGGTGTCCGTCGCGCTGGTTGTTGTGCACCGCGGCGATCGGCCGGTTGATCGGGATCTCGTGGAAGTTGGGGCCGCCCAGCCGGATCAGCTGCGTGTCCAGATACGAGAAGAGCCGGCCCTGAAGCAACGGGTCGTTGGTCAAATCGATGCCCGGCACCAGGTTTCCCGGGTGAAAGGCGACCTGTTCGGTTTCGGCAAAGAAGTTGTCCGTGTTGCGGTTGAGGGTCATCCGCCCGATGAGCTGTACCGGGACCATCTCTTCGGGCACGAGCTTGGTCGCGTCAAGAAGGTCAAAGGGGAACTTGAACTCGTCCTCTTCCTCAATCACCTGGACTCCGAGTTCGAACTCGGGGTAGTCGCCCATCTCTATCGCTTCCCAGAGGTCGCGGCGGTTGTAGTCAGGATCCTTTCCGGCCAGCTTCTGCGCCTCGTCCCAGACAAGCGAGTGCACGCCCAGCGCCGGCTTCCAGTGGAGCTTGATGAAACGCGCCTTACCCTGCGCATTGACGAAACGGAACGTGTTGACCCCGAAGCCCTCCATCATCCGGTAGCTCCGTGGTATGGCCCTATCGGAGAGGAGCCACATGATCATGTGCGCGAGCTCCGGCGTGCTCACGACGAAATCCCAGAACGTGTCGTGGGCTGCCGACGCCTGCGGGATCTCATTGTGCGGCTCGGGCTTGATGGCATGCACGATGTCAGGAAACTTGATGGCATCCTGAATGAAGAAAACCGGCATGTTGTTGGCCACGAGGTCATAGTTGCCTTCTTCGGTGTAAAATTTGGTGGCAAACCCTCGCACGTCCCGTACAGTATCCGCCGAGCCGCGCGAGCCAACCACGGTCGAAAAGCGCACAAAGACCGGCGTCTTGACGGACGGGTCCTGCAGGAACTTGGCCCTGGTGAGCTCGGCCATGGGCTTGTACACCTGGAAGTAGCCGTGCGCCCCGAAACCCCGGGCGTGTACGACCCGCTCGGGGATGCGTTCGTGATCGAAGTGGGTCAGCTTCTCCCGGAAATGGAAGTCCTCCATCAGGGTCGGGCCGCGCACTCCGGCCTTAAGCGAGTCATCCGTGTGACTTACCTTGACGGCCTGGTTTGTGGTCAGATGCGTGTTCTCTGCGTACTCGCGGAAGGTCTCGAGCTGTGCGTCTTTGGTCTTGTCAGTGCTGGTGATCGGCGCTTTGCCACGTTGGGTTGGGTCCATTCGCCACCTCTCCTTCGGGGCAAGTATGCCCCTGAGGGGTGCCGGCTGATAAGCGGGCGGGCGCCTTGATGTGGAGCATCATGGGGCCGACTGGGTGATCCAGCTGCACATTCTCCGTGAGCACGGGATTGCGCTGGCCGGTGAGGGCGATAGATGATCTAGTAGATAGCGGCTCATGGTGTAGAGCAGTAGCCCGACGCCCAGAGTCCGTAGCGCGAACAGGCCGACATCTATCCAGGGGTCGTTCACGGCTGGCCTCCGACACCGGGTCTGTCGCGAACGACCGTCGTGCTCCCATCTGGCTCGACAGTGGCCAGGAATACCTCCTCAAGTTGTGTGATGCCGCGCTGCCCGAGGGCGTGCCATAGCCAAGCCTCGTCGCCCTTGATCTGGCCCGCGGCCTCCTGGGTCAGATGACCTTTCCTCATCACAGGATTCGAGACGCCGACCAAGATCGGCCCCAGAGCCAGATCCTTGCGCGTAGCCGGGCTAGCAGCGTTTTTCTTGACCACCCCCAACTTACCGGAAGGCTCGAGGACGGCCAACCAGGCATCAGACAGGCGGGGACAGACGCCCAGGCGCAAAAGGGACAGCAGTTCATCGACGGTGATTCTGGACCTCCGCAGGTTTCCGGGAACCGGTTGCCCGCCCAACGATCAGGGAAAGCGGTTCCCGATCAATCAGCAGCGGCCACCAATGAGGACTCGGAGTTGACCATACGCAGAGCGGCAAGGCTTACAATGCCCGCGGCCACAAGGTAGTTGTGCCCGGACAGAATACCCACCGGCCGGTGCCCCATCCACCGCGTGGCCGCTACTAGCGCCAGGTACAGTACAACCGCCCGCACGGAGAACATCCAGAAGGGAAGGCGCACTCCCCCAAAGAACAGCTCCGACCAGGTCATTTCTCAGCCTCCGGCGCCTTCGCCCACCTCTGTTGAGTTGCTCTCCTCAGGTCGAGGCTAGCGAGGGGAAGCGGGCTGGAGCTGCTGCAGCGACCAGTGGCACTCTTCCAGGCACATTCTGAGATGGTGTGCGCCCTCGTCCAGCATCTTCTTATTCTGCAGGTTGGTTTCTGCCTGAGCCATGCTCCTCAGCTGGGCCTCCACCTGCTGACACTGGCTCACACAATTTTGAACGTCAGTCTGTGTCTGCACCTCTACCGTACCTCCTTGCTAGGCATTTGAATGACCTGCTCACAGCCTCGAATGCACTGCTCGATGTGACCGGCGCCCGCGGTGAGCATGGCCCTCACCGCGGATTCGTTGATCGAGTTAGCGGCGCTGCGCAGTGTACCGGCAGCCTGAACGCATTGCTGGATGCACTGCTGGACCTGTTGTTGGTTTGGCATCTATTTCACCTCCTGTTCGCTGCTATTATGGCTGAGACGTTTTGGAAGTATGCTGGCAATACCGCACGGAGGTGGCCATGCCCCTTGCCAGGCTCACGCCCCGAAGTGAAAGCCGCTATGGACATGCTGCTCACCGGCGTCAAGACCGTCCTGGGCCCTCACCTGGTCGGCGCATACCTGACGGGCTCGCTGGCCACGGGCGATCTCGATGAGCATAGCGACATCGATTTCGTACTTGTCACCGAGGACCCGATCGACACAGACACCGTTGCGACGCCGCAGGCCGTACACGACCGCGTCAGGGCCGGCAGGCCGCGCTGGGGACCCCAACCGGAGGGCTCGTTAGTCCCCGGCATGCGATGCGCCGCCACGAGCCCCGGGTCTGGTCGACCCGATAGAAAGGCGGGCACCCGGCCACGTCGGCCGGATGCCCGCTTTTTTCCCCTGGCAGAGACGCGTGCGCAGGCCGGTTTCTACCGCTTGCGCAGCACCTTGCCGCTCCGCGAGTGCGTTAGCTTGCCGTCCTCCATCGCCGCCGTGCCGTTGACAAACACCCAGTGATAGCCCTGGGGATACTGCCGCGGCTGGACGTCGTCTTGGCATTCGAGCACGTCCTCGGGCTTGAGCACAACCAGGTCGGCCTTCATGCCCTGGGCAACGACTCCCCGGTCGACGAGACCCAGTCTTTGCGCAGGAAGGCTCGTCAGGCGTCTGACGCCCTCTTCCAAGCCAAGCAGCCCCTGAGCGTACATCCTGACAAATCTCGCCATGCCGCCGAATGTGTTGAGGTTGGGGTACATGTACGGCGGGACGGTCATCTCAAACGTCTCGTCGACCAGCATCGTATCGATGCCGACCATCGCCATCGGGTGGCTGTAAAAGACCCTGAGAGCCTCGTCGAGCGCGTAGGGGCGCCGCGGACCGCCGCAGGCGCGCGGGTCTTCCGCGATCACGTCCATCAGTGCGTCCAGCGGGTCCTTGCGCCGCGCATCGGCGATCTCGGCGACGGTCTTGCCATCGAACTCCGAGACCGCGCTCTTGTTGATCATCAGGCCGCTCGCCCACAGCGGCTGGAGGTTGGGGTTGAGCGCATACCACCTGCCCGACATGATGAACTGCCTAATCTCCTGACGCAGGTCAGGGGCCATTAGGTTGTCCGCGAAGCGCTCGAATGACCCCGCCTCCTTAAACCACGGCGCCAGCGTGCTCGCCACGTACTTTTGGTGCATCGTGCCGCCGGTGAGGTGGTTGGGAATGACGTCGAAGGCCAGGTCCACGCCATCGCGGATCGTCGCGTCGATGTCCACGAGGGTTTCCTCGGCGGCTGCTACAGCCAGTTTGGGGGTCGGCATCGGGTTGATCAGGTACCCGGAGCTGAGGTGCGCGACCTGGGTCTTGGCCCCCGCGCGCCTCGCCACATCCAGCGCCTCGCGCAGGCCGTTGATAAGCCCGGGGTTGCCGAAGCCCTGCCGCAGCCCGGTGCGCCGCCAGTGCGGCGAGAAGAAACCGCCGTGCCTGGCCGCCTCGCCGACAACCTCGCAGAACTCCTCGTGCGCCGCGAACACCCCCGGCGGGTAGTCCATGCCTGTCGAGATACCAGGCGCTCCCTCCCCGA
The DNA here is from genome assembly GCA_030691505.1 of Bacillota bacterium. GTDB lineage: Bacteria > Bacillota > Sulfobacillia > JAUYEG01 > JAUYEG01 > JAUYEG01. The sequence continues at coordinate 75,787 of JAUYEG010000163.1, read as the reverse complement.
TGGCCTGCGCTACCAGCCGTTTCATCGCCGTGATCTCGTCCGCGGTCGCATGCCGCCTCGTGTCCTTGCCCATCACCGCGGTACGGACCGCACCGTGGCCGACCAGCGGGACCAGGTTGATCCCGGGCTTTGCCGCATCCACCCGGTCAAGCCATTCCCCGAACGTCGTCCAGTCCAGGTCGAAACCCTCGTATTCCTTCGCCGCCTTGCGGACCTTGTCCAGTTCAACCGCACCTTCGGCGTAGTACTTGGCCGGGGCGACCTTGTCCCGCCAGTTGGCGCCCAGCATTCCCGCGCCGACGTATTTGCCGAGCGGCCCCATCGAAGAGCCGCACTGGCCGCCGACGCTGGTGGTGATACCCTGCCCGACGGAACTCTCGCCTCCAGGGTAGTGGAGGATGGTCCGGTCGGAGTGCGAGTGCATGTCGATAAAGCCCGGCGTCACGGCCAGCCCCGTGGCGTCGACGACCTTTGCCGCTGATGCGTCACCGAGGTCGCCGACCGCCGCGATGCTGTCACCCTCTATCGCCACGTCCACCTTCTTGCGGGGTGTTCCCCTGCCGTCAACGACCTCTCCGCCCCTGATGATCACGTCATACTCCAAGTCCTGACCCCTCCCGGTCGGTTGTTCTTCTTTCGCGCCTGCTCGCCAGCGGCCACTCCGCGGCGTCCAATCCCGGCGCAACCCGTCCGCTTCTCAGCTTCCTCCAGTCCTGCCCGCCAAGACCCAACTGAGGTGCCTGTTAGGTGGCTGTGTTTCGGCGGTGGGGCAGGGGCATCCTCCATGAGCTACAGGACGCAGCATCCCGTTCCAAACCGTCAAATCAGACCATGCCTGCAGCATGATGACATTGCGGCTGACGCCGCCTTTCGCCGCATGGACATCCGTCGCCGTGCTATAATCTGTTTCGAATCGCCGGAGTGGCGAAATTGGCAGACGCAGGGGACTTAAAATCCCTCGGGCCCTAAACCCGTGCGGGTTCGACTCCCGCCTCCGGCACCAGGTTTCTCCCTTCCCCCCTGCATTATTGCCTAGATGCCGCCTGCACCTGTTCAAAAGTGGACAGATGCGCGCCGCCGGGCAGACGAGGTGTCTTTTCGTCCGCTGGCCCGAAACATCCATCTCGTGAAAAGCATGGAAGGCAGCATGCCGTCAAGCGTAGAAACCCTGCGGGTGCCGTGATCCGGCCTGAGCGTCGGACAAGTCAACCAGCAGGAGGGAGCAGCCGTGAGCAAGAGGCCCGTCACAGCCGAGGATCTGTTGCGGATCAAGTTCCTCGGGCAGGTCGCCGTCAGCCCCGATGGGCGCAGAGCGGCGTACGTGGTAACAACCACCGACCGGGACAAGGACGCCTACCGTTCCACCATCCACCTTCTCGATCTGGCTTCGGGCGAGTCGCGCCCGTTCACCGCCGGCAACCACAAAGACTCGCAGCCACAATGGTCGCCCGACGGGCACAGGATCGCCTTTCTCTCCGACCGCAGCGGCAAGAACCAGATATGGCTGATCGATACCGGCGGCGGCGAGGCCCAGCAACTGACCAGGCTGGCCAAGGGCGTCGGCGACCCGGTTTGGTCGCCGGATGGCGAGTTCCTTGCGTTTACCTCACGCGTCAAGACCGGCGAGGAGCCGGCGGAGGAGAGCAAGGAAAAGGACAAGGAAAAGGACAAGGAAAGGGACAAGGACAAGAGCGACGTCCGGGTTATCACCCGGCTCAAGTACAAGGCCAACGGGATCGGCTTCCTGGGCGACGAGCGCCAGCACGTCTTCATTGTGTCCGCAGCCGGCGGCCCGGCGCGCCAGATCACTTTCGGGGAGTGCGATGACGAAAACCCGGCATGGTCCCCGGATGGCAAGACAATTGCTTTCACCGGAAACCGCACCGAGGATGCCGACTACACCAACGTCCGGGACGTCCACGTCGTATCGGTGCTGGCGGGCGAGCCGAGGCAGGTCTCGCGGCTCCCCGGCCCCGCATCTCTCCCGCAGTGGTCGGCCGACGGGAAGCTGATCTACTTCGTTGGCCACGATAACGTCTACCGCGGCGCCACCCACACGACCATCTGGTCCATACCGGTTGACGGCGGTGACGCAGCCCGGTTGACTGACGCGGACCTCGCGGCCGGAAGTGGCGTCACATGGGACATGACGCCGGGCCCGACCGGACGGCCGTACCGGGTTTTGGGGGACTGGATCTACTTCTCCGCAGCCAGCCGCGGCGAGTGTCACCTTTTCCGCACGCCGGCTGCGGGCGGGGCGGCGGAGCCACTTACTGCCGGGCCGCGTCACCTCGTGTCTTTCTCCGTCAGCGCCGACGGGGGCGCCATCGTGTGCGCCATCGCCGGGCCCACCGACTCGGGACAGGTCTTCGCGCTCAAAAACGGTGAGGAGCGCAAGCTGACCGACCTCAACGCGGATCTTTTCGCCGAGCTTGACCTGGCCGTCCCGGAGGAGTTCACCTTCCCCGGCGCCGGCGGGCTGCAGTGCCAGGGCTGGCTGCTTAGACCGCCCGGGTTTCAGGACGGGCGCAACTATCCCGCGATCCTTGAGATCCACGGGGGTCCGCACGCCATGTACGGCTACGGGCTATTCCACGAAATGCAGCTGCTCGCGGCCAAGGGCTATGTGGTCGTCTACACCAACCCGCGCGGCAGCCAGGGCTACGGCCAGGAGTTCACGGAGGCGTGCCGGGGCGACTGGGGCGGCAAGGACTACGAGGACCTGATGCTCGGCATGGACGCGGCGATCGCCCGCGGTTTCATCGACACTTCGCGCATCGGCGTGACCGGAGGCAGCTACGGCGGGTTCATGACCGCCTGGGTTGTCGGCCACACCAACAGGTTCAAGGCCGCGGTGACCCAGCGCCCGGTGACCAACCGGTACAGCTTCTACGGCACCAGCGACATCGGGCCGCTCTTCGGCGAAAGCGAGTTCCCCGGCAACCCGTGGGACAACCACGATCTGCTGTACGAGCGCTCGCCGGTGCACTACGTCAAGAACATCAGGACCCCATTGCTCATCGTCCACTCCGAGGAGGATTACCGCTGCCCAATCGAGCAGGCTGAGCAGTTGTTCGTCTTCCTCAAGCGCATGCGGCGGACGGTCGAGTTCGTGCGCTTCCCCGGCGAAAACCACGAGCTCTCGCGCAGCGGCAAGCCCAAGCACCGACTTGAGCGGCTTGCGCGCATCGCAGGTTGGTTCGAGCGGCATTTGTAGAGCCATAGAGTCAACCACGCGCCGCCGCCGGCTCAGCGTACGGCTGCTCTCCAAACGGGCCTCCAGGGCGGGGCCCGTTTCCTTTCTCACGGCTTTTCACGTTTCTCACGGCTTCTCACGTCCAGGTCTTGAGCGAGGCCCGCATCGCCTCGATGAGGCCGGGCAGACTGGGCCGCACCCCGAACCGGCTCATGAGAGTATCGGCCTCGGCGGCCCGCCCGGCCGCCCGCTGCGCCGCGTCCGCGCCGCCTATGGCCAACTCCGCGCGCAGCAGGATGTTTTTTGGCGTGTCGAGCGGCGAGATGTACTCCAGTACGTCCACCGAGTACCCGTGCGACTCGAGGACGAGGGCGCGCAACCCGTCGGCCAGCCAGTCAGCCAGGCGCGCCCGGAGAATGGGGTGTGCGAGCAGTGGGGCGAGATCGCTGGCATTGCTTCGCAGTTGGGGGGCCAACTCGTGCTGGCAGCAGGGAACCGCGACGATTCCCTGCGCCCCTGTCGCGACGCCCAGGGCGAGGGCCTCGTCCGTCGCCGTGTCGCAGGCGTGCAGCGACAGGACGAGATCGACTCGTGACGGCGCCCGCCATGCCCTGATGGGGGTCACGCAGAACTCCATATTGCGGTAGCCCACGCGGCGCACAAGGCCCTGGGCGGCCCGCACCGCCACAGCCTCGGCGTCGAGCCCGATGAGCCGGGCGCGGCGGCCGAGCTTTTCTGTGAGTACGTAATTGAGCACCAGCAGCAGCTGGGACTTGCCGCAGCCCGCGTCAACAATGACCAGCTCGCGGTCCCGCGGCAGCCGCTCGAGCAGCCCGCGCAGCAGCTCGACCAGGTGGCTGATCTGATTGTACTTGCGCCGCTCGTCCCGGCGGATGTCGCCCTTGGGCCCGACGATGCCGATTGCCTGCAGCAGATCGCGTGCCTCAACGGGGTCGAGCAAGCTCCCGGCGGCAAGCGGCGGCGAAACCCCAGCCGCCTCATGCACGGGCCCGGTGACGATGCCTTCCGCGGTCGCCAATCCCCCGGCAGGCGGATCGTTTGGGGGTTCAGGACGGCCATGTGTGCCGGGGGCAGGGGCGTCCTGGCGCAGGGCGCCGGTTTCCGCCAGAGCGGCGGCAGCCTCGTGAGCCGTAAGGCTGCTGCGTCGCACGCGCCCTGCCCCGACCTCAAGCGTCGTCCCCCCGGTCCGGGAGGCAACCACAAGGCGGACACGCGCTCCTCCGGTAGCCATCAGGGCATGTTCCAGCCGACGCGCGACCTCAGCACCCGAAAGGAACTCCGTCCGGCCAAAAGCTTGCGGCACCTTGCCCGGGCGCGCCCCGGGCCAGCCGCGTCGCGTCCGCCAAACAAACGCGTCAGTGCTCCCGCCGGCCAGGTCAGTCGCGGGGCGGACCAGAATCTCGGCTGTCTCCTGCGAGCCGCCCGCGTGCGGGGGAGCTTCGCTGGCCAGGTACAGCCCGAGCAGGCGCTGTGCATCAGCCATGGCCAGTTTTGCCTGCTCCAGGGCCATGGCCGGCCCGAGGTCAGGGCGTGGGGGGGGATGGTCTACACCGGGGGATATGGCAGCCCACCTCCGCTGCGAAGGTCAGTCTACGCGCCGCAGGATAGCCAGCACCGTGCCATGCCGGGTGGCGCCCGGCGGCACGCTCCCGCCCGGCGGGGCGACCGCGAACACAGACGATCCGGTCGCGGTCGCGGAGCCGACCTCCGTCAGCGCAACCACGTGCATTCCCGGACGACCCGGTTCTCGAGAACCGACGAGCAGGAGGTCGCCCGGGGCCAGGCCGCCGGTTGCCGGGCCCGTGTAAAGTATAACGGACTCGGCACCAGAGGACATCTCACGGCTCACGGCCAGATCGCTACGCGGCGTAAGCCTGGCAACCGCCCGGTAAGCCGTGCGTTGCTCCGCAGTCCGCAGGCCGTGCTCCGCGGCATCAGTCAATTCGGCAGCAGGGGTCTGACCGGTTCCGGAACGCGCCGGCATATCGGTCCCAAGCAGGCCCGCCTCGCCAAGATAGCTCAGCCGGCTGAGTCCCAGCAGGTCGACGAGGGAACTGTCGAGCAGCCCGGGCCGGGGGCTCCCGCCCTGCGCCACCGCCGGGCCGGCTCCGGCTTGCGCGGCTCCGGCCACGCTACCGGCCGGGGCGTCATCCCCGGTTAGCAGCCAATCCGCCGAAACCCCGAGGAGGCGCGCAAGCGCGAGCAGCGTGGTGAGGTTTGGGCGCCGGCGCCCGCGCTCGTAGTCGGAGATCGTTGCCTGGCTCAGCCCGATCGCGTCGGCGATCTCCTGCTGACCGAGGCCCAAGCCTCCTCGTGCCGCCAAACGGGCGTCACGCAGGCGATTGGCAAAGGCCTGGCCAAAACCGCCGCGGGGCACTGGACGGTCCGTCCGCGACAACCCCTTTCGATAATGGCATCTCCTGGTAGGCAAGGCGGTACATCACGGATTGTACCATGCTTAGAGCCTTGCTCTAAAGTCTGTGCCAAAGCAGGCAAGGATGCCCTCTTAGCTGGTCAACCAAAAGGGGCCCGCGGCGGCGCCTTTCAAGCGCAGGACAGGTGCGGCTGACGTGCCTTGGACTGCCTGCAGGGTTAATCATTTGGCAGCCGAATAATACTCGCCATGGCCGAAAACGAAGCCCGAGAGAAACAAGGAAATCCAGCAGCCATGCCTCCCGACAACCACCTGGCCACACCCGCGGCCCAGGCACCCCGCGCCGTACGCGGGCGTCTGCCCCTCGAGGAAATGGCAGGCAACCTTGCCCTGTTGAGGCGCTGGGTTATCGGGCTGGCCTGGCCCGTGGCTGCCGAGATGTTCCTGCACACGCTAACGCAGATCGTTGACATGATGATGGTCGCCCGCTTGGGCCGCAACGCGCTCGCCGCGGTCGGGCTTTCCTTCCGCCCGATGTTCTTCACGCTCTCAATCTTCCTTGGCGTCGGGGCAGGCACCACGGCCCTCGTCGCGAGGGCGATGGGCCGTCGTCAGCCGGACGAGGCATCCGAGGTGGCTCACCAGTCCTCGCTGGCCACGGTGGTGCTATCCACCATGCTGGCCGTCCTGTTTTGGTTGCTCGCGCCCGCGATTCTCCGCTTCATGGGCGCCGCCCCGGAGGTGATGCCGCTGGGCGTGTCCTACATGCGCGGGCTGGCCTGGGGCATGGTCTTCATGTACACGGCCAATGTCCTGACCGCCGCTCTGCGTGGTGCGGGCGACACGCACACATCGATGCGGGTCAACGTCGTGGCCAACGTGCTCAACGTCTTTCTCAACTACGTGCTGATCTTCGGCCATCTGGGTTTCCCGCGCTTGGGCGTGCTGGGGGCCGCGGTCGCCACGAGCATCTCGCGCGCCGCCGGCGGCATTGTGATCATCTGGCTCGTGCTGCGCGGCCGTCTGGTAGTCAGCCGGCCCAAGTGGTTGCTGGAGGTCAAGCCGGAGGTCTTCTGGCGTGTCTTCCGCGTCGGGGTGCCGGCCACCGCGGAGCGCATGCTGCTCAGCGTGGCGATGATTCTGCACCTCAAGATGGTCGCCGTCGAGGGAACGATCGCCGTGGCGGCGGCGACACTGGCGCAAAACATCGAGGAGATCTCCCACATGCCCTCCATCGGCCTGTCCGTGTCGGCTTCTGCTCTTGTGGGCCAATTCCTCGGCCATGGGCGGCCTGACGCCGCGGAACGGTCCGGACGCGAGTGCGTCCGTATCGCGCTTGCTTTCATGGGCCTCATGGGGCTGCTGTTTGTCGCGGCGCCAGGCCTATGGTTGGCTCTCTACGCTCCAGAAGCGGATCTCGTTCCGGTGGCAACCACCCTCGTGCGTTGGACCGGCGTCGCACAGCCCTTCATGGCCGTGGGCTTCGTGCTCTCGGGTGCGCTGCGCGGCGCAGGCGACACCCGCTCGGTGATGTACGCCACCGCGCTGAGCATGTGGGTCGTCAGACTGGGCCTGACCTACGTGTTTATGTCCCTGCTCGGCTGGGGCGCCGCGGGCGCCTGGATGGCGATGGCAGCGGATGCGGCTGTCCGCGCTTTAATCATGGTCCTGGTCTTCGCGCGCGGCGCCTGGAAAAAGGTCAAGGTCTAGCCTCCGCGATGTGTATTCCGTCGCCAATTGCGGCTTGTTCGTTGACCGCCTTATAGCGTTCTGCTATGCTCATAGCAGAAACTGGTAAGGGGTGGCGTTGGATGGCGGGGGTCCGCAAGTCGAGGCTGATGAGGGACATCGAAGCCAGATTCGGTGAGCCCATCGAGGGCCTGCTTCACCGGCTATACGTGGTGGACAACCTCACAATGCGGGAGGTCGCGCGGACCCTGGGCATTCGGTCCGACTCCACAATTTGGCTTTGGCTGCTCAAGTTCAATATCCCGACGCGGCGGTGGATGCTGCCCAAGGAGTAGCCCGGCTGCGCCTGCTAAAACGCGAAAGCTCAGCAGGCTGTTGACCGGCGGCGCCAGGCCTGCCCGTCGTGCCGGCATGCGCGGCTCGCGCGCGCGTGGTTTACGGGAGTCAGACTCGCATATCAGACTCGCTTTTGCTTTCGATGCTGCTGTGCTACAATTGACTCTGCACCGTGATCGAGTGTTTGGGCTCATAGCTCAGATGGTTAGAGCGCTGTCTTGACATGGCAGAGGTCTCAGGTTCGATTCCTGATGGGCCCACCAGGATTCGCCGCCACGGCCTTCGGGCCGTGGTTTTCGCTTTTGGGCCGGGCACCGGCTCCCTTCAGCACCTACGGCCGCCTTTCACCTGCCCGGAGGCGGCACAAGCACGCCGTCAGCCGAGTTGAGGACCAGTGCGACCGCCTTGCCTTCCGCGACCGACCCATCGATCACGTCCTGCGCCGGGCAGGTGCCGGTCAGGATGCCTTCTCTTGCTGCGGCCAATACGATGCTGACCCTGTAGAGCGGTCCCCAGGGGGCCAGTTTTGCGACCTGTCCTGTGAAGACCAACCGACCCTCCGCGTGGCCCCCGCGCGGTTCGCCCGCGGCCGTCATCGCCGCCCGGCCGCCGCTCGCGGCCATCGCTCGCACCCGGTCCGGGCCGATGCAAAACATCGCGCCTCCGCCGCCCGCCGCCGCGCCCAAGCCGCCGCGCGCGGCGCCTACGGCGTCGCCTGCGGCTGCGCCAGCGACCAGCGCGGCCGGCACAACGTTGTCGTACCCTAAGAACACCGCGGTTTCGACGTCGGCCGGGCCGTCCATAACCTCTGCCGGTATGCCTGACTGGACCACACGGCCGCCCCGCATCACCGCCAGGCGGTCCGCGAAGTGGGGCGCTTCGTGGATATCGTGCGTGACCAGCACAGCTCCGGCCCTGATCTCCCCAAGGATAGCCCGAAGGTCGCCGAAGAGTCTGGTGCGCGTCGGCCAATCGAGGTTGGCCGTGGGCTCGTCGAGCAGCAGCAGATCAGGCTCAAGGACCAGCGCGCGTGCCAGGGCGACCCGCTGGACCTCGCCGCCGGACAGGCCCCCGGGGCGCCGTCCGGCCAGCTTTCCGATACCCAGCCGGTCAAGCCAGAAGGCCGTGCGGCGCCGGGTCTCGGCCTCCGGGGCGCCGCGAAAACGCAGTCCGGCTGCGACGTTGTCGAAGACGCTGCGCATCAGCAGCACCGGGGATTGAAAGACCATGGTCACCCTCCGCCTTGCCGCCAGCAGCAGGGACGGGTCGACGTCACGAGAGGACACGGGTTTCCCGTCGACGCTGACCTGACCCGTGTCGGGCACCAATACCATCGCCAGCACCTTTAGCAGGGTGCTCTTTCCGGAACCGTTGGGGCCCACAATCCCCAGCAGCTCTCCCGGCTCGATCGTGAGACTACCCACGTCCAGTATCGGGCGCCCGCCGCGCACCACCTGGACGCCCTCAAGGCGGACGATGGGGGTCACGCTCGCGATCCCTTCTGCTGCAGTCCGGTCAGGATGGCGGTCGTCAAGTACGCCAGTACCATGAGAACCGTGCTCAGGGCGATGGCTGCTCCGAATTGCCCGCGCGAGACCTCGAGAACGATCGCGGTCGTCAGCACGCGCGTATGGCCTGGGATGTTGCCGCCGACCATTATCGAGGCCCCGACCTCGCTTACCACTCCGCCGAAACCGGCGATCACCGCTGCCATCAGGCCCAGCCTGCACTCGCCGAGCAGGGACCAGAGCATCTGCCGGCGGGATGCGCCGAGCGATAGCAGCTGTTCCTGCAGTCCCGTGTCCAGGCTTTCGATCGCGGACCGGGTGAGGCCGATCACGAGCGGCGATGCTATCAGGCCCTGGGCAATGATCATGGCCGTCGGCGTGTAGAGCAAGCGCAGCGCGCCGAGCGGGCCGCTACGCCAGAGGAGGATGGACACCAGCAGGCCGGCGATGACCGGCGGCAGGCCCATGCCGACGTTGACGATCGTGATGAGCGTGCCCCGGCCGCGAAAGCGTGCCAGACCCAGCCACGTTCCGAGCGGCACGCCGGCCAGCACGGCGATCACTGTTGCGGTGCCTGATACCCGAAGGGTCAGCCATGTGATGCGGAGAACCTCGCGGTCGAGACTAGCCAACAACCTGAGGCCCTCGACGATTCCGTCGATGATCAACCGCACCAACTCACCCTCCCCTAGAAGCTACATGTAGTCAAGCGGTCAGGGCCGGACGCGGGCCCGGGCTACCGGGGCCCCCCGGTCAGCTGCTCCTCCGTCTTGCCTCCGTCGGCGAAGAAGAGCGGCTCGCCGTACTTATCGGCGCCAAAGGTGCTGATGACCTGCTGAGTTTCCGCCGACAGCAGGAAGTCCGCAAACGCCTGCGCCCCCTTGGCGTTGACCCTGGGGAACTTGGTCTGGCTGACCTGCATGACGTGATAGATGTTAAGGAGCGCCGGGTCCCCCTCTTGAACCACGTCAAGGCTGAGTATGCCTTTCAAGGCCAGGTAGGTTGCCCGGTCGGTGAGGGTGTACCCGTCCTTCTCGCTGGCTACCCGCAATGTCTCGCCCATCCCCAGGCCGGTCTCCTGATACCATGTTCCCCCGGGGGTCACGGACGCCGCTTGCCAGAGAGACTTCTCCATCATGTGTGTTCCGGAATCGTCGCCGCGCGACACAAAAAGCGCCCTGCGGGCGGCGATGGCTCCCAGCGCGTCCGCCGCGGCGGGGGTTGCCCTGACGTCTGCCGGGTCGGCCGGCGGCCCGACGATCACGAAGTCGTTGTGCATGACGAGCCGGCGAGAGGTGACGGTGCCGTCCTGGACGAGCGGCCTCTCCGAGGCCGGCGCGTGCGTGAGCAGGACGTCGGCTTCGCCTCTCCTGCCTAGCGCGATGGCCTGACCCGTGCCGACCGCGACCGGCTTGACGATGTACGTGCCTTTTTGCTCGAACACCGGTACCAGAACGTCCAGGAGGCCCGAATCGCGTGTGCTTGTGGTGGTGGCCAGGACGATCTCCTTTTGCGCCCGGGCCCACGGCATCCGACAGCCGACTGCGGTCGCCCAGACCAGCGCCATGAGTGTCGCGACGGCAAGTAACGCGGTCAGCGTGCGACCGGTCCGTGATCGGGAAGCGGGCACAGATGCACCTCCGAAGCCACGAAATGACAAGCTAACAGGGGATTCGCGCCCTGTGCGTTATGTTCCTGCGAGCATAACTCAGGTTTGTCTTCCCAGCGTCAACTGGAACTTGCGGTGTCCTCAGGGCGGACAAGCCAGGTTGTCGCGTCCCGCCCTAGAAGACCGCACCCGTTGTTGAGCTGGCTCTGTAGCAACAGCCGCCCGCTTTGCTTATTCTGCACGGGGAGCATTTCGGTTTCGGGATCGCGCCGCACGGTCCTGCCGTGACGCGTCTGATCGCATAGCGCCTGGGGTAAACTCACAGCAGCGTGAATGTGCAGGCCACACAAGCGGTCTCGAGCCGGAGGTGCAGCTAAGCGGCACGTTTGGCTTGTCTGTGGGGGATTGGCGGTTCACTGCGGACTGGCGATTGGGCCGGCTTGGGCAGCGGCCACCGCACGGCGTAGCCAAAGGAGTTGCGAATCGTTTGGAAACCATCCATATCGGCTCGGCTGGTCACCCCGACCAGGTCAGGCAGAGGCTGGAGTTCGAAGCGCAGTTCCTTCGCGACGAGGGTTTTCAGGTTGATATCTCCGAAAGCACCCGCGGCTCAGTTAGTTTCTTTCGCCTGGACTCCCGGGCGACCGAAGCGGCCGTCGCGTTCGGAAGCCCTGAAGACCAGGCCTCGCTGGTCCGCCAACACCTTGCCAACGCCATATCGGACCTGATCGTCAATGTCTGGGAAGAAGATCTCCTGCTCCGCCTGGTGAGCTCGGAATACCGGACCCTGGGCGAGAACGACCGCGCGCTGATCGTTACGCAGGCCCAGGCGCTGCTCGATGGGGGGCCCGAGCGGGCTGAGGCAGGGCTGCTGCGTAAGGTTGGGCGCAAGGGACACATCCTCCGCGAGGTCGCCGAGTACCTCGAGACCGAGGATTTGCTCGTTATCGAGGGGTTTATCAACTTCCGCCTTCAGCGCTACGTGGACCACCTGGAGACCATCGTGGAGCAGGCTGTGGACGAGTTCATGCTGCAGAAAGAGTACCGCGAGTTTATCTTGCTGCTCCGCCACTTCCTCACGGCCCAGGAACCGCGTATTGAGCGTGTCCACGTCCTCGTGAGCCCTGACGGGGGATTCCGGCTCCTGGATGATGAAGGCACTTCGATCAGCGACCAGTATCTCGAAGAGTCCCTCAGCCAGGCGGGACAAAAGGAGATCAACCGCGACGACCTCCTTATCAGCGCGCTTATCACCATCGCACCGCGGCGCCTCAAGCTGCACGCTCTGCCCGGCATCGACAACGACGGCCTGCGCACGTTGCGGGCGGTCTTTGCCGACAGAGTGACCATCTGCCGCGGGTGCGAGCTCTGCGGCCTGCGGGTCCGCCGTCCCTACGAGGAGCATGAGCACCTCTTTCATTGAAAGTCCTTGCGCCCGGCGGTCCTCGCGTCGGCAAGCGCCAGGGGCGGCAAGGTCTGCCCGGCCCAAGGCCTGCCCGGCACTTGTGGTTATGGAGCCGGGGGCTTAGAATATCAGCAACTGGAAGCGTCCCGCGTTGCGGGACCTAAAGCGATGACGAGGACGAGTAACCCCCGCCAGCGGTTTCCCAGAGAAGGCCGTGAAGGGCTGCGAGCGGCCGGACCAGCGGGCGGTGAAAACCCCCTCCGAGCGGCAACCCCAAAGCCGTCAAGCAGGCGGCCGGTAGGGTCGCCCGGGTGGCTCCGTTAACGGCACGCGAGCCGGGCAGTCCACTGTCCGACCAGGGTGGAACCGCGGGCCAGGCCCGTCCCTAGAGGGGCGGGTTCTTTGTTTCCCGGCGGGGCCAGGAGGACGGGCGGAGTGGGGCGGGGCCGGCTACTACAGGAGGGCGACTGATGGCAGACGAGAAAAGCAGCGCAAACAGCCTGAATTGGGACGACGAGCAGGCGCGGGACACTTTCCGGCACAGCGCCGCGCACGTGCTGGCTGCCGCCGTGAAGCGGCTCTTCCCGCAGGCAAGGCTGGGCATCGGCCCGGCGATCGAAGACCGGTTTTACTACGATTTCGACATCCCCGGCGGCTTTGGGCCCGGCGACCTCGACCGCATTGAGGCCGAGATGCGGCGGGTGGTCGCCGAAGGGCATCCGTTCGAGCGCACGGAGCTCACCCGGCAGCAGGCGCTCGACCTGTTTGAGTCCTGTGGCGAGCCCTACAAGGTGGAGCTGGCGCGGGAACTGCCGGACGGCGTGCCCATCACCATCTACCGGTCAGGGGACTTCGTCGACCTGTGCGCCGGGCCGCACCTCGCCTCAACATCCGCGATCAAGCACTTCAAACTGATGTCTCTGGCGGGGGCGTACTGGCGTGGCGACGAACGCCTGCCGATGCTGCAACGCATCTACGGTACGGCGTTCCCGACCAAAGAGGCTCTTGACGAGTACCTTTTCCGCATCGAGGAAGCAAAGAAGCGCGACCACCGTGTCTTGGGGCGCCAGCTGGGCCTATTCTCGCTGCACGATGAGGGCCAGGGTTTCCCGTTCTGGCACAACAAAGGGCTGATCCTTTGGCGGCTCCTCGAGGGATTCTGGCGCGACGAGCACCAAAGGAGGGGCTACCTGGAGGTCAGGACGCCGGTCGTGCTCCACGAGGAGCTCTGGCATCGCTCCGGCCACTGGGATCACTACCGGAACAACATGTACTTCACCAAGATCGACGACGTGCTTCATGCCATCAAGCCCATGAACTGCCCGGGCGCGATGCTCCTCTACAAGGAGGATCTGCACAGCTACCGGGAGTTCCCTCTTCGTGTCGCCGAGCTCGGGCTTGTCCACCGGCACGAGCTGTCCGGCGTGCTGCACGGGCTCCTGCGTGTACGCAACTTCACCCAGGATGACGCGCACATCTTCATGACGCCGGATCAGGTCAAGGATGAGATCGTCGGAGTGATGGAGCTTTTCCACGACATCTACAGCGCATTCGGACTCAAGTACCACGTGGAGCTGTCCACGCGCCCCGAGAACTCGATGGGCGAGGACGCGCAATGGGAACTGGCGACCTCGGCGCTCGAGTCTGCGCTCATCGAAAAAGGCGCGGCATACAAGCTCAACCCCGGCGATGGTGCCTTCTACGGGCCCAAGATCGACTACCACCTGCGCGACAGCCTGGGGCGCACCTGGCAATGCGGCACGATCCAGCTCGATTTCCAGATGCCCGAACGTTTTGACCTCACGTACATCGGTCCAGACGGGCAGCAGCACCGGCCGGTGATGCTTCATCGCACCTGCTACGGGGCCATGGAACGATTCATCGGCCTGCTGATCGAGGAATACGCCGGCGCCTTTCCCACCTGGCTTGCGCCCGTCCAGGTCAGAGTCCTGCCCATCGCCGACCGCCACCACGCGTCCGCGGGTGAGGTGACGGAACGCCTGCGGGCTGCCGGGTACCGGCCCGAGCTCGACACACGCAACGAGAAGATCGGTTTCAAGATAAGAGGCGCGGAGGTAGACAAGATCCCGTACATGATCGTCATCGGGGACCGCGAGGCCGCCTCGGGCCAGCTCTCGGTGCGGCGGCGCGGCGAGGGTGATCTTGGCGGCATGAGCATTGAGGACTTCCAGCGGCGGCTGGGAGACGAGGTCCGAAGCCGCGCGAGGTAACGGTCGCGGGGCGCACGCGACGGGCAGGTGCGCGAGAGGCGCACGCGAGAGGCGCATATCGTTGAAATATGAAAATGGGCCATGTATAATCAAGCAGTTGAATCAGGTCTGACTCTAAGAAGGAGCTAATGCCTCCTCACCCTACGGCGCCCTCGGCTGTCGGTAGGGTTGCGTCCGGGCCGTAGTTCGATTGGACTGCGCTTCAGGTCGTGACGCACCGGGCTAGGCTCCTGCGCCCGGTGTGTTTTTCTTTGCCGGGAGAAATCCAATTCAAGGAGGGAGCGAGCGATCAGCAAGGACCTACGGATTAACGACGGAATACGCGCGCGCGACGTACGTCTCATTTCCCAAACCGGCGAGCAGCTTGGGATATTGCAGTTGCGGGACGCGTTGCGCATCGCCCAGCAGGTAAACTTGGATCTCGTCGAAGTCGCCCCGACCGCCCGACCGCCTGTATGCAAGGTCATGGACTACGGGCGGTTCAAGTATGAGCAGGCCAAACGGGACCGCGAGGCCCGCAAGAACCAGAAGATCGTGGATATCAAGGAGCTCAAGATGCGGCCGACCATCGAGGAGCACGACTTCTCGGTCAAGCTGCGTAACGCGCGCCGCTTTCTGGAAGAGGGAGACAAGGTAAAGGCAAGCATCACCTTTCGGGGCCGGGAGATCGTCCATTCGGATTTGGGCCGGCAGGTGCTCGACCGTCTGGTCCGGGAGCTATCGGACATCGGGGCGCCGGAGCGGCCCCCCCGCATGGAAGGACGTTTCATGACAATGATGATCCAGCCCAAGCCCGGGGCGGTGCGGCCGGCAACCAAGACCGAGCAGGAGCCGGTAGAGCTTTAGCGCGCGATGGCGCCCCGGCGCGATCCTGAGAGCAAGCATCCATAGCATTGTTCGGAAGAGAGGCACATGACATGCCTAAGATGAAGACGCACCGGAGCGCCTCCAAGCGGTTTCGCGTCTCCGGTTCAGGCCGGTTTTTCCACGAACACGCGTACATGGGGCACCTCCGGCGCAAGAAAAACGCCAAGCGCAAGCGGCGCCTGAACATGGCCGCCGCCGTGACTTCAGCCGATGAGCGGCGGGTTATGACCCTGCTGCCTTACAGCCAGAAATAGCCCAAGACCTTGACTTGCCGCGCGTCGGTCGTGCGGCTGGCTTTCACCGAAAGGAGCAGGACCTCTAATGGCACGCGTAAAGAAGGGCGTAACCGCCCACCGGCGTCACAAGAAAGTGCTCAAGCTGACTAGAGGTTTCCGCGGGACGCACAGCAAGCTCTTCCGCCCGGCCAACGAAACCCTGATGAAATCTCTCTGGTACTCCTACGTTCACCGGCGCAAGCGCAAAGGCGACTTCCGCCGCCTGTGGATTACCCGGATCAATGCCGCCGCACGGCAGAGCGGCATGTCCTACAGCAAGTTTATCAATGGGCTGCGCCGTGCCGGGGTCGAGGTCAACCGCAAGATGCTGGCCGAGATGGCCGTCAGCGACAGCGGTGCGTTTGGCCAGCTTGTTGCCAAAGCACGGGCGACGCTCGGAGCGTAGAGTGCTAGCGCAAGGGGGGTGCCCGCGGTGAAACAGTTCGCGGTGGTCGGGCTGGGCCGGTTTGGCGCCAGTCTTGCTCGTGCGCTGGCCGAGGCCGGCCATGACGTCCTTGGTGTCGACCTTCTCGAGGAGCGTATCCGGCCGCTCGCCAATGTCCTGACCCATGTCGTCCAGGCGGATGTCACGGATGAGGAAGTGCTTCGGTCGCTCGGAATCCGCAACTTCGACGTCTGCGTGGTCACGATCAGTTCCAATATCCAGAGCAGCATCCTTGCCACGCTGATGATTAAGGAACAGGGCGTGCCCCTGGTGGTAGCCAAGGCGCGCGATGACCAGCACGGCAAGGTACTGCAGAAGATCGGAGCCGACCGGGTCGTGTTTCCGGAGCGCGACATGGGCATCCGGCTCGCACACAACCTGGTCGCCGGGAGCGTCCTTGACTACATCGAGCTGTCTCCGGATAATTCCATCGCTGAGGTTATGGCCGGGGACCGGCTGGTTGGCAAGAACCTCCGCCAGCTGGACCTGCGGGCGCGATTCGGCGTCAACGTCATGGCTGTCAAGAAAGGCAGCAAGATCAACGTATCGCCCAAGGCCGATGACGTTGTCATGGAAGGGGACGTCCTGGTGGTCATCGGGCCAAACGAGAGCATCAGGCGGCTGGAAGCCCGCTAGTCCATGGCAGCTCTAGCGGGATCGAAACACTGGGGGCCGACTCCGCCTCAGACCATCGTCCTGAGCTTTGCGCTGGCGATCACCGTCGGCACCGTGCTTTTGAGCCTGCCGGCGGCATCCGCCAGCGGCGAGAGCATCGGCCTGATCAACGCCTACTTCATGGCCAGTTCGGCCACGTGCGTCACGGGACTCGTCGTCGTGCCGACCGGAGCAGCCCTTTCGCTGTTTGGACAGCTCACCATCCTGGCCCTGATACAGATAGGCGGGCTGGGCCTCATGACCCTGGCCACGTTCTTCTATGCGCTCATCGGACGACGGATCACGCTCCGCGGCCGCCTGCTCATCCAGGAGTCATTGGGCCGGGGAAGCCTTTCCGGGCTGGTCCGGCTGCTGCGGTCCGTGTTCGCGTTCACCGTCGTATGCGAGGCGATTGGCGCGGCGTTGCTCACAGCGCGCTTCGCTCTCGACATGCCGCTGCCGCGCGCGGCCTACTTCGGGGTTTTCCATGCGGTTTCGGCTTTCTGCAATGCGGGCTTCGATCTCTTCGGCGACAGCCTTGAGCGGTTCGCATCCGACCCTCTTGTCGTCCTGACAGTGACCGGACTGATCATAATCGGGGGGCTTGGCTTCCTCGTTCTCCAGGATATCGTCGAGCGCCGCAAGGATGGGCGCCTGACGCTTCACACGAGGATCGTGCTCCGCGTGACAGGCGTGCTGCTGGCATCCGCGTTTGCCCTCATCTTCTTGATGGAGTACCGCAATCCCGGGACCCTCGGCGGTCTTCCGGCGCACGGCAAGTTCCTGTCGGCGTGGTTCATGGCCGTGACTCCCCGCACCGCCGGCTTCAACACAGTTCCCACCGCAATGCTTAGGGAGAGCACCATACTACTCGTTCTGGCGCTTATGTTTGTCGGGGCATCACCCGCGGGGACGGGGGGCGGCATCAAGACCACGACAGCATGGGTCTTCCTGGGTAGCATGCTGTCCACGCTCCGCGGACGCCATGAACTCGAGTCCGGCGGCCGCAGCATCCCGCGCGACTTGGTCGAGCGGGCTCACGCGATCGGCGTTCTCTCGACCATGTTAGTTCTGGCGGTGGCCGGCGTGCTCATGTTTACAGAACACACCGGGTTTGTGAGCGTCCTGTTTGAGACCATGTCCGCGTTCGGCACAGTCGGCCTGAGCCTGGGCATTACGGCCAAGCTGTCGACAATCGGCCGCATCCTCATCCCGCTGACCATGCTGGCGGGCCGGGTCGGTCCCATCACCTTGGCCGTGGCGCTGGGTCCGCCCAAGGCCAATTCCGCCGGGGTCCACTACCCGCCGGAGAGGGTCCTGGTCGGCTAGGGCTGACGGAACCCCCGTGCGCCGCAGGTGCCTCACTCATCTTAAAATCCCAGCTACATGCGGCATATCCCTGCTCTTGAGACATCGCGTTGGCTTGTGTGCCCAATTGGCCGATGGTATAATCTCCGTGATGCTACGCAGGGACAAAGGGGTGTGGTCAGTAGGTGCGCATGGCCGACATTTTCTGGCGGCTGTTTGAGATCACCGGCTCCATTACCGCTTACCTGCTGTACAAGAAACTGAGCGAGTAGGCCCACCAACCAGGCCAGACAGACAACACAGTGTGGCGTCCGCGGCAGCGGGCGCGTCAAGGGCGATGACGGGGCAAAGTAGCCGGCAACGTCCCGCGCAGGGAGGAGTGGCCTCAGACTGGGAGCCCTCCCGGGACGGACCGGACCAAGTTCTCCCCTGAGCCGCAGGCTTAAGGCATAGCCGGTTGGCCCGGTTGTGCTGCGTAGGCCGTGCCGGCGATTCGCACCGTTAACGGCGATAGGCATCGAGGGCACCGGTGTCCCTCTGTGCTGCGAGCGGGGCCTTGGCCCCCAATGGGGTGGTAGCACGGCGAGCCCGTCCCGAGGCGGACGGGTGTTTTCTTTTGTGGGAGGTATGGTGATGAAACGACTGGCGGAGCTCGGCCGCAAGGCACGGTCGGAGGTCGCGGCCGCCGGCGACCCGGATGCCCTGCGCGAACTGGAGCTCAGATACCTGGGGCGGCGAGGTGAACTGACGCTGATACTCCGTTCTCTGGGGGACCTCAGCCCGGAGGAGCGCCCGGCGGCGGGTCAGCAGTCAAACCAGCTTCGCCGTGAGTTGACTGAGCTCATCGGTGCCCGCGCACAGGAGATGCGGGCATTGCCCGAGAGCAAGTCCGAGGCTACCGACCGGCTCGACGTCACGCTGCCCGGTACGCTGCCCAGCCCCGGAAGGGCCCACCCGCTGATGCGCGTCTGGCAGGAGGTCGAGGACATCTTCCTGGGGATGGGATTTGACGTGGTCGAGGGCAATGAGATAGAGACCGACTACTTCAACTTCGAGGCGCTCAATGTGCCCAGAGACCACCCGGCGCGCGACATGCAGGATTCGTTCTACGTGTCGCGGGACATCGTGCTGCGCACACAAACCTCGCCTGTGCAGATCAGAATGATGCGGCAGATGGCCCCCAAGCTCCCCGTGCGTCTTGTCCACGCGGGGCGCGTGTTCCGCCGCGACGACGACATCACCCACTCCCCGATGTTTCACCAGGTCGAAGGGCTGCTGGTCGACAGGGGCATCGGGCTGCAGCACCTCAAGGGCGTGCTCCTGGAGTTCGCGCGCCGCTTCTATGGAGCAGAAACGCAGGTCCGGATGCGTCCCAGCTACTTTCCGTTTACCGAGCCCAGCGCCGAGGTCGACGTCACGTGCGCCTGGTGCCGCGGCAAGGGCTGCCGCGTCTGCAAGGGCACCGGGTGGGTCGAGATCCTGGGCGCAGGCATGGTCCATCCGAACGTTCTCCGGCACGGCGGCTACGACCCGGAGCAGGTGACGGGGTTCGCCTTCGGCATGGGCCTGGACCGTCAGGCTCAACTGCGCTTCGAGATTGACAACGTCCGGCTGCTGTTCGTCAACGACTGGCGGCTCTTGGGCCAAGTGTAGGGGGTGGCGGCATGAGGGTTTCCCTGTCCTGGTTGAGGGACTACGTCGATCTGCCTTCCGAAAAGGCGCAGCTACAGGCGTTGCTTGGTCGCCTGGAGATGGCCGGCCTGACGATTGACGCCATCGAGCAGCCCTGGGCCGGTGCGCGCGGTATATCGGCCGGACTGGTTCTGAGAGTCCAAAAGCACCCCGAGCTCGACAAGCTGCTGGTCGCGGATGTCGACCTGGGCCCGGCCGGCAAGGTCACCCTGGTCAGCGGCGCCGGCAACTTCCGCGCCGGCGATATCGTCCCGGTCGTCGCTGCCGGGGGGGCGTTGCCCGGTGGCCAGACGATCGGCCCGGTGGAGTTCAAGGGCATAGTTTCCCAGGGCATGATGTGCTCCGCTGCGGAGCTTGGCCTCGGACACGGGACTGAGGCGGAGGACCGCATAGTGATCCTTCCGGCGGGCACGGCGCCCGGGACGGACTGCATCTCGCTGCTCGGCCTCGATGATGAGGTGCTGGAGCTTGACCTGACGCCCAACTACGCGGTGTTCTGCCAGAGCATGCTCGGCGTCGCTCGCGAGGTGGCCGCGGTCAGCGGTGCGGCTCTTCGCGAGCCTGCGCCGGGAACCGGCGATCACGCCCTGACCGGTCCGGCGAGTTCATCGGCGGCCCGGGATCTGGCCTCGGGCGAGGCCGGCCAGGCCGCGGCGGTCGTCATTGCCGCGCCGGAGTTGTGCGATCGGTATTCGGGGGCGCTGTTTGAGGACGTTGTGGTAGGCCCGTCGCCGCTTTGGATGCAGCGGAGGCTCATCGCGGGGGGGTTGCGTCCGCTCAACTCACTGGTTGACGTAACTAACTACGTAATGCTTGAGCTGGGTCAGCCGTTGCACGCGTTTGACTTCGACACGCTCTCCGGAAGGCGGATCGTGGTCCGGCGGGCGGCGCACGGCGAACGGCTGGTCAGTCTTGACGGGACCGAACGCGAGCTGGGACCGGACGACCTTGCCATTGCCGATGCGGACCGCGCGGTGGCCATTGCGGGCGTGATGGGCGGCGCCAACACCGAGATCAGCCCGACGACCAGGCGCGTGTTCCTTGAGTCGGCACATTTCGCCCCGATAAGCGTGCGTCGCACTTCGCGCCGGTTGGGGCTGCGCACGGAGGCCTCGATCCGGTTCGAAAAGGGGGTCGACCCGTCCGGGACCGTGCGCGCGATCGAACGGGCCGCAGGGCTGTTTTCCGAGATCGGGGCAGCCCGCCGCGTTTCCGGGGTCATTGACGTCGTGGCGGCGGCCACGACGCCAATGACCGTTCGTGTATCTACGGACTACGTCCGGACGCTCGCCGGAGCACCAATAGCCGGCGCGCAGATGGTGTCTCTGCTGGCAACCCTCGGGCTCGACGCATCGGTGGAGCCGGGTCCGGCCGGCCCCGATGGCGCCGGAAGCACGCTCCGGGTGGAGGTGCCCACGCGGCGTTCGGACATCGAGGGCGGCGCGGACATCGTGGAGGAGATCGCCAGGGCCTACGGCTATGACCGCATCGAGCCCGCTCTCCCGTCCGGAGGCATGCCGCTGACCGCGCGGCCGGCCCGGCGTGCAGCGACAATGGCTGCCGGACAGGTCCTGCGTGGCTACGGGCTTGATGAGCTCGTCACGTTCTCGTATCACTCCGCCGCCGAGTTTGACAGGCTGATGCTCCCGCCGGATCACCCGTGGAGGCTCTCGATTCCCCTGGCCAATCCGATGACCGAGGACCAGGCCCGGATGCGGACGTCGCTGGTCCCCAACCTCCTCCGGGTGCTTGGCTACAACGCCGGGTACGGAGTCACGGACCTGCATGCTTTCGAGATCAACCGGGTGTACCTCCCTCAGTCTCTGCCGCTCACAGACCTCCCGTCAGAGCCGCTGCGGGTGGCCATCGTGCTGACCGGAACGGCGCCGGGGGCGGCCAACTGGCGCGGCGGGGACGGCCCTGTGGATTTCTACCTGCTAAAGGGCGTCATCGAGGGGCTGGCCGAGTCGATGCGGCTGGATAACCTGTCGTTCGAGCCCGGCACTGCGGCATTTACCCGGCGCGGCAGGACGGCGACCATCTCCTGCGACGACCGCGCGCTCGGTTGGCTCGGCGAATTGACGGCGGACGCCGCAGCCGGCTACGGCCTCCGACCGCCGGTCTACCTTGCGGAGCTCGACTTCGAGACCATGATCGAGCTCTCCGGTCCCTACCGGGTTTTCCGCGGACTGCCGAGATTCCCCGCCGTGCAACGGGACCTGGCGTTCGTTGTGCCCGACGACCTGCCCGCGGCGCGGGTGACCCGGATCATCGCCGAGGCCGGCGGAGAAACCCTCACAGACCTGCGCCTCTTTGACGTGTACCGGGGCGCCCAGGTCGGTGCGGGGAAGCGCAGCCTTGCCTTTGCCCTGACGTTCCGGTCTCCCGAGCAGACGTTGACAGATGAACAGGTCGACCTCACCTGCGCTCAGATCGTCGGACGAATGGCGGATGCGGGCGGGGTCCTGCGGGCGCAGTAGGGCAGGGGCCGGCCGGCGGATGTTGTGCGTTCGGGTTGACTGTCCTGAGCGGCATCTGCTAGGATAAACCCGCAACGGGTGCGTCTGGTCTGTTCCGCATACGGGGAGGTCTTCGAGCCGCGATGAACGGCGCCGTGCTGACGGTCTGAGGGGAGAGCGCTGCCCGTGCGGGCGTGTTTGCCTGCACGGGCTGTTTCCGCTTACCCGCTGGCACGTGCGGCGCAGATCAGCCGGTAGTGCAACAACCCGCCCAGCACCTTCGGGTGCGCTCATCCGGGACATACGGGCCAGCGGTCACGACCGCTGGCCCTTTTTGCGGCCGGATGAGGAAGGAGGACACGGGTGATGGCCCACGTTGTGCTTAGAGATGTGTACAAGGCCTACGGGCCCTTTGAGGTGCTCAAGGGGGTTTCTTTCGCGGTCGGCCGGGGTGACCGGGTCGGTCTGGTCGGCCGTAACGGCGAGGGCAAGACGACGATCCTGCGGCTTATGGCCGGCCACGAATCCCCAGACTCCGGGCACGTCGAGCTCACCGGCGGTGTGTCCTGCGGGCTCCTGGACCAGACCCGGCCGCTGGATTTTGACGGCTCGCTCGAGGACGCGATGCTCACCGAGTTCGGGGCGCAGCTTGAGATGGAGGAGTCGCTCCGCGAGCTTGAGCACTGCATGGCTGACCCGTCGAGGCCCGAGGCGCGCGGCAGGGATATTGAGGCACTCGGCCGCGCCTATTCGGCGCTCACCGAGCGCTTCGAGGCCGCCGGCGGCTACGATTACCGCACGCGCGTCGCTCAGGCTCTGACCGGTCTCGGCTTCAGGCCGGCCGACTTCGCCCGTCCCGTGGCCGATTTCAGCGGCGGCGAGAGGGTCAAGGCCGCCCTGGCCCGCCTGCTGCTGGGCCGTCCGGGCCTGCTTTTGCTCGACGAGCCGACCAACCACCTCGACCTTGGGGCCACCGAATGGCTCGAGGGCACACTGGCGGGCTACGACGGGGCAATGGTCGTCGTGTCTCACGACCGGTATTTGCTCGACCGGCTGGCCACGCGCGTGGCCGAGCTTGAGGCCGGCCAGCTATATGTCTACCAGGGCAACTACACGGCGTACGTCAACCAGAAGCAGGAGGCCCTGCTGCGCGACGCGGTCAAGCGGCGCGAGCTCGAGGCGCACGCGGACCGCCTGCGCATGTTCATCGCCAGGTTTGGGGCCGGCAAGAAGGCCGTCCAGGCCCATTCCAAGGCGCGCCAGGTCGCCCGGCTTGAAGACGAGGTTTCCCGGCTGAGAACCGCCCGGACCGAGCACAAGCCGGCTTTCAGGTTCAATGCCCGGCGGCCGTCGGGCCACGAGGTGCTCGAGGTGAGCGGCCTCGTCAGGGATGTGGAAACGAGACGGCTCTTCGGTCCGCTCGATTTCGCGGTGCGGGCCAGGCAGAGGCTCGGGATCGTCGGCCCCAACGGCTGCGGCAAGACGACGCTGCTCCGGGCCCTGCTCGGCGAACAAGAGGCGGACGGCGGGGAGGTCTCCTGGGGAGCGGGAGTAAACATCTCCTACCTCCGGCAGGACCTCGCCGACCTGCCCGAGGACCTTTCCGCACTCGATGCGCTGCTTGAGGTGGCTGGCTGCACCCCCGCGGAGGGCCGCTCATGGCTGGGCGGCTTTCTCTTCACCGGGGACGAGGTGCACAAAAGCGTACGCGACCTCAGCGGCGGCGAGCGGTGCCGGCTGGCCCTTGCCCGCCTGATGGCCGGCGGAAGCAACGTCCTGCTTCTCGATGAGCCGACCAATCATCTCGACATTGCCGCGCGGACCGCGCTCGAGGGAGCATTGAAGCAGTACACGGGAACGGTGGTATTCATCTCCCACGACCGTTACTTTCTCGACAGGGTGGCCGATTCGCTGCTGGTATTTGAGCCCCAGGGGCCTGTGCAGCACCGGGGCAACTTCAGCTCGTACCGCCAGGCGGCCGCGGCGGGTGCGGCCGGCGCGGCCAGCGCGCAAGGTGCGCAGTCAGGCGGCACCCGTGCGGGCGGGGGCGGCGCCGCCATGGCTGGCGGACGGAGACCGGCCACTGGGAAGGCGGCGAATGGTTTCGCCGCAGCGTCAAGCCCGGAGGCAGCAATGCTCCTCGCGGCGAGAGACGCGCTCGAGGCCGAAATGCGGACGTCTGCCGCCAGCCGCCCCCGGCAGGCACGCGAGCTGCTGCGCCGCTACCGGGAGGTGCAGCAGGAGCTCGCCCGGCTGGATTCCTCACCCGGCGCCGAAGGCGGCACACCCGACGGCATAGGCCGCCGCAACCGGCGGCCGCGCGGGCAGGAGCAGCCGTAACGGCGGCAAATGTAATCCGGCGGAGGCGAGCATGCATGCATGATCCCACACAAGGGTTGGGCCACATCAAGGCCACGGGCCAGGAGGGGACCAGGGGCCGGGTCATCCTCAGGGTCTACGGCGAGGACTACCCGCTCAAGTCCTCTGCCGATGGGGAGCATCTCAGAGCGCTCGGCGAGTACGTCGACTCCGCGATGCGCCGCGTGGCCGGCAACCAGAGCAAACTGGGTACGGGCCGCGTGGCCGTGCTCGCCGCCCTGCAGATCGCGGACGAGCTTTTCAGGTTGCGGCAAGAACATGCAACCCTGACGTCGATTTTCGAGGACGAGTGGGCCAAGCGCCAGGGGAAAACCTAGCGGCCGGATGACCAACGCCGAGCTGGCAGCGCGTTTTCACGAGATGGCCGCCCTGCTCGAACTCAAAGGGCTGGCAGGCTTTAAGCTGCGCGCCTACCAGAGGGCGGCGCAATCGATAGAGGAGCACCCCGAGCCCCTTTCCGAGGTACACCGGCGTGGCGGGCTAGAGACCGTTCGCGGCATCGGCGAGAGCTTCGCCCGCAAGATCGAGGAGATCCTCCAAACCGGCACCTGCCGGCTCCTGGAGGAACTGCGCGCCGAGCTTCCCCCCGCGATTCTGCAGCTGATGCGCGTTCCCGGCGTCGGTCCCAAGAGCGCCGCCATGATCTGGCGTGAGTTGGGCGTTTCCGACCTGGACGGGCTTGAGGACGCAGCGGGCGACGGGCGACTCGCGGCGCTGCGCGGTTGGGGGAGCAAGCGTGCTGCCGCGGTACTGGCCGGCATCGAAGGGGTGCGGCGCTGGGGCGGGCGGACACCCATCGCCACCGCGCTGCCCCTGGCTCAAGGCCTGCTGTCAGTCTTGCGGGGCCATGTGGGCGTCGTCGCGGCGGCCTACGCGGGCAGCCTCCGGCGCGGGCTGGAAACCGTCGGGGATCTGGACTTGCTTGTTTCCACGCTCAGGCCACGAGAGGTTCTGGACGCTTTCGCGGCGGGGCCATTTGTGAGCGAGGTCCTGGCGCTGGGCGACACCAAGGCCAGCGTACGGGTTCGTGACGGCTTTCAGGTGGATGTTCGCGCCGTCGCTCCCGAGCAGTACGCCGCCGCCCTGCTGTACTTCACCGGTTCCAAGGAGCACAACGTCCGGTTGCGCGAGCTCGCCAAGAGCCGGGGGCTGAGGCTAAACGAATACGGGCTGACGTGTCTGCCCGGCGCGGAGGACCCTCCAGGGTTGGAGGCCCCACCTCTGGCAGCGCGATCCGAGGCGGAGTTGTACGCGGCCCTCGGCCTCGAGTATATCCCGCCCGAGCTCCGCGAGGATACCGGCGAAATCGAGGCCGCTGCGGGCAGCCGGCTTCCCGAACTGGTCGACCCGGCTGACATCAGGGGCGACCTGCACACCCACACGGACTGGAGCGACGGGCGCGACCCGGCGGCCGTCCTCGCCGGGGCGGCGGCCGCCCGTGGCCTTGAATACCTGGCCATCACCGACCACAGCCGTTCACTCGCGTTTGCCCGGGGCCTGACCTCCGAGCGCCTCGCCTCGCAGGCGGAGGACATCGACGCACTCAACCGCGGCGGCGGGCGCTGCCGCATCCTCCGTGGGTGCGAGGTCGAGGTGCTTGCCGGCGGCGAACTTGATCTGCCGGACGAGGTGCTGCGGCGGCTCGATTGGGTCGTCGCGGCGGTGCACACGCCATCGCGCCGCGACGGCCCGGACCTTACGGCCAGGCTTGTCGGCGCCGCCAGGCACCCGCTGGTGGATGTCATCGCCCACCCGACAGGGCGGATCATCGGTGCACGCCAGCCCTACGAGCTCGACTCGGAGGCGCTCATCGCGGCCGCCGCCGAAACGGGTACCGCGCTTGAGCTTAACGCATCGCCCCACAGGCTCGACGTTCCGCCGCCGATGGCCCGGCGGGCCGTCGGGGCGGGGGTCAAGATCGCCATCAGCACCGATGCGCACGACCACCGCAATCTGGGCGACATGGAGATGGGCGTGTGGTCCGCGCGGCGTGGATGGGTGCGGCGCGAAGATGTGCTCAACGCGCTTTCGCTGGAGCAACTGCTCGAGTGGCGGCGCCGCCGACTGGCCCGCTCCCGCTGATGGTCCTGGCGGTGTTTGTGGACGGGCTCGGCCTGGGCCGCCCCGACACCGAGGACAACCCGGTTCTCGACTCCAAGCTGGAGGTCCTTCCGTGGTTGCTTGCGGGGGCCGTGCCGCTCGACGCCACGCTCAAAGTGCCCGGCCTGCCTCAGAGCGCCACCGGTCAGGCGACGTTGTTCACCGGAGTCAACGCCGCAGCCGTCGCGGGGCGGCACGTGCAGGGCTTCCCCGGGCCGTCTCTGCGGCGGTTGCTTGCTCGTGGGACCTTTTACTCCCGCGTGACCTCGGCGGGCGGCAAGGCCGCGTTTCTCAACACGTACAGCCGCGCCTACCTGAGGATGATGGCCGCGGGCCACATGCGCGCGTCGTGCAGCACGCTGGCGGCGGTCAGCGCCGGGCTGCCGCTCCGCGACGCGGCGAGCCTCAGGCGCGGCGATGGCGTTCACCATGACCTCACCGGCGACGCGCTGTGCGCCCAGGGTGAAGACGTTCCCCGGCTTGACGCGCGCGGCGCTGCGGAAACCGCCCTGCGAGTGGCCGCCAGGCATGACCTGACCGTCCTGGAGTACTTCCTCACCGACCAGGCCGGGCACAGCGGCGACCGCGGGCGCGCGCGGGATGTGCTGCGGCGGCTGGACGCGTTCCTCGCGGCTGTCCTTGACGGGCTTGGCTTGGGAGGTGGGCGACAGGCCGCGTACGCCGGCGGACCCCCCGGCGTTTCGCCGGTGCGCCTTGTTCTTTTCAGCGATCACGGGAACATCGAGGACATGTCGTGCGACACGCACACCCTCAACCCGGTACCCTTGGTGGTCTGGCCGCCGCACGAAGCCGCACGGTCGTGCACCGATCTGACCGGCGTCGCAGGGCTGCTTGAGGCACTGGCCGCACCGGGCTGACCCGGATGCCGGGCCTCGGGCAGCCGCACGGGCGCACGGCAATCCGCACTGCCGCGCCGGCGTTGCTCCGGCCGGTCGGGCCGATTAGTATTGGGTTGCATGTGGAGGGACCGGGGGACTGCGGGACCGGGGGGGGGAGGTCGGCGATGGACCCCAAGACGCTCAGGATCCTGGAGTTTGATCGCATCTTGGCCGCCCTCGCGGACCGCGCCGCGTCCCCGCTCGGGCGCGAGGCCGCGCTTGAGCTCCAACCCAGCACCGACAGGGTCGCCGTCGCCGATGCGCTGCAGGAAACAGCCGAGGCACACGCGCTCTTAACGACAGTTCAGCTCCCTTCGCTTGGCGGAATTCATGACGTGCGCGAAGAGGTCCGCCGGGCGTCCTTGGGCGGTGTGCTCGACCCGCTGGAACTGCGCGCCGTCGCCGATACCGCCCGGGCGGCACGTTCGCTGCGGGACTTCGTTGTGCAGCAGGCCGCGCTGTGCCCGGGCCTTGCGGCGCTCGCCGCGCCGGTGACCTACCCGTCCGCGCTCGTTCAGGCCATCGCCGTTGCCATAAGCGACCAGGGCGAGATAGCCGACCGCGCAAGCGACCGGCTGTACCGCCTGCGGAGCCAGCAGCGGATCCTCGGCGAGCGGGTGCGCGAGCGGATGCAGTCCTACCTGCGCAGCCCCGAGTACGCCCGGAGTCTCCAGGAATCCATCGTCACGATGCGCGAGGGACGGTGGGTGCTCCCCGTGCGTCAGGAGTCGCGCGGGTCGCTCCCCGGAGTCGTCCACGACGTGTCGTCCTCGGGCGCCACTGTCTTTGTCGAGCCCGCGTCGTGTGTCCCCCTCAACAATGAGCTGCGGCGGCTGGCAATTGAGGAACGGGACGAGGTGCGGCGGATTCTCGCCGAGCTATCCCAGAACGTGGGGGCGCATGCCGATGAGTTGCAGGTAGCCCTTGCGGTGTTGCGGCAGCTCGATTTCGCGCTGGCCAAGGGGCGCCTGGCCGAGGACTACCGGGCGTGCCGGCCCCAGCTGGCCGAGGCGGCTCGGTTTGAATTCCCGGCGGCGCGCCACCCCCTGCTGCCGTCCGATACCGTGGTGCCCGTGGATATCCGGCTGGGCAGCGATTTTCAGATCATGGTCATCACAGGCCCCAACACGGGCGGCAAGACCGTCACGCTCAAGACCGCCGGCTTGCTCAGCGTGATGGCACAGGCGGGACTGTTCGTGCCCACCGCTCCCGGCCCTGTGGCCACCGTCTTCGAACACGTGCTGGCGGATATCGGCGACGAGCAGAGCATCGAGCAGAGCCTCTCCACCTTCTCATCCCACATGGGGAACATCGTGCGGATTCTCGGGCAGGCGGGGGAGCGGTCCCTGGTGCTTCTTGACGAGGTGGGGGCGGGGACTGACCCTGTGGAGGGCGCCGCCCTGGCCGTGGCGTTGCTCGAAACCCTGCACGCCCGCGGCTGCCGGACCATGGCGACGACGCATTACGGGCAGCTCAAGTCGTTTGCGTATACCCGGGGCGGCATTGCCAACGCCTCGGTGTCCTTTGACCCGGAAACGCTCGCCCCCACCTTTCGGCTGAGCATCGGCGTGCCGGGCTCGAGCAACGCCCTTGCGATCGCCCGCAGGCTGGGGCTCGCGGGACAGATCACAGAGCGGGCCCGCCAGTTGATCGGCGATGACCGGATCAAGGTTGAGGACATGATCCGCGACCTGGTCGAGGAGCGCAATCAGGCCCAGCTTGAGCGCGAGGAGACCGCACGCGCCCGGCGCGAGGCCATGGCGTTGAAGTTCGAGTACGAGGCGCGGCTCCGCGAGTTGGAAGAGCAGTGGCGCGAGGCGCGCGACCGTCTGCGTTCCGACCTGCGCCAGGCAGTGGCACGCGCCCGCGCGGAGTTCGAATCCATTTCCAAGGAATTGCGGCGGCTCGCGGGCGCCACCGACCGCCGTGATGTCGAGCGCGGCATCGCCGCACTGCGCGAGCGGTTCAAGGACGCACGCGCCGAGGCGGAAATCCTTCTGGCGGACGCGCCGGCCGAGGCCGTCCCCGGCGGCGCGATCGACGCGGCGTCGATTCGTCCCGGGCTTCGCGTCCGGCTGCTGCGGCTCGGGCAGGAGGGCTACATCCTGACTCCGCCCGACTC
This sequence comes from Bacillota bacterium, assembly GCA_030691505.1. Taxonomy (GTDB): domain Bacteria; phylum Bacillota; class Sulfobacillia; order JAUYEG01; family JAUYEG01; genus JAUYEG01. The sequence continues at coordinate 46,218 of JAUYEG010000163.1, read as the reverse complement.
GGCCGGGCAGGTCGCGGTCCAGGTGGGCATCATGCGCGTGATGGCCGATGCCAGCGACCTGGTTCAAGCGGAGGGGGGCGAGACGGGTGGGGCCGGAACCGCGAGCGGCGCGGGCGCGGCGGGGCGCGGCGAGGGTGCGGGGGGCAGCGGGGCGCGGCCCCCCGGGCTGGCAGCAGAGCGGGCGGCGGCGTTTTCGCCCGAGATCGACCTCCGCGGCGCGACAGTGCTCGACGCTATCGAGCGTGTGGATAAATACCTCGATGACGCGTTACTGGCAGGCGCTCGCAAGGTCAGGGTGATCCACGGCAAGGGAACGGGCGCGCTGCGCGAGGCGGTCGTGGCTCATCTGCGCGCGCACCCGCACGTTCTCTTGGTGCTGCCGGGAATGCCCAACGAAGGCGGCGACGGAGTCGCGATGGCTGAACTGCGCTAATTCCGCCCAGGACGCCCGGACGGGATCCGCCGGCCCGATACCCGTCAGCCCCCCGCTCCGCTAGTTGACCACCAGCCTCCCGACCATCTTGGATCTGGTGTCGCCGATGTCCATGTTGCAGAAGAAGTAGAACGTCCCCGCGCGGTCGGCCACGAAGTCCAGGGTGACTGTCTGTCCGGCCGGGCACAGCGCCGAAACCCCGTAGCCCTGCAGAGCGAAGCCGTACGCTTGATCCACGGCGGTAAGCGCCAACCTCACGCGGTTTCCGTGCGAGACCTGAATCACCGCCGGGTCGTACTTGCTGGCGTTCATGACGACCTCAACGACCCGGTCGGGCACGAACGGTTCGGGTGGAGAATGGACCCTGCACGTCTCCTGCGGAACTTCGGACCCCGCATCCTGCGGGACCAGAGCCACACCCTCGGATGTGATCCACGGGAAATAGGGCTCCGGGCGGCGGATGAAGGTCCGCCAGACGACAAGTTCCGGCGGGCAGTTCGGGCCGGCCAGGCTGTGCTCATCGCCCAGGCACACGCGGGCTGAGACGTGGGTCGTGCACACCTCGGTGGGCTCAGTGCCCTTCAGGAACACGTCCGTGCCGATATCCCCGGCCGGGCAGTTCGGGCCGGGCAGCTTACCCGATTTCTTGCAGACGGCGACGTCCACGATGTCCTTGGGCCGCTCGAAACCCACGGGCTCAAGACCCGCGTGAACCGCATCCATGGCCTCTTTCCACATCAGCGCGGGGTACATGCCGCCCTGTACCTTGCCCATCGAAATGCGCTCCTTGGGATAGCCAAGCCACACGGTGCCGGAATACAGGGCCGTGTAGCCCGCGAACCACGCGTCGGCGCTATCCTCGGAGGTGCCGGTCTTGCCGGCCGCGATCCAGTCGCCGTTGAGCTTGGCCCGCCAGCCGGTGCCCCCTGCGTTGTGGATGACCCCGGTGAGAATGTCCGACATCAGCCAGGCCGTCTGCTCGCTGAGGATGACCTCGCGGCGCGGCTGGTTGTCCACCAGCACGTGGCCGAAACGGTCCTCAACGCGGAGAACGGCGAGCGGCTGCACCTTGACGCCCCGGTTGCCCAGAACCGCATAGGCCCGCGTGAGCTCAAGCGGCGAGACCCCGTTGGTCAGCGCGCCGAGCGCGAGGGCGTTGGTGACGTCGTTAAACGTCCCCTCTGTGACCAGGCTGGTGATGCCCATACGCCGCGCGTAGTCGATGCCCGTCCGAATACCGATCATGTTGAGGACTCTGGCCGCGGCCGTGTTGATTGACTTCTCGAGGGCAGTCCGGAAGTTAACCAGCCCCACAAACCTGCTGTTCACATTGGACGGCGTCCAGCTTTCGCCGCTGAGGGTAAACAGGACCACCGGCGCGTCGTCGACCAGCGTTGCCGGACCGTAACCGAGATCGATCGCCGGCGTGTAGTCCACTATCGGCTTGAACGCCGAACCGGGCTGCCGTTTAGACTGCGTAGCGAAGTTAAACTGCAGTTTCTGGCGGTGTTCGACCCCGCCCACGATCGCCCGCAGGTAGCCGGTTTCGTTCTCCATGATGACCAGGCCGACCTCGGCGCTCTCTCCCTTGTCGTTATCCTTACGCGGGAGATTGGGGGCGTATTTGGCCACCCCGGCCTCCGCGGCAGTCTGGGTGGGTTGGTCGAGGGTGCTATAGATCCGTAGGCCGCCGGAGTAAATGAGTTCGGGATCAAGCTTGTGTACGTTGAGAAGCTGGTCGAGAACGTAGTCCACGAAGAAAGGGTACGGGTACGTGGTGCGGCTCGGAAGCCCGGTCAGCACGAGTTCCTCGGCATAGGCGGCGTCGGCCGCAGCCTGGTCTATGTAGTCGTATTTGACCATCTGCGCCAGCACCGTGTGCTGTTGGCGCCGGGCCTGCTCGAGGTTGACGTACGGCGAAAAACGCCCCGGGCTCTTGGCCATCCCCGCGATCATCGCGGACTCGGCCAGGGTGAGCTGTGAGACGTGCTTGTTGAAGTAGTTGGTGGCGGCGGCCTGCACCCCGTAGCCGCCGTGCCCCAGCGGAATCTGATTGAGGTACATCTCAAGAATCTCGTTCTTGGTGAAAGAGCGCTCGAGTTGCAGCGAGAGGATTAGCTCCTGCACCTTGCGCTTCATGGTCTGGTCCAGGCTGAGAAATGCTGTGCGCGCCAGCTGCTGGGTGATCGTGCTGCCGCCCTGAAAGCTGCCGCCGAAGATGTCCTGGTAGGCTGCGCGGATAATGGATCGTACCACGAAGCCGCGATGGGTGTAGAAATAGCAATCCTCGCGGGCAATGAAGGCGTCTTTGAGCGATTGCGGTATGTCGGCAAGGGTGACCGGAATGCGGTTTTCGGGGCCGATTAGCCCGGTGACCTGCTCACCGTTGCGGTCGTAGAGGAATGAGGTTGACAGCAGCCTTGGCTCAATGCTGCTAAGGGCCGGCAGATCGCGCCAGGACGAGTAAAGGAACCCCGCCAAAAGGCCGCCGCCCACAATCCCAGCGGCCAGGACCGCGAGAAGCAGGATACGCAGAATCCTGCGGGCCGGGCCCGCCCACGGCCGGGCCTTGGTCGCACTCTCTCGACGCTTGCGCACCTTGCTCGCTTTGGCTTGCATGGCTTCCTCCTAGCGTAGGCCCTGCGGCCCTGCCACCCGCATCCCGGCGGTCGAGACAAGATTATAACACCTTGTGGCAGCTATGGTTCGCGGGGCCGGCAAACGTCCCCTGCACCGCGCTGCGTCGTCGGCTGCAGCCTGACCGGCGCACAGCCGCCGGCCCCATGTGGGTGTCCACTCCGCATGGGTTGGACATGAGCCGGCGGCATGCTATAATCCAGCCAGCCAGGCACCAAAGCCAGTACAGTGTTCGAAGGCGATGAGCGGGAATAGTAGGCGGCACGGCCGGGTTCAAGAGAGCCGGTTCGCTGCGAAAGGCACCAGGCCGCCGCGCGAATACGCCCGCAAGCCGCAGGCCCAACCGCCCCCGGGCGCAGTAGGCCGTGCCGGCCGGCCGCCGTTATCGGGCCGCGGTCCGGCAGTCGCATCTCCACGTGGCGCGCCGGCCGGCGATGAGATGGTCCGGGCAGTCTGTCCGGGCCAAACAGGGTGGTACCGCGGCCTTAGCGCCCGCCCCTGAGGGGTGGGCTTTTTCATTTATGGCGTTGGCGTAAGGCGGTCATCGCGCCTGGAGCGACCATACGCACGACAGGGGGAACGGAACGTGAGAGTATCCGAGGTGCCGGCCAGCGAGCAGCTCAGGGTTCTGGTGAGCGGCGCCGTCGACGTCATCACCGAGGAGGACCTGCTTGCCAAGCTCAGGAGGGCCCAGGAGACTGACGTGCCGTTGCGCGTAAAACTCGGCGCCGACCCGAGCGCGCCGGACATTCACCTCGGCCATACGGTCCCGCTCCGCAAGCTGCGGCAGTTCCAGAGCTTTGGCCACGAGGTCTACTTCGTGATAGGCGACTTCACGGGCCGGATCGGCGACCCCAGCGGCAAGTCGGAGACGCGCAGGCAACTCGGCGAAGAAGAGGTCCGGGCCAACGCCCGCACCTACGAGGAGCAGATCTTCAAGATCCTCGTCCCCGGGCTCACGCATGTGGTTTTCAACAACGACTGGCTCGGCGGGCTCGATTTCGCCGGAGTGATCCGGCTGGCGGCGACCCAGACCGTCGCCCGGATGCTCGAGCGGGATGAGTTCGCCGCCCGCTATCGCGAAGGGCGGCCGATACACGTTCACGAGTTTATGTATCCGCTGGCCCAGGCGTATGACTCGGTGTTCCTGCGGGCGGATGTCGAGCTCGGGGGCACGGACCAGACGTTTAACTTCGTGGCCACGCGCGACGTGATGCGCAGCTTCTCACTTGAGGCGCAGGTGGCGATGACCCTGCCGCTCCTCGTGGGCACCGACGGCACGGAAAAGATGTCAAAGAGTCTGGGCAACTACATCGGCATTGACGACGCCCCCGGCGAGATATACGGCCGGACGATGAGCATCCCGGATAGGCTGCTTCCTGACTACCTCCGGCTGACCGCGGACCTTCCCGTCGAAACCGTGGACCGGTTGGTTCGCGACCTCGCGGAGGGCGGTGTGAACCCGCGGGATATCAAGATGGACCTTGCCCGCCGGCTGGTCGAGATGTACTGCGGCGACGAGGCCGCGGTGGCTGCGGAGGACGCGTTCCGGCACGTTTTCCAGGAGCGCAATCTGCCCGAGCACAGTGAGGAGGTCACGCTGGACCCTGCCGAGTTCCAGGACGGCCGGATCTGGGCGGCGCGCCTCGTCGTGCTCGGCGGGCTGGCGTCCAGCGGCAGCGAGGCCAAGCGGCTCCTGCGCCAGGGGGCGGTGAGGCTGGACGGCCGCAGGCTGCTCGAGGATGAGGACGTGGACGTCGCCGACGGCGCTGTCCTGCAGGTCGGAAGGCGCCGGCACGTTCGCCTGCGCCGCGGCCACTGACCGCTCCCCGTGCGCCCGCATAGGATGGGGCCACGGGGGTGGGGTCGATGCGGCGCCGGCGTGTCGTGCGGTTTCGGAGGGCGGGTAGCTCGAGGCGCCGCCGGGTTCCGTGGGCCCTCCTGATCCCGCTGTTCTTCGTGCTGTTCATCCTCTACAGCATGGAGACCCGTCTGGCCCCTGTGGTGCTCAAGCTCGCGGAGGTGCGGGCCCAGGGCATCGCCACAAAGACCGTATCCAGGGTGATCAATGAGGAGATCCTCCCGACGATCACGTACGACAGCCTCGTCAGGATCGACAAAGACAACTCCGGCCGGGTCTCGGTTATGCAGCCCAACGTACTCGAGATCAACCGTATTCTGGCGACCGCCATCACCGCGATTCAGGACGATATCGGCGAGATACGCGATATCAAGGTGCAGGTCCCCCTCAACCAGATCCTTGGCGCCGAGCTGTTCTTCAACATCGGACCGCGCATCCCGGCCTATGTGACGGCCGTGGGAACGGTCAAGGGCACCGTGACGGAGGAGTTCCAGGAAGCAGGGATCAACCAGACCCGGCATGTTGTCTACATAGACATTGTCTTTCAGATGCACATCGTGGTCCCCTTTGTCCGGTCCACTCAGGAAGTCCACACCCGTCTCCCCATCGCCCAGGCCATTATCGTCGGCGCTGTGCCCAACACCTACGTGCGGATCGGCAACTAGGCGAGGATTGACTCATCACGTCGCGAGACGCCTCGGTTAGCCATCTGAGACGGGTAGGGGCCGTCAGGTCCGACCCGGGATCAGCGCAGAAAAGGACAGGTTGGGCTCAGCACCTGAGCATTCTAGAACAGGTCAGGTTCGTACCGCCCCCGAGGCCCGGCTGCAGCGGGGCCACCAGGGCCGTGTTCCGCACGACGAGCCGTTCCGCCGTCGTCCACGCACACGTATACCCTGCGGGCCTGCGCCGGGCCGCCTTGCTCGACGGCCAGCTGATGCCGGCCGTCCTGATCCGCGTACTGACCGGGTGGTGCTTATCCCGCTCGGGCTGTTTATCTTCGGTCTCGGCGAGGCGAGGGCGATGCGGACGGGCAAACTGAAGCGTAGCGGCTAAGAGCCCGGAGGTAATGCCCCCGGCCGGGAAGAAACGGGCTTTGGCAAGGCACCTAGGGTCCGAACCGGGCCCGGAACGGGTGGCGGCGGTACGAGACGGCCGGGCGAAGCGGGCGCAGTCCGCCCCCCGGTGCCGCGGGCTGGGAGGTTAGGAGATGCTGGAGGCCGGGGTGGTCACCGAGGTGCGCGCGGACCAGGCGTCCGTGCGCATGACCCGCAACGCCGCGTGCGCTGAATGCGGCCTGTGCCACCAGCTGGCTCATCCCGGACACGACCTCGTCCTCAGCGCGGCAAACCTGGCCGGGGCCCGGCCCGGCGACCTTGTGCGAGTCCAGTTGCCTGATCTGGGCGTTGTCCAGGCGGCCTTCTGGGCGTACGGCATACCGACGATCGCGGCCGCGGCAGGGGCGATCCTCGGGTGGGTTGTCGGCGGCCGCCTGGGGGGCCAGGCGGAGCTGGGCGCCACCGCCGGGATGATCGTTGCACTCGTGCTCGGATTTGTCGCGGTCAACCGCTACGACCGCCGGTTGCGTTCGCGCTGGCGCGGACCGGCAATCGTCGAGATCCTTGACAGCCGGACGGGCGGCGGCGATGAGATCCATCTACACCCCGGGCCTAGCACCCCTGATGCACAAAGGCTCTCCCGGTAGATTGCCCTGCCCGGATCCCACGTTGGCCGCGCGTTGCCGCCCCTCGTGCGAGCCCGGGCGTCCCGATCGAAAGGATGTGGCAAGCGATGGGCATGACATCTGACCAGCAGGCGCACGAGCGCGAGCTCCACACGGCTGAGCTCGACCAGGCCGAGGCCTGCCTGCGCCAGGTGATGCGGGGCCTCGGCAGCGCCATGGTGGCGCTGTCGGGAGGCGTCGACTCGTCACTCGTCGCGGCGATCGGCGCCCAGGAGCTTCCCCACCGGGTGGTCGCCGTCACGGGCGTGTCCGCGCTTTTCCTGCCTGATGACCTCGCCAGGGCGAGGGCTCTGGCCTGGCAGCTTGGGATCGAGCACCTGGAGGTCCCGCTGGACCATCTTTCCCTGCCCGGCGTGGCCGAGAATCCGCCCGACCGCTGCTATCACTGCAAGCTGGCAATATTCTCTCGCTTCCGCGACCTGCAGCACTTGCTCGGCCTCGGCTGGCTGGTCGACGGGGCAAACGCCGATGACGGGTTGGACTACCGGCCCGGGCAACTGGCCGCTCAGGAGATCGGGGTGCGCAGCCCGCTAGCGGAATGTGGCCTGGACAAGGGTGCTGTGCGCCACCTGAGCCAACGGCTCGGGCTGCCGGACCCTGGGAGGCCGGCCATGGCCTGTCTTGCCTCCCGGTTTCCGTATGGCACGCCGATCACCGCATCAGGCCTGGAGAGGGTGCGCCGGGGCGAGGAGGCTCTCGCCACGCTCGGATTCCGCGGCGCCCGCCTGCGGCACCACGGCGACGTGGCGCGGATCGAGGTCGCCACCGGCGACCTTGACCGTCTTTTCTCCGAGCGGCGCCGTGTGCTCGCCGCTCTGGCGGATCTCGGCTACCTTTACATCTGCGCCGATCTTGCGGGCTACCGGATGGGCAGTCTCAATGCCGCGCTCGGACTCGGTGGGCGCCAGGGGGAGGGTGAAGTCTCGTGAACCAGGGTGTTGCATATGACGCGGCCCGGGCACTGGCCGGCCGGCTGGCCTCGTGGATCGCCGCGCAGGTCGAGGCCGCCGGGGCGGACGGCACGGTGGTCGGCGTATCCGGCGGGATTGATTCCGCGGTGGTCGCCGGGCTGTGCCGCATGGCCGTGGGCGACAGGGCGTTGGGGTTGATACTTCCCTGTCATAGCGCCGGGCGCGATGTTGAGGACGCGCGTGCCGTCGCCGCCGCCACAGGCATCCGGACCGCCGCTGTCGCCCTGGACGGGCCCTACGACGAGATGCTCCGGGCGCTGAGCGACGCAGCGAGCCGCCTACCGGTGGGCGAGGCGGGCGGTGCGGCTACGCCGGCCCAAATCGTCAAGCTGGCCCAGGCCAACCTGAAGCCGAGGCTGCGGATGCTGACCCTCTATTACTTCGCCAACGTTAACAACCTGCTTGTGGTGGGGACGGGCAACCGGGCCGAGACATATGTCGGCTACGCCACGAAGTACGGCGACGCGGGGGTCGACATACAGCCCATTGCCCACCTGCTAAAGCGCGAGGTGCGTGCAGTCGCCGCAGTCCTCGGCATTCCCGCGCAGGTCATCGAGCGGCCGCCCACGGCTGGCCTGTGGGAAGGTCAAACCGACGAGGGCGAGATGGGGATGACCTACGCCGAGCTCGACGAGTACCTGGCGTCCGGATCAGGCCGTCCCGAGCTGCGGGACCGGGTGGAGCGTATGCACCGGAGGAGCGCCCACAAGCGCGCGCTGCCGCCGACTCCGCGTCACTGACCCTGGAATACTCCGGCGGTTGTGCTAAGCTTCTAGAGGACGGCCACGACACCCGGCCGCCCGGCGTTTTGGGGGGGTGCGCAAGGTGTCAGGGCATTCGAAATGGGCGACCATCAAGCGCCACAAGGCACGTGTTGATGCCCAGCGGGGCAAGGTGTTCACCAAGCTCGGCCGGGCGCTGATTGTCGCAACCCGTCAGGGCGGGCCCAACCCCGACGGCAACCTGCGGCTGAGGATGGCCATCGACAAGGCGCGCGAGGCAAACATGCCCATGGACCACATCCAGCGGGCGATTCAGAAGGCGGCAGGGGAGCTCGACGGCGCGCATTACGATGAGTCGCTGTACGAGGGATACGGCCCCGGCGGCGTCGCCGTCCTCGTCGAGGTCGCGACCGACAACCCGAGGAGGTCGGCGGCCGACGTGCGCTACCTCTTCTCCCGCAACGGCGGCAGCCTGGGGGAGGCTGGCTGCGTTTCCTGGCTCTTCTCCAAGAAAGGGCTCCTGGTGCTGGACCGGGAGAGCCGGCACCTGGATGAAGATGCGGTGACGATGACCGCTCTCGAAGCTGGCGCTGAGGATGTGCGCGACGAAGGCGACTCCTTTGTCGTGGTCACCAGCGTCTCGGGTCTTGAACCCGTCAAGTCGGCCTTTGCGCAAAATGGAATGCCGGTCTCGCACAGCGAGCTTGTCCGTCTGCCCCAGTCCACGGTCAGCGTGGGAGGGGATGACCTGGAACGAGTCGAGCGCCTTGTCGACATGCTCGAGGACCACGACGACGTTCAGGCTGTCTACACCAACCACGAGCCTGCCGGCTCATCCGAGCCCCGGCCGGGCACCGCGCCAGACCGCATATCGTAGCAGGCTTTGGGGACAATAACCGACTGACTGCGCTTTTGGGTCACAAGACCCGCTTGCGCGGTCAGGAGGTTGGTTGCGGTGTCCTCACACCGGCGATCGCTCCGCTGGATCGGCACACGGCTTCCGCGGGCAACGGTGCCCGCGCTTGTTGTCCTGCTGTTACTGGCGCTGTTCCTGATCGGCTTCACGGTGGGCGCCGCGCTCGGCACCCTGCCCGGCCCCGTCGTTCCACGGACCGAGGAACCGGCGCCGGGGCAGCGGCAACTTGGCGACCTTCCCGGAACGGTTGACCTGCTGCAGGTCCGAACCACAGACCGGACCCTGTTGACCTACGTCACGTCCTATTCCGGCTGCGGGTGCACGGAGCGCCGGTCGGCCCCGGCAGGTGAGGATCTCGCCGGCCTTGACGAAGGCGAGCTTGCCGGCCGGCTCACCGAATGGCAACTAGACTCGTTCGGCGCCTCCGAAGTTGAGGTCCACCGGGTTGTGCCGGGCCTTTGTCCGGAGATGGCTGAATACCGCACGCTCGGCGCCCTCGACGGCAAGATCGCGGTTTTCTATGGACGCCCGGTCACCGGATTGCTGCTGCTAAGAGTGACCGGCATCTCCCTCGATGTCCTGCCGGCCGCGGACCGGGACAGGCTTGGCGCCGGGATCGTGGTTCGCGGCGACCAGTCAGTCGAACGCTACCTGGAGGGCCTGCCCGACTAGGGCAGGACAAACACACCCCACCCGCAGAACTCCTCGCTCGGTTCCTAATGACACCGCCAACTGGGGGGGGTGAGGCCGTGCTTGTGCTGGGGATCGACCCTGGTGTGGCTTCCACGGGCTTTGCCATCGCCGGCCAGGGCAAGAACGGTCAGCTCGAGGCGGTCGAATACGGCGTGGTCCGCACACCCCCGACAATGCCCCTCGCAGGGCGGCTCGGTGCCATCTGCCGGGCGCTTGAGGATCTGGGCACTGCCCACCGTCCCTCCGTTATGGCGGTGGAGCAGCTATTCTTCGGGCGCAGTGCCCGCAATGTCTTTGCCGTCGGCCAGGCCCGCGGCGCGGCCCTGGTCGCCGCGGCCCGCCTGGGCCTGGAGGTCTGCGAGTACACCCCCGTCCAGGTCAAGCAGGCCGTAACCGGTTACGGCGGGGCCTCCAAACAACAGGTTCAGGCAATGGTCAAGGCCCTCTACGGTTTGCCGGGCCTTCCCCGGCCGGACGATGCTGCGGACGCGCTCGCAATCGCGGCCTGTTGTCTTCATTCGGCCCCGCTGCGGGCCCTGCTGTCCGGCAGGACAGGCGCCGCGGCCGTCCTGCCATGATCGTCTTTCTGGAAGGGAAGCTCAGCGCGGCGGGCGCTGAATGGGCCGTCCTAGCCGTCTCCGGAATGGGTTTCCGCGTCTTGGTGCCTCTCTCCACGCGCTGCCGCCTCCCGGACATCGGCCAGCCGTGCCGGCTTGAGACGAGGCTTGTTTGGCGTGAGGACGGGCCGGGGCTATACGGCTTTGCCACCGCGCCGGAGGCCGAGGTGTTTGACCTGCTGCTCCGGGTGAGCGGGGTGGGCCCCAAACTGGCGTTATCGGCTCTTTCGGCGGCGACCCCGGCCGCGCTGCTCGAGGCGCTGGCTCTCCAGGACGTGGAGGCCCTGCGGCGGATTCCCGGAATCGGGCGCAAGACCGCCGAGCGCATGGTTCTGGAGCTCAAGGACAAGGTTTCGCTTCCCGCCGGCGCGGAGGACCTCCGGCTTTCTGCAGGGGTCGGCGACCCGGCGGCGGGGCCGATCGGCCAGGCGGTACAGGCCCTTCAAACGCTGGGATACAGCAGGGCTGAAGCAGTGCTGGCGGTTGAGGCGGTTGCGCGGGACGGGGGCGCGCCGCCGGACCTGGGCCCCGAGCAACTGATCCGCAGAGCGCTGCGGTACCTTGCGGCAAAATAAAGTGCCGGACGAAAGGAACACGATGAGCAGCCAAGGACAGCTCCCTGAGATAGAGAGGGTGGTATCCGGCCGCCGCCGGGAAGAGGACCGCCCGCTGGATCTGAGCCTGCGGCCGCGTGCTCTCGACGAGTTCGTGGGCCAGGAGCAGACCGTGCAGCGCTTCCGGGTGTTCATCGAGGCGGCCCGCCAGCGCGGCGAGGCCCTGGACCACGTGTTGCTCTCGGGGCCGCCGGGACTGGGCAAGACCACGCTGGCGCACATCATCGCGGGCGAGCTGGGGGTCGGCCTGAGGATTACCTCCGGGCCCGCGATCGAACGTCCGGGCGATCTGGCCGCGCTGCTGACCAACCTCGCAGACAGAGATGTGCTTTTCATTGACGAGATCCACCGTCTCACCCACACGGTCGAGGAGATCCTCTACCCGGCGATGGAGGACTACGCCTTGGACATCATCCTCGGCAAGGGGCCGAGCGCCAAATCGATCCGCCTCGAGTTGCCGCGGTTCACCCTCATCGGCGCCACCACACGGACCGGCCTGCTGACCTCGCCGCTGCGGGACCGGTTCGGCGTGGTCAGCCGGCTCGATTTCTACTCTGAAGACCAGCTTGAACGGATCGTGGTGCGGGCGGCCCGCCTCCTGGCTGTGCCGCTTGACGCGGCCGGCGCTCTTGAAATCGCCCGGCGCGGCCGCGGGACGCCGCGTGTCGCCAACCGGCTGCTCAAACGGGTCAGGGACTACGCCCAGGTACGCGCCGACGGCACGGTCACCCGGCCCGTGGCGGACGAGGCGCTTCGCATGCTGGGCGTCGACGACCTGGGGCTTGACCAGGTGGACCGGATGATTCTACGGGCGGTGGCAGAGAAGTTCGGTGGCGGGCCGGTCGGAGTCGAGACCATCGCGGCCGCTGTGGGAGAGGAACCGGATACGATCGAGGATGTCTACGAACCATACCTCATGCAGCTTGGCTTTATCCAGCGGACGCCGCGCGGCCGGTTGGTGAGCCCGGCTGCGTACCGTCATCTCGGGCTTTGCCCCCCGGAAGGGAGGACCCTGTTTGCCTGAGCCCGCACCATCGCCGGTCATTCCCGGTGAAGTGCTGCTGCACATATGCTGCGGGCCCTGCGCGACGTGGCCGGTGCGCCAGCTGCGGGAGGCCGGCAGCCGGCCGGTCGGCTTCTGGTACAACCCCAACGTCCACCCCTACCGCGAGTACATGCTGCGCCTGCAGTCCTGCCGTGCGATGGCGGCAGCCGTCGGCCTGCCGCTCGAGGTGCGTGACGACTACGCGCTTCGGGACTACCTCACGCGCGTCCTGCCGTTCGGGGCGGGCCCCGAGCGATGCTCCGAATGCTATCGGATACGCCTCGAGGCAACGGCGCGGAAGGCACAGGAGATCGGGCTCGGGGCGATTTCGACCACTCTGCTGGTATCTCCGTACCAGCAGCACGAGCGGCTGGCAGCCGTGGCCCGGCAGGTTGCCGCAGAATGTGGGCTATCCTTTGTTTACCAGGATTGGCGAGCAGGCTTCAGACAAGGCAGGGTTGAATCGAGAGCCCTGGGGCTTTACCACCAAGGCTATTGCGGCTGCGTGTTTAGCGAGTTTGAACGCTACGCGCCAGGGGACAAGCGCCCTGTGCGGGAGGGCCGCTCGTGAAAGACGGATTGCTGCGACTTGGTGTTCTGTTGCTGGGGATCAGCCTGGCGCTCATTCTCCTGGGCCTGCTGCTCCCGACATCCGGGGGCTTTCTCCGCTGGTTCGGACGGCTCCCCGGAGATATCGCAATCGAGCGCGAGGGGCTGACGATCCGGATACCACTGGTAAGCAGCATTCTGGTCAGCGTTGTGCTGACGATGCTGCTCAGTGTGCTGCGAAGGCTATAGCAGCCCTGCCCCCGAAAGAGCCCCGTCTCTGTCGAAAGCTCTAGCCAGGATGGAGTGTTAGGATCTGCTGCCCCGTCATGGAGGCTTTGACACCGGTGGCGCCGGCGGGACCGGACGCCTGCACTACCTCCTCGTCCAAGTTCGGCGGGGCGACGCCGGAGCGCGGGACGAGTTGCTTTCAGCATACGCCCCCTTCGCAATGAGCGTGGCGTCACGGGTCAGCGGCAGGTTCGTGCGTCTCGGGCAGGATGACCTGAGCACTGTGGCGCTCCTGGCTCTGGACGAAGCCGCCAGGAGCTTCCGGCCGGAGCTGGGAGTATTCCCTGCCTTTGCCCGCGAAGTGGTGCGGCGGCGGACGATCGACTACATGCGGCGACAGTCGCGCGAGGGCCGTGAGTTGCTGGCGGGGTTCATGGTCGCCGGAAACGACCAGGATGACGACGACCGGGCCGGACGGGCGCCCCCGGTCCAGTTGGCGATCACCGAGCTTGCGGTGCGGGAGCATCAGGAGTCTCAGCTGAGGCAGCATGAGGTGCTGATGTTCAGCGACGAGCTGCGGCAGTACGGGGTGACGTTTGAAGACCTGGTCCGGTCGGCGCCGAGCCACCGCGATGCCCGCGCCAACTGTCTTGAGGCGGCGCGCATGCTCGCCGCGAACCAGGTGATGCGCGAGTACCTACGTGAGCGCCGTCGGCTTCCGTTGCGCGAACTGGTCGAGCGGGCGCGCCTTGGCCGCAAGAGCCTTGAGCGCCACCGGAAATACATCATTGCCCTGTCCCTGATACTGATGGGGGACTATGAGTACCTGGCCGGGTATCTGGAGCCGGGGCCGGGGCAAGCGGGGGAGTAAGTCATGCTGCGCACTGGACGTGGTGACAGCTTGATCGCGCCGGAGTCCCAGAGGGGGCTCGTGCTCAGCGCGCGCGGCCGGCAGGTCACCGTCATCGGACCGGGCGGCAGGGTGCACCGGCTGCGTCTGCCGTTTACCGGTGCGCGGCCCGGCGACGAGATAGCCCTGCTCGAGGGCCTGGCGATGCCCTCCTCGGCGTTCGCCCGGGGCCTGCGGCTTTCGGCTGCGGTGGCGACCGGACTTCTTCTCGCCCTGCTCATCGCAACCGTGTCGATGTACTTCACCCCTCTGCCCGCGGTGGCGATGGTCTCGGTGGACATCAATCCTGGCGTCAACGTGTACGTCAACTCGGTGTTGCGCGTCGTCTACGCCCAGGCTGCCGATGAGGCGGGTGAACTGCTGCTCGACGGGCTGACGCCGGCACGCCAGCCCCTTGGGGAGTTTCTGCTGCGCCTTGCGGACAAGGCGTCGGCGTCGGTTGCCGGTTCGGACGAGGAGCGCTGGCTGATCATCGGCGCCAGCCCCCTGGTCCAGGGCGAGGTGCTGAGCGAGGGCTTCCTGGCCCGCCTGGAGGAAGTCCGCGCTACCGCGGTGGGGCATCTGGCGCAGGCAGCCGGGCGCGAAACTTCGGCGCTTCCCAGCGCGGTGATTTCCGTGCCCGCGGTTGTCGCGACGGCGGCCCGTGATTCGGGACTGACTCCCGGCAAGTACGTCGTGCTTTTGGCGGCGCTGGATGCCGGAGCCGACGTGCGGGTCAGCGATGCCCTCACGTCCGATCTGCTAAAGGTTATCACGGCGGCCGGCCTTAAGCCCGGCGAGATCCTCGCCCGCGCCGCGAAGGACGATCATCTTGAGGAAACCTGGCGACGGCATGAGGCCAAGGCCAATTCCGCCCGCACACCCGCGGCAAGCGGCGACCCAGGCGGGACGCCTTCCGGTCCTGAGACGCCGGGAACAGGCGCCGTCCCGCCTGCGGACCAGCCTGGCTCCGGCGCAAAGCCGGGAGTCGGCACGGCGCCCGGCCAGCAGGGTTCAGGTCCAACAGAGCTCGGGACCTTCCCGGTCGTCAAAGGAAGGGGCGCCAATGAGGCGAAACAGAGGGCTGTCGAGGTGATCGACCGTCTTAGGCAGATCCTCGGGGACGACGAAATGGGCCGAGCCACCAAGCGAGCCGAGAAGAAGGACCGCTGATCATCACGATCCGGCCACGCCCCCGTCCGCGGCGGGCGAGCCCGCCGGCCGTATGCCCATGCCAGCCTTTCCGGGGAGGTCGGTCATGCTGCCCACTGATCCAAATCGTCGCGCGCGCCGTCTGGCGCCGCTGTTACTGACCGTGTTCATGACCCTGTCTTGGGTGCTGGGCCCGCTCGCCGCCGCGGCAAGCACGGGGGCGCCGCTGCCTGCCGAGGCCAGGGTGGCCGTGGCTCTTGGGCAGGATACGGCAACCGTGGGCGCGACCGCCCCGTATGAAGTGCTGGCCCTGTATTCGGGCCAGGTTCTATATTCGGCCCAGGCCGCGGCCGCGCTCCGCCTTCGCACGACGCTCGGGATGATCGCACTGGGAGACCACGGTCCTTTCAGCGCTCCGCTCCGGCTACGTATTGCGCCGGGCTACGCCGGCCTGGTCACGGTGGGCTCCCGAAGCTATCGCGGCGAGCTTGACCTCCTGCTCGGTGATGACGGCAAGCTCGTGGTGGTCAACCGGGTGGCCCTCGAAGACTACCTGCTGGGGGTCGTGCCGCGGGAGATGCCCCCCATATGGCCCACCGAGGCGCTCAAGGCGCAGGCGGTTGCCGCCCGTAGCTACGCCGTCTCCCAGATAACCGGCATGCTGGCCGCTGGTGCCCCATACGACCTGCTGGCGACCACCGAGTCTCAGGTTTACGGCGGGCACAGCTCGGAGGACCCGGCAGCGTCCGCGGCCGTCCGTGCCACGCGCGGCCAGGTGGTGACATACGGGGGCCAGCCGATTTCCGCCTTTTACCACGCGTCATCCGGCGGCCACACGGAGCACAGTGAGAACGTCTGGATGTCTTACCGGCCGTACCTGCGGGGCGTGCCCGATTTTGACCAGGATTCCCCCAAGTATGCCTGGGAGCGCACCATGACTCCGGCCGAGGTGTCGGCCAAGCTCGCGACCGCCGGATTCCCGATCGGGCAGCTCGTTTCCATCATTCCTTCAGACGAGAAGGGCGTCTCCGGGCGCACGCTGAGTATGACCTATATCGGAACGACGGGTTCCGTAACGCTGCGCGGCGAGGACTCCCGGAGATTCCTCGGGCTTCAGAGCGGTTGGTTCGAAGTATCCTTGGTTGCCGGCGGTTTATCCGATGTGGTCGCGTACATCCCGTACGGCGACCAGGTCGTTGTGGCCGGAGCTGACTCGTCTGACCCTTCCTCCCTGGTCAAGAAAGTAGGGCAGTCCTACGCCCGCGGCGTCGACGAATTGCTGTACCGGCCATCCAACTACGCGGTACTGCATAAGGGAGTCGTCGTCGGCTCTGTCGAGTTCTCCGGCCGGGGATGGGGCCACGGGGTGGGGATGTCCCAGTACGGGGCCCAAGCGCTCGCCCTGCAGGGTTGGACATATGACCGCATCCTGACCTACTACTATCAGGGGACCGTGCTCGAACAGCGCTAGCCGTCGTGGTAAGCTACACCTGTGCAGCTAGCCCTATTTGACTATTCGTTGCCCGACGACCTCGTGGCGCAGGAACCGGCAGAGCCCCGTGATTCCTGCCGCCTGCTGGTGTTGTGCCGGCAGGACGGGCGGATCAGACATTACGTTTTTCGTGAGCTGCCGGAGATCCTCGCGCCCGGTGATTGCGTCGTCCTCAACGACACCAGGGTCATTCCCGCGCGCCTGCACGGAACCGCTACCCCCCCTTGCGCGGTTGAGGTTCTGCTGCTCCGTCCTCTGGAAGGGCGCCTGTGCTGGGAGGCGCTGGTCAAACCCGGACGGCGCCTGAGGCCCGGCGTCGAGGTAGATGTCGGGGCCGCGCCGGCCCGGCTGCTGCTGACCGAACGGCTTCCCGGCGGCAAGTGGCTGGTCAGGTTTGTCGGCATCGATGACGACGGCGTCGCCTCCTTGCTCCGATTGCGCGGAGAAATGCCCGTTCCGCCGTATATCAAGGCCCGGCTCAAGAGCCCGGAGCACTACCAGACCGTGTACTCACGGGTCGAGGGCTCGGTCGCCGCGCCGACCGCCGGCCTGCACTTCACACCGGCATTGCTCCGGGCACTCGTGGCCCGCGACATACTGCCGGTTTTCGTCCGGCTCCATGTCGGCTACGGCACGTTTCAGCCGCTCCGTTCGGAGACGATCGAGGACCACCGCATGGAACAAGAGCTGTTCGAGGTCGGCGAGCCCGCCGCCCGCGAGATCGCCGGCCGCCGCCGGGCAGGCGGACGGGTCGTCGCCGTGGGCACCACCGTCACGCGGACTCTGGAGACCGCCTACAGCACCGAGCGTCGGGCGGTGCGGGCCTGCAGCGGAGCCTCAGGCCTGTTCATCTACCCGGGGTGGGCGTTCCAGGCGATCGACGGATTGCTGACCAACTTCCACCTGCCCAAGTCCACGCCGCTGCTTCTTACAGCGGCGATGGCCGGCTGGCCTGCCCTGAGCGCGGCATACAGCGCCGCGGTCTCGCTTAGGTACCGGTTTTATAGCTTCGGTGATGGCATGCTCGTGCTGTGAACGGCCGGCTGCCGGCGTCAACGGAAGCAGGCGAGGAGCTGAAAACATGCTTCGTTTTGAGCTGGTTGCGGCAGATGCGGACCCTGTCGCGGGCCCACGGGCCGGCCGTGCCGTCACGCCTCACGGCGAGTTCCTGACCCCGGCGTTCATGCCGGTCGGGACCCAGGCGACGGTTAAGAGCCTGCGCCCCGCGGATCTCGAGGCCACAGGGGCCCAGGTTGTTCTCAGCAATGCATACCACCTTCACCTGCGGCCCGGCGAGGACGTGATCGCGGCGCACGGCGGATTGCACTCGTTCATGGGGTGGCGGGGCCCGATTCTGACCGACAGCGGCGGGTTTCAGGTGTTCTCGCTCGGCCGCCTGCTAGATGTAACCGAGCAGGGGGTCAGGTTTCGGTCGCATCTTGACGGGTCCCTGCTTGAATACGGCCCGGAACAGGCCATGGCGGTCCAAGGGCTGCTTGGCGCGGACATGATCATGCCGATGGATGAATGCCTGCCGTACCCCGCCGACAGGGCCTACGCCGAGCTGGCTGTGGACCGCACAACGCGCTGGGCTGAGCGCTGTCGCCGGGCGCAGGCCAACCCGGAGAGCCAGGCGCTCTTTGGAATCGTGCAGGGAGGGGTCTTCAGCGACCTGCGCCGCCGCAGCGCGGAAGGTCTTCTGGCGCTGGACCTCCCGGGATATGCGCTGGGCGGCCTCAGCGTCGGCGAGCCCAAGGAGATCATGTTCGAGGTGCTTGAGGCGACCGTGCCGCTGCTGCCGGCCGACCGCCCCAGGTACGTGATGGGGGCGGGAACGCCCGACCTGCTTATTGAGGGAGTGCGGCGGGGTGTGGACATGTTCGACTCCGTGCTGCCGACGCGGACCGCGCGGCTCGGCACGGCGCTCGTCCCCGAAGGGCGGATCGTGGTCCGCAACGCCGCCTACGCGAACGACCGGCGCCCCATCCAGGAGGATTGCGACTGCTACACCTGCCGCAACTTCACCCGCTCATACATCCGCCACCTCATCTCTGCCCGCGAGATGCTCGCGGCCAACCTGCTTTCCGTGCACAACTTACGCTACCTGGCCCGGCTGATGGCCGGAATGCGCCAGGCGATCATCGGCCACCGGTTTGAGCAGTTCGCCGCCGACTTCTGGCGGTGCCGGCAGGAGGCGCCTGTCCAGGCAGGAACGTAGGGACGAGCTAACTTGTAAGGGGAGATGCAAATGCCCGACGCGCTTCGTTCGATGGCCCCCATGCTGCTATTCCTTGTCGTGGCCTACGGTGCCATGTACCTGATGCTGATACGCCCTCAGCAACGCCAGCATCGCGAGAGGGTGAAGATGCTCAAGGAGATGAAGAAAGGCGACCGGGTAGTCACCTCAGGCGGGTTGATCGGCTGGGTGGCAGGGCTCAAGGACGATACGATCAAGCTTCGCCTGGCCGAAAAGGTGGAAGTGGAGATCGAGAAGAGCGCCATCACACGCATGTTCCGCGAGTAACCAGCGCGCCGGTCCGGCGGCGCTGCCCACTGCAAGCCAAGCCGGCCCTTCAGTGCGGAGCCCCGACTTACAGCGGGCGCACCCCTCCGGGTGTGCCACTTAAGTGTGCGGGCTCGTTCTTGTTCTAGTGGTCACGGTGGGAAGCAGGAGATTGGGCCATAAGGAGAGAAAGACCAATCCATTGGGCCATGGCCGTATAATGCAACTGAGGGCCGTGAAGCACAGTAGAGAAGGTTTCGAGAGACGGTTATACGTCCCCGTCCTGGTCGGGCGAAGCCCACAAAGGTCTGGGTGGTGAGGCCGTGAAGGTGGTAATCGACCGCAAGAGCGGTATCCCTATCTACCTGCAGCTCAAAAAGCACATCGAGTATCTGATCAGCACGGGCTTCTGGGAGCGGGGTAAGCAGCTGCCGACCGAGCGTGCCCTGGCGGAGGAGCTGGAGATCAGCCGCAACACCGTCAGCGTGGCCTACCGCGAGCTCGAGGCCGACGGTCTGCTGGTGTCGTATCAGGGCAAGGGCACGTTCGTCGCCGGGCAGGACGACGCCAAGCGCAGGCGCAGCCGTGAGGACCGCTTGCTCCGGATAATCGACTCCTCGCTCAGCGATGCCCTCGAGATTGGCTTCAGCCTGGATGAGTTCGCGAGCATGGTCGTAAGGCGGGCCGGCGAGAAAAAGGAGTTCTTGAGTCACCTCGAGCTGACCTTTGTCGAGTGCAACCGCGAACAGGTCGACTACTTCGCCAAGGAGCTTGAGCTGGGCTCGGGCGTGCATATCAATCCCCTTGCGATCGAGGACTTCGCCGATGTCAGGCCCGCGGACTTTGAGCTGCTGCGGCACACCGACATGATCGTTACGACCTTCTTCCACCTGGATCAGCTTAAAGCCCTGGTTCCCGAGCGGGCGCACGAGGTTATCGGCATCGCCCTGGACGCGGACATCACGACGATGATCCGCGTCGCCCGCCTGCCGCGCGAGCCCATCGGCCTTGTATGCAACTCGGAGCTTTTCGCCCAAAGTGTGCAGGACTCGCTTAGCATGGCCGGCCTGGATTTCCCGGAGTTTCTCGTCTGTACGTCCCACCGCAAGGAGGACGTCGCCGGCCTCCTCGG
The DNA here is from genome assembly GCA_030691505.1 of Bacillota bacterium. GTDB lineage: Bacteria > Bacillota > Sulfobacillia > JAUYEG01 > JAUYEG01 > JAUYEG01. Next base: position 26,020 of record JAUYEG010000163.1, on the reverse strand, counting down.
TCAGGTCCGCGCCGTTCTTGTGTCCCCCGGACGCAACCGCGAGGTCCAGCGTCTGCTGCCGGAGCCGATGGAAGTCATTGAATTCGTCTATCGGCCGGATGAGGGCTCGGTCAACATGCTGCGTTCCGCGCTCGTTGACAAGAAAGAAACCAGGCTCACCCAGTGATGGCTGGAGAGCTGGACGGACGGAGGTCGGGGATGGACGCAGGCAGCAGCCAGCCGGTCACTTTCAACCTGGAATGGTGCAAGAAGTGCGGCATATGCGTGGAGTTCTGCCCCCGCAAGGCGTTGGCGGTAGGGTCCAAGGAGTATCCGGAGCTCGCCCAGCCTGATGCATGCACGTACTGCCGGCTCTGTGAGATCATCTGCCCCGACTTCGCGGTCACGGTGGCAGAGAGGCCCCGCAAATCCGGGGCGCGGGAGGACTGACGCATGGAACCGGCTCGCCTGGTTCAGGGCAACGAAGCCTGCGTCCAAGGTGCTATCGCGGCCGGCTGCAGGTTCTTCGCCGGGTATCCGATCACCCCGTCGACTGAGGTCGCCGAGCTGATGGCCGAGAGGCTGCCGCGGCTTGGCGGCAAGTTCATTCAAATGGAAGATGAGATTGCGAGCATGGCCGCGATTATCGGGGCCTCGCTGTGCGGGGCCAAGGCCATGACCGCCACAAGCGGCCCGGGTTTTTCCCTCAAGCAGGAGAATATCGGGTTCGCGGCAATGTGCGAGGTGCCCTGCGTGGTCGTCAACGTCCAGCGTGCCGGCCCCAGCACGGGCGGTCCGACCGCTCCCGGACAGGGCGACATCATGCAGGCCCGTTGGGGCACACACGGCGACCACCCCATCGTGGTCCTCGCGCCGTACTCGGTGCGGGACACCTTTGACCTGACCGTGGCGGCTTTCAACTGCGCCGAAGACCTGCGCGTGCCGACGATCGTGCTCCTTGATGAGGTCATTGGGCACATGCGCGAGAGGGTCGAGTTGCCCGGGCAGAGCGAGGTCAGGGTAGTCGACCGCCGGCGCCCGGATCCCAGCCGGACAGCGCCCGAGGACTTTGTCCCCTATGCCCACACCCCGGACCTCGTGCCGGAGATGGCCGACTTTGGCAGCGGCTACCGCCATCACATCACGGGGCTCAACCACGACGAACGCGGCAGGCCATTCGCGTCGCCCGCCGAGGTTGACCGGCTGGTGCGCCGGCTAAACGGCAAGATGAGCCTTGCCGCCCAGCGGTGGGGGCTGTTTCAAGAGGTGGCGACGGCCGACGCGGAGGTGCTGGTTATCGCGGCGGGCAGCCCGGCCCGCTCCGCCAAGGAGGCCGTCCGCTCAGCTCGGCAGGCCGGCATCAAGGCCGGCCTTCTCATCCTGCAGACCATCTGGCCGTTCCCGGCGGTCAAAGTGGCCGATCTTGCGTCGCGGGCCCGCGTGGTGATCGTCCCGGAACTCAACCTCGGGCAGCTTGTCGGCGAGGTCGAGCGCTACGCATGTCGGGGGCGCGGTGAGCCCCGAGTGGTGAGCCTTACGCGCGTTGACACGGAGCTCTTCCCGCCGGCCCAGATCTACGAAGCGCTACGGGAGGTTCGGTAATGGCCACAGCGCGCGACTACCTGCTTTCCGATGCGTTGCCGCACATCTGGTGCCCCGGCTGCGGCCACGGCACGATCCTGGGCGCCCTGTTAAGGGCCATTGCCCGCATCGACCCGCCCAAGGACGACGTGGTCATGATCTCAGGGATCGGTTGCGCCGGCCGGGCGCCGGGCTATCTCGATTTCAACACCCTGCACACCACGCACGGGCGCGCCCTGGCCTTCGCAACCGGCGTCAAGCTTGCGAGCCCCGAAAGACGGGTAATCGTGATCACGGGCGACGGCGACGCCGCGGCGATCGGCGGCAACCATCTGATCCACGCCGCCCGGCGCAATATCGGGGTCACGACGATCTGTTTCAACAACAGCGTCTACGGAATGACCGGAGGCCAGTACTCGCCGCTCACCCCGCTGGGCGCGTTCGCCACGACGGCCCCGTACGGCCAGGTGGAGCCGGCGTTTGACCTCTGCGAACTGGCCCGTGCCGCCGGCGCCTCGTTTGTCGCCCGCGGGACGGCTCATCACGCTGTCGCCCTGACCGACCTGATATACCAGGCCCTGCAAAACGACGGGTTCTCTTTCGTGGAGGCCATCAGCCAGTGCCCGGTCTCCTACGGGCGCCGCAACAAGCTCGGGAACGCGGCCCAGATGCTGCGCTGGCAGCGTGACAACACGGTAAACGTCAAGGCCGCGGCCAAGATGACCCCCGAGCAACTGCAGGGCAAGATCCTCACCGGCGTGCTCCACCACGCCGTGCGGCCGGAATACGCCCGCAGCTACGAGCAACTGGTAGCCAGGCTGGGCGCCGAGCGGGAGGGCAAATCCTGATGCGCTACGAGTTCCGGCTATCAGGGCAGGGGGGCCAGGGCGTGATTTTGGCTGGCATTATCCTTGCCGAAGCGGCGATTTTCGACGGACTCAACGCCGTTCAGACCCAGTCGTACGGTCCCGAATCCCGCGGCGGCGCGTCCAAGGCTGAAGTTGTGGTGTCCGACACCGACATCGACTATCCCAAGGTGACCGTCCCCGACGCGGTTCTCGTCCTGAGCCAGGAAGCGCATGAGGCGTACGGGCGAAAGGTAGGGCCGGGCGCCGTGCTTGTCGCCGACGAAGAGCACGTCGAGGGGCCCTGGCCTGAGGGCGCCAGGGTGGTCCGGGTACCGATCGCCCGGCTTGCACTCGAGGTTACCGGCCGTGAACTAACGACCAACATCGTCGCGCTCGGCGTTCTGACGCGTGCCACGGGCATCGTCAGCGCGGCGGCAGTCGAGCGCGCGGTACGTGCCCGGGTTCCCCGCGGCACCGAGGAGCTCAACATGAAGGCCTTTGCCGCGGGAATGGCCGCGGTGCGGATGTCTGACGAAGTATCCTGAGTTTTGGCCGCCGGCCCGCGTGCGGCGGCCGCAGTCGGATCGAGGGGGGGTTCGCGAAAAGGCAGCACCAGTGCGCTGACAACCTGGAGGCCGCACGCGCGATGCCGCGACGGCAAGGACAGGATGACGCGATAACTTATTCAGTTGGCGGGGAGGCGAAAGTAAGGCAATGAGCGAGCAAACCATGAATCCTTTCCTCATCTGTCAGGGACAGGTCAAAGAAGCATGTCATCAGCTGGGGCTCGAACCGGCTGCCTACGAACTGCTCAAGCAGCCCAAGCGGTTCCTCGAGGTTTCTTTCCCGGTCAAGATGGACGACGGCACGGTCAAGGTTTTCACGGGCTGGCGGTCACAGCACAACGATGCCGTGGGCCCATACAAGGGCGGGCTCCGCTTCCACCCGGGCACCTATGCCGACGAGGTCAGGGCGCTCTCGATGTGGATGACCTTCAAGTGCGCCACCCTCGGGCTGCCGTACGGCGGCGGCAAAGGGGCGGTCAAGTGCAATCCCAAGGAGCTGTCGCAGGGCGAGCTCGAGCGGTTGTCCCGCGCGTTCACCGAGAGGATCGCTCCGCTCATCGGCGATGACATCGACATCCCGGCTCCGGACGTCTATACCAACGCCCAGATCATGGCGTGGATCACTGACGAGTACTCCAAACTGCAGGGACGCAACAGATTCGGGGTCGTTACGGGCAAGCCGATCATCCTCGGCGGCTCGCTCGGACGCAACGAGGCGACGGCCCGCGGCTGCGTGACCGTGGTCCTCGAGGCCTGCAAGAAGCTCGGCGTTGATGCAGCCAAGGCAACGGCCTCCATCCAGGGCTTCGGCAACGCGGGAAGCATCGCGGCCATCCTCCTCGCCGAAAAAGGCGTCAAGATCATCTGCGCCGAGGATTCCCGCGGATGCGTCTACAATGCGGCCGGCATGGATCCCAAAGCAATCCTGGCCCATAAGACCAAGCACAGCACCGTCGCCGATTTCCCCGGGGCCAAGAATCTGCCGGCGGGCTCGAGCCTGACCGTCGAGTGCGATATCCTGATCCCCGCCGCCCTCGAGAACTCCATCACCTCCGCCAACGCGGGCGGGGTCAAGGCCCGCATCATCGGCGAGGCCGCCAACGGCCCCACCACGCCGGAGGCCGACGAGGTCCTGTTCTCCAAGGGCATCTTCGTCATCCCGGACATCCTGGCCAGCGCCGGCGGTGTCACGGTTTCATACTTCGAGTGGGTTCAGAACCTGATGGGCTACTACTGGAGCGAGCAGGAAGTCAACGAGAAGCTTGGACCCATGATGGTCAAGTCGTTCACCGCCGTCTACGACATGCACAAGGCCAAGGGGGTTTCCATGCGCGCGGCGGCTTTCATGGTCGCCGTCAAGCGCGTCGCGGACGCCATGCGTGTCCGCGGCTGGCTCGGCTAGAACCCGGTACACGCGGGCCGGTTCGGGGCAACCTCAGATCGGCCTGTCTTGGAATCGCGGGGCCCGGCGGTGCGGCCCACAAGACCGCCGGGCCCTCCCGCTCCGGCGCGAAGGACAGCCTGCCCGCGCGATGGACTCGGGACAGGCGGCCTGGGGCTGTAGGGGGCATGATTGATGGCTGAGCACGAGCGTGACCCCGGGGCGCTTGAGGCGGCCCGGGCCAGATGGGAAGCCGGCACTCTTGGTAAGGCGTTGGCCCGGTTCCCGGAGCGGTCGCCGGGCTTCTCGACCGCCTCCGGCCTGCCCATAGAGAGGCTGTACACGCCACAGGACGTATCCGGGCTCGACTACGTGCGCGACCTCGGTTTCCCTGGGGAATTCCCGTTCACCCGGGGTGTCCAGCCCACGATGTACCGCGGGCGGCTGTGGACCATGCGCCAGTACGCCGGGTTCGGCACCGCGGAGGAAACCAACAGCCGTTTCCGCTACCTGCTCGACCAGGGTCAGACCGGGCTGTCCATCGCCTTCGACCTGCCGACGCAGATGGGCTACGACTCGGATCACCCTCTGGCGGAGGGTGAGGTTGGAAGGGTAGGGGTCGCCGTCTGCACGCTGTCGGACATGCAGGTTCTGTTTGACGGGATCCCGCTCGACAAGGTGACCACCTCGATGACGATAAACGCCCCAGCGGCGATCCTTCTGGCCATGTACCTGGCACTCGCGGAGGAGCAGGGCGTCCCCTTGGACAGGCTCGGCGGAACGGTCCAGAACGATGTGCTAAAGGAATACGTCGCGCGCGGCACATACATCTTCCCGCCGCGCCAGTCAATGCGGCTGGTCACGGATATCTTCCAGTTTTGCTCCGAACACGTACCCAATTGGAACACGATCAGCATCAGCGGCTATCACATTCGAGAGGCCGGCGCCACCGCCGTCCAGGAAGTGGCCTTCACGCTGGCCAATGCCGCTGCGTACGTGCAGGCGGCGGTGGAGAGGGGACTCGATGTGGACAGCTTTGCGCCGCGGCTGTCGTTCTTCTTCAACTCGCACTCGGATTTCTTCGAGGAGGTTGCCAAGTTCCGCGCCGCGCGGCGACTGTGGGCCAGGATGATGCGCGAGCAGTTCGGGGCCCGCGACCCCCGGTCGTGGATGCTTCGCTTCCATACTCAGACCGCCGGCTCGACGCTGACCGCCCAGCAGCCCGAGAACAACGTGGTGCGCGTGGCTCTGCAGGCGCTGGCCGCCGTGCTCGGAGGCACGCAGTCGCTGCACACCAATTCGAAAGATGAGGCGCTGGCCCTGCCATCGGAAGATTCCGTCCGGACGGCCCTGCGAACCCAGCAGGTCATCGCCCATGAGGCAGGGGTAGCCGACACGATAGACCCTCTCGCCGGCAGCTATTTCGTTGAAACCCTGACCGACCGGATCGAGCGCGAGGCGGCTGACTATCTTGAGCGGCTGAGCGAACTGGGTGGAGCGGTCGAAGCCATCGAAGGCGGTTTCGTCCAGCGTGAGATACACGAGAGCGCCTACCGGTTTCAGCGCGAGGTCGAGGCCGGCCGTCACGTGATAGTGGGCGTCAACGCATTCACCACGGACGAGGCCCCGCCGTCGGGCCTGCTGCGCGTGGATCCCGCGGTCGAAAAGGCGCAGCTCGGGCGGCTTTCCCGGGTCCGGGCGGGACGCGACGGGATCGCCGTGCGGCAGGCGCTCGATGCAGTAAGACAGGGGGCGGCGGGAACCGACAACCTCGTGCCCCTCTGCCTCGCCGCGGTCAAGGCGCGGGCGACGCTTGGTGAGCTGTGCGAGGTCCTGCGGGGCGTCTTCGGGGAATACCGCGCGGCCTCGCTACCCTAGAAGGAGACGGGGGGTAAGGAGGAGATGGGCGTCAGGGGCATGAACACGGAGCTTGACCACATCGGCATAGCCGTGCGCGAGATCGAGTCCGCCCTTGTTGCCTACCGGGAGGCGCTCGGCCTTTCGCTCGACGCCATTGAGACGGTGCCGGAGCAGGGCGTGAAGGTCGCGATGCTTGCGCTGGGTCCGGCGCACATCGAGCTGCTTGAGCCGACCGATCCGGACGGACCGGTTGGCAAGTTCCTGGCCGCCCGGGGCGAGGGTATACACCACATCAGCCTGTCGGTGCCCGACCTGCCGGCCGCGCTCGCCGCCGCCCGGGCCGCGGGGCTCAGGCTGATCGACGAGACGCCGCGGACCGGCGCCGGCGGCAAGCTGATCGCTTTCCTGCACCCGAAGTCCACGCACGGAGTGCTAATCGAATTGAGCCAAAGAGGGGAACCCAGATCATGAGCATTGAGGAAAAGCTGTCCGCGCTGGCGGCCGAGAAGGCCAAGGTAATCGGCGGCGGCGGCCCTGAACGCACGGAGCGCCAGCACCGTGCGGGCAAGCTCACCGCGCGCGAGCGCCTGGCACAGCTGTTTGACCAGGATAGCTTCACCGAGCTGGACATGTTTGCACGCCACCGGTGCATCGAGTTCGGGATGGACCGGACTGAGGCGCCGGGCGAGGGCGTGGTCACCGGTTTCGGCCGCGTCGACGGACGGCCCGTGTACGCGTTTGCCCAGGATTTCACGGTGATAGGCGGCAGCCTCGGAGAGGCGCACGCCAGCAAGATCGTCAAGGTCATGGAGATGGCCGCAAAGGTGGGTGCCCCCCTCGTCGGCATCAACGACTCCGGCGGCGCCCGCATCCAGGAGGGAATCGACGCTCTTGACGGCTACGGGCGCATCTTCTTCCGCAACACGCTCTCATCCGGGGTTATCCCGCAGATCTCGGTAATCGCCGGGCCCTGCGCCGGCGGCGCGGTGTACTCGCCGGCGCTGACGGACTTCGTCTTCATGGTGGATAAGACAAGCCAGATGTTCATCACCGGCCCGCAGGTTATCAAGGCCGTAACGGGCGAGGATGTCAGCCTTGAGGACCTCGGCGGGTCGCCGACGCATAACCAGACCAGCGGCGTGGCCCACTTCCACGCCGCCGGCGAGGCTGAATGCCTGGCCCAGGTAAAGAAGCTCCTGTCCTTTCTGCCCGCCAACAATCTCGAAGATCCACCCGAGGCGGAGCCGACCGATGACCCCGAGAGGCGCGACCCCGCCCTGGCAGCCGCAGTGCCCGCGGACCCCAACCGTCCCTATGACGTGCGGGACGTGATACGCCCCATCCTGGACCATGGCGATCTGTTCGAAACCCACCAGTGGTACGCCGCCAACATGGTCACCGGCTTCGCGCGGCTCGACGGCCAAGTCATCGGCGTTGTGGCGAATCAGCCCAAGGTGCTCGCGGGGTGCATCGACATCAATGCGTCGGACAAGGCGGCCCGGTTTGTCCGCTTCTGCGACTCGTTCAACATCCCGCTGCTGACCTTCGTCGACACCCCGGGCTACCTGCCCGGCACAGCCCAGGAGTACGGCGGGATCATTCGTCACGGCGCCAAGCTGCTGTTTGCCTATTCGGAAGCCACGGTGCCCAAGCTCACCGTCGTGTTGCGCAAGGCGTATGGTGGGGCCTACCTCGCAATGTGCAGCCGGTCGCTCGGAGCGGATTTCTCCGCCGCGTGGCCGACCGCTGAGATCGCCGTGATGGGGCCCGAGGGCGCCGCCAACATAATCTTCCGTCGCGATATCGAGCAGGCCGGGGATCCCGTGCAGACCCGCCGGGACAAGGAAGCCGAATACCGGGCCCGGTTCGCGACCCCGTACCCTGCCGCAGCGCGGGGGTACATTGAGGCTGTCATCGCCCCGGAGGACTCACGTCCGGTGCTGATTGAGGTTCTCCGCAGTCTGAGGAGCAAGCGTGAGTCGAGACCAGCCAAAAAGCACGGCAACATCCCGCTCTAGGGGCCGGGACGCTGTTTGCGTCCTGGCTGCCGCGGGCCAAGGGAGAGGAGCTAGCCAAGCCGACGTGAGGACTTTCCGCGTTACTGTAAACGGTGAGGTATTTGAAGTACAGGTGGAGGAAATGGGCGCCTCCCCCGCTGTTACTCGCGTTTCTGGTCCGCAGCAGGGCCAGACGGCGCCGGCAGCGGTGTCACCCGTACAGGCCACTCCGCCAGGTGCGGCCCCGGCGGCGCCGCCTGCCGGACCAAGCGCCCCGGCGCTGCGCCCGGCCGCGCCCAAGGCCGCGCCGGCTGTCCCTGCCGCCGCGCCCGCCGGGGGGATCCGCGTTTCGGCTCCGCTCCCCGGGACGGTTGTGGACGTGCGGGTGAGCGCAGGGCAGGCCGTTTCGTCCGGACAGGTGCTGTGTATCCTCGAGGCCATGAAGATGGAGAACGAGATAATGGCCCCATCCGCGGGCACGGTGACTCAGGTCGCGGTCCAGAAGGGCGCGGCGGTCAACGCCGGCGACCTTCTTCTGGTCATCAAGTAGCCGCGAGGTAGCAGAAAGCCCGTGTCCGTCCACACCGCCAGCCTCCGAGCGGCCAAAAGGCGGTGCCGCCGGGAGACGCTCGACCGGCGGGCCAGCCTGCCTTTGGATCTTAGCGTAATGCTGGGAGGGCTCGCCTGCTGGCGTCTTGTCGGGCTGCCGGAATACGGCGCCGCGCGGACGGTCATGGCCTTTGCCAGCTTTCGGGGTGAACTCGACACCAGGCCCCTGCTGTTCGATATCCTGCGCTCCGGCCGAACTCTCGTCCTTCCCGCCGTCCAGGCCGGCACACCGCGGCTCGACCTGCGTATTGTGAGTGACCTTGCAGAGCTGCGTCCGGGCGGCTGGGGGATTCCTGAGCCCGGCCAAGGCTGTCCGCCGGCTGATCCGGCGCGCATCGATCTGGTGGTTGTTCCTGGGGTCGCGTTTGACGTCCGTGGACAGCGTGTGGGGTATGGCGGTGGGTTCTACGACGCCCTGCTGCGAGGCTGGCGTGAGGAGCCCGGTCCGGCGGCGAGGAGGCCGGCCGCACCCGGCGCCGCCGGAAGGCACTCCGCCGGACCTGTGGCGTGCGGCCTGGCCTACGAGCTACAGGTGCACCCGGCTGTACCAGCCGGCCCCCACGATCAGCCGCTCGACTTGCTGGTTACGGAGCTGCGGATTAGGCGCTTTGCGAAGGGGGACATGCCCGATGGCCGAGGAGGGTGACCGGCGGCGGGATCACCGTATTCGGCTCCTGATCTACGGGCTGCTTATCGCGCTAATCGCCATCGGGCTGATGTTCCCGGTAGCGTTCAGCAGCCACATCACACCAGAGGCACAGCAGGCCTTTGACCTCGTCGAGTCGATGGGGACGGCCCCGTATGTGACCATCCTTGCCGACTACCGCGACCCCGAAGGCGACCGTCAGCTGGCGGCCGTGCTCGCTCACGTTCTACGGCGCGGGGGACGGGTCGTTGTGGCCAGCTTTGGCACAGAGACCGCGGTCCGGGTGGAACGCGCCGTCCGTACGGCGCTGTCTCAGGCCAGGATGACCTACGGCCAGGCAGCCATTCATCTTGGCTCTCGCAGCCCGGGCGGACAGCAATACGCCGGCGCGTGCATCGCCGGATTTGCCGACGCTGCGGGAGGACGGGACCATGCCGGCGAAGACCTCAACCTCATGCCTCTGGCGCATACATTCAGGCGGCTGGATGACGCCGACCTGCTCGTTATGGTGGTTGACGGCGGCGGCCTCGGCCCGGCCTACGGCGCGTGGGTGGCTTCGCACCACGGGGTGCATTCCATGATCGCGGCCGCCGGTACGGCGGCGGGCGAGGCGGCCGGCCTGGCCGAGGAGGGCCGCGTGGACGCCGCTATTCCGGGCGGGCGGGCCACTGCCGACTACGAGCTGCTGGGCACGGGGCGGCGCGCGGCCGCCAGGCATATGACGGCACTTACGCTGGGAACTCTGTTCATCCTGGCGATTATCATCTGGGCCTTCCTCAGCGGGGCTTTCACCCGCCAGGGGCACAGGCCGAGCGGGGGTTAGCGGCATGCATCCGGTCTTCCTGGACGGCCAGTGGGGCACCACCGACGACATGAAGGTCAGTGTCCTTGACCGTGGCTATCTTTTCGGGGACGGGGTTTACGAGGTATACCGGCTCTACGGCAGGGCGCCGTTCACCCGCGAGCTCCATCTTGCCAGGCTGGACCGCAGCCTGCGCGGCCTGGACCTTTTCCTGCTCTACAGCAAAGATGAGTTCCGGCGCATTCTCGACCAGATCGAGTCCCGCAGCCCCGAAGACGCGTACGTGTACATCCACGTCACGCGCGGGGTAGCCCCCCGGCGGCACTCGTTTCCGGAAACCATCAAGCCCAGCCTGATGGTGATGGCCGTTCAACTGGGGCCGTTCGCGCCCGCGCTGCACCGGAACGGGATCGGGCTCCGGAGCCAGGTTGACGATCGCTGGTCCCACTGCGCCATCAAGTCACTCAACTTGCTCGCTAACTGCCAGGCCATGACCGCGGCCAACCGCGAGGGATGCTTCGAGGCGCTGCTCGTCGGACACGACGGCCTGGTCAACGAAAGCGCCGCCTCCAGCTTCTTCGCGGTGGTGGACGGCGTCGTTCGTACAGCCCCGCTGTCCCGCAACATTCTCGCGGGCGTCACCCGCACCATCATCCTCGAGCTGTGCGCGGATGCCAGCCTGCGTGTCGAGGAGCAGGCGGTCACCCTGGGCCAGGCGCTGGCTGCGCCGGAGGCTTTCATCACCAACAGCGTGTTTGAGATCCTGCCGGTGGCGGCAATCGACGGACGGGCTATCGGTGACGGCCGTCCCGGCCAGGTGACTCGCCGCCTGATGGGGTACTATGCTGAGAAGGTCGCCCGCGAGACAGGGGGCAGGGCGGTCGTTACCGCCGCCCTGGATTAGAACCAGGGCTAGGCGTCGCCGGTGCGCGGGGCTATGAGGCGAGCAATGACGATTGACAGTTCATAAAGCACGACCATCGGCAACGCCATGAGGATCTGCGATACTACGTCGGGCGGCGTAAGCAGCGCCGCGGCGACGGCTATGCCCAGGTACACCCACCGGCGGGCTCCGGCCATGGAGCCCGCCGTGACCATGCCGATCCGGCTCAATACGCCGACGACAAGCGGGAGCTGAAAGGTGATCCCGAACGGCAGCAGCGCGCGTGTAACGAAACCGGCATACGTGCTGAGCGAGATCGCGGCGGTGACGCCCCCTGTCGCGAACCCGCGCAGCCACACCAAAACCACGGGAATCATCACCAGATATCCAAACGCGAGCCCGAGGATAAACAGCACCGTGCCGACAGGCAGCAGTATTGCGAGGCCCCGCCTTTCAGCCGGATATAGCCCCGGCGCGATGAAGGCGAAGATCTGGTAGAGCACGACCGGCCAGGCCAGGGGTATTCCGATCAGGAAGGCAACCCTGAGGTGGGCCGCAAACGCCTCCCCTGGGGCAAAAAAGAAGATCTCCGGCACGGGGCGGAGCAGCAGCTCCAGCAAACGGCGCGAAAGGCCGAGCGAAGCGGCCGTCGTCACGGCCATGGCCAACGCCGCCCGCAGGAACCGCGCCCGCAGTTCCAGCAGGTGTTGGCCCAGGGATAGCTGGTACTGCTCAGGATTAGCCGCCCGGCTCACGGACTACTCCGGTTTCTGCTGCGTGGGTTGTTCGTGCGTCTGCTCCTCCGCCGGGCGTTCGAGTTCCTCGCGGGCCTGCTCGAGTTCCCTGCCGAGGTCAGAGGTGGCCCGCCTGAACTCTCTGATCGCCTTGCCCAGCGCTTTGCCCATCTCCGGCAGACGATTGGGCCCAAACAGGATCAACGCGACCAGCAGCACGACCACGATCTCCCACACGCCAATGCGCATGCTCAGTTCCCCCCGTCACGCTACGGAGTATAGCTTATCCTTGCGGGACCGCGCCGCCAAGTCCAAAGCCGCAGGGGCCGGCCTTACCCTCATGCTGGCCCCTGCGGCTTGCTTTAGGTGCACTGCCGTTTTGTTGCTGTCTTAGCGTGCATCTCGCTCCGGTCTTGCTTCAGTCCTACAGGCGTCTTACTTCTGGCCGAACAGCTTCGGCCTGGTCATGCGGTCGATCCAGTGTGCGGTTGGGTTCATCAGGAGAACCGAGAACCCGACGCCCTCAGGCGGAGCACCGAACACACGGAACAGCACCACGAGCACGCCTATGGCGATCCCGAAGATCAGCCGGCCGTTGCCCGTAACCGGGGCCGTGACCCAGTCTGTCGCCATGAAGAATGCCGCCAGCAGCAGTCCTCCGGACAGCACCTGGTGTACGGGGTACCGCCCCAGGACCAGCGTCAGCACGAACACGGTTGCGATCATGCCGGCCGGGATCCGCCAGCTGATGTGCTTGCGCAACATCAGGTACAGCCCGCCGGCGATCAGCGCCAGAGCCGACACCTCGCCGAGAGCCCCGCCCGGATATGCGGTCAACAGGTCGACCGGAGTGGGCGCCCCGGCAAGATCGCGGCCCTTGAGCATGGCCAGCGGAGTCGCCTGGCTCATCACGTCGGCCATCGCGAACCGGAACCTTGTCGAGCTCAGGACCGGTCCGATCCAGGAAAAGAGCGGGGCGAGCACGACCGGTACGACCCGGCCGAACAGCGCCGGGTTAAACCAGTTCCAGCCGAGTCCGCCCATTAGTTCCTTGGCCACGCCGACGGCCAGGATCGCGCCGATTACCGCCGTCCACCAGGCGGTGGTCGGCGAGAAGCACAGCGCGAGCAGCCAGCCGGTGACGACGGCGCTCATGTTGCCTATCTGAGGTTTCTGGCCCAGCATCGGCCGGACGACGATCTCCGTCAACACAGCGGCGCCCACGCAGAGAACCCACATGATCACCGCGTTAAGACGGAAGAAGTAAAACGCCACCAGAGTCACCGGCACCAGGGCTAGGGCCACGTCCCGCATTGCATGGGCCACGGCATCCCGCTGCTTCAGGTGCGGGGGCGGCGTGACAACCAGATTGCGGCCGATCATGATTTTGCCTCCCTCTGCCGGCGATGCTTCTCGTTGATCGCCTGCTTGCTCTTCCTCACGCAGTCGACCAGCGGCCGCTTGGACGGGCAGACATACGCGCAGGCGCCGCACTCGAAGCAGTCCATGGCGTTCCATTTCTCCGCATCGTCGTACCGTCCGCGCTCGGCGTAGATACCGATCATGTTGGGCATCAGGCCCATCGGACAGACCTCGACGCACTTGCCGCAGCGCACGCACGCAAGCGTGGGGTGGGCGTCCATGTACTCGCGGGTTAGGACGACAACGCCCGAGGTGCCTTTTTGCACCGGAACGCCGAGGTCCTCGATCGCCCAGCCTGTCATCGGGCCACCCAAGATGACCTTGCCGGGCTGACCCGCAAAGCCGCCGCATTGCTCGATAAGGTGGCTTACCGGGGTGCCGACCCGGACCTCCAGGTTGCCCGGCCGGGCGACAGCTCCGGTTACAGTCACCACGCGCCTGGTCAGGGTCGTTCCCTGGGCCACCGCGTCGAGGATCGCCAGCGCCGTTCCAACGTTGTGGACCAGGGCCCCGACCTCACTCGGAAGCTTGCCGGGAGGCACCTCGCGGTCCAAAACGGCCTTGATCAGTTGCTTCTCCGCGCCCTCCGGGTACTTGACCTCACAACGTACGACGCAGATCTCCGGGTCCTCCTTGAGCTTGCTTGCCAGAAGCTCAATGGCGTCCGGCTTGTTGAGCTCGATGCCGATGTAGCCGCGCCTGGCGCCCACAACCTTGATCAGCAGCCGGGTCGCCTCGATCAGGTCGTCCGGCCGGAGAAGCATCAAGGCCTGGTCGCAGGTCAGGAACGGCTCGCACTCGCACCCGTTGATAATCACGCTGTCAATTGGCTTGTCTTTGGGCGGCGCGATCTTGACGCTCGCCGGGAAAGCCGCTCCACCCAGCCCGACGATGCCCGCTTGACGAACTATGCTCCTGATCTCGTCGGGCGCAAGAGCCCGCCAGTCGCGCCGCTCAGTCTGGGCGGCCTGTTCCTGGTGCTCATCCGGGGCGATGACGACGCAGCGTACCATCGCCCCCGTGAAAACCCGACGCATTTCAATGGCCTTGACCGTGCCGGACACGGGTGAGTGCACCGGCGCGGAGATAAAGGCCTCCGAGTCTCCGATCTTCTGACCCGCCATAACCCGGTCGCCAACCGCCACAGTCGCCTCGCATGGAGCCCCGGTGTGCTGTGACAGCGGGACAACCATCTCCGGTGCTGGCGGAATCTCGCGAATAGGCGACCCGGCGGTGGGCTCCTTGTGCTCGGGCGGATGGACGCCGCCACGAGTGAAGGTCTTGACGCTCACTTCGCTCCCTCCGTTCGCATGACGAGATTACTTGCCAGCACTGATTGCTCTGCCCGCGCCTGTGGCAGTGCCCTCCGGGGCGGGGGCGAGGTCGGCCGAGTGCTTGCGGTTGCTCCACAGGCCGAACAGGATTGCCAGCCCGGCCACGATCCGCGCGGGCTGGAAGAGCGCTTGCCAGAACCTGGCCGTCACGGGCGGCTCGGGAGCGGCCGGGAGCCGGTAGGCCGCCGGCGCATCCTTGAGCACGTAGATCCAGCCGAGGCCGCCGACCTCGGTCTGGCCGTATACCTGAGCTCCGGCCAGCCCGCGGTTCTTGGCCGCCGCGACGGCGGCCTGAGCCTTGGCCAGTATTTCGCTCCGCTCCCCAAACTGCAGGCAGCCCGTCAGGCAGGCCTTGGCGCAGGCGGGGGTCTTCCCGTTGCTCATCCGGTCATAGCACATGTCGCACTTGCGTGCCCGGTTGAGCGCGCGGTCGAAGTAGATGACCCCGAAAGTGCAGTTGGCGATGCAGTAGTTGCAGCCGATGCACTTTGCGGCGTCAATCACCGTCGTGCCGAACTCGCTCTTGCGGATGGCCCCTGTGGGGCAGACCATCGCGCATGCGGCGTCTGTGCAGTGCATGCACTGCGTCTTGGCGAAGTTCCAGCGCACCTCGCCGTCCTTGACCGACTCGCTGAACAGCACGCGGGTATACGATCCGCGGAAGTCAGGCGGGTTCTCGTAGGTCCCCCCGAACCCGGTGACCGTCGCGGGCAACTGGTTCCACTGCTTGCAGGCAACCTGGCAGGCCCGGCACGCTGTGCACTTGGTGGTGTCAACGAGGATCGCCTTGGCCATTCTAGGTCACCTTCCTTAGATCGCACAGGAACACCTTGTACTCAGGGATCGTGGTGTTCGCGTCACCGATGTGCGCCGTGAGTTGGTTTGCCGCGTAGCTGCGCTTCTTGTCCGGGCCGCCGGTGACGTACCCGTTGTACCCGAAATGCCACGGAAGGCCGATGACGTGACAGGTCTGACCCTCGACGTTAAACGGGGCAAACCTGGAGGTCACGCAGGCCTTGGCGAGCACTTCGCCGCGGGCGCCGACGACCTTGACGGTCTCGCCGCTGGAGATGCCCTTTTGCTGCGCCAGTTGCGGGCTCAGCTCAACGAACATCTCCGGCATCGCCTCCGCGAGCCACGGGCAGTTGCGCGTCATGGAGCCCGCCTGCCAGTGCTCGGTGACGCGGTACGTCGTGCCGATGAGCGGATACTGCGCCTTGTCGCCCTTGGCATTGTCCGCCTCGCCCCAGAACTTGACGGCCGGGTTGATATTCTGGGAAGACATCCCGTTGGCCACGGGGGTCTCCCACGGCTCGTAGTGCTCGGGGAAAGGACCTTCGTTTAGCTCACGCGAGAACAGGCAACCCACACCCTCGACACGCATGATGAAAGGCGAGGCTGCGGACTTCTCCGGCGGAACGGTGGCCACGAAGTCGGGTACGTCGAAGGATACCCAGGCGCCAGTGGCCGCATCCCAGCGGAACGGTGCTCGCTCTGGATCCCATGGCTGCCCCTTCGGGTCCGCGGAGCAGCGGTTGTACACCGTGCGCCGGTTGACGGGCCATGCCCAGGCCCACTTGGGCGTGATCCCAAGGCCGCTCGGGTCGGAGGCGTCCCGCCGCGCCGACATGTTGCCGTCCCCGGTGTAGCAGCCGGAGTAGACCCAGTTGCCGCACGAGGTGGCGCCGTCGTCCATCAGCTTTGTGAAGTTGACCAGCAACTTGCCGGTAACCAGGTCGTATCCGTTCATTTCCTTGGCCACCCGGTGCGGGTCAGGGTGAGACCCGTAGTCCCAGGTGAGGCTGAGCAAACCCTGGTCCTTGGGATCGGTGGAGCCTGCGTACAGGCCCTTGACCTTCTTGTACAGCATATCGATGATGTCCAGGTCCGGCTTGGCCTCGCCCGGTGGGGGCGCGGCCACGTACCGCCACTGCATCCAGCGGGCGCTGTTGGAGACGCTGCCTTCCTTCTCCGTCGACGCCGCGGCCGGCAGCAGAAACACCTCGGTCTGGATGGTCTTGGGGTCGACCCCCGGGCCCTTCCAGAACACCGACGTGTCGGTTTCGAATATGTCCACGGCGACCATCCAGTCGAGCCTGGCCAGCGCCTTGCGCTCCTTGTTGGCGTTGGGGCCGCCCACGGCCGGGTTCTGGCCCATCAGGATCAGGCCCTTGATCTGGCCTTCATACATCGCCTCGAAAATGGCGATGTGCGAATGGTTCCTGCCCGCATGCACCTTGGGTAGCCACTGGTAGCCGAATTCGTTCTCGGCCGTCGCGGCCTCGCCGAACCATGCCTTCAGCAGGCTGACAGTGAACTTGGGTGTGTTTTTCCAGTAGTTGACGCTGTCCGGGTCGGCTGTCTTCGGAGTGGTCTTGTCAAGATACGTGGCAAGGTCCGGCATGTCCGACGCCGGAACCTTGAGGTATCCTGGCAATAGATGGAACAGCAGCGCAGCGTCGGTCGAGCCCTGAACGTTGGACTCGCCGCGCATGGCCTGGATGCCCCCGCCCGGTCTGCCGATGTTGCCGAGCAAAAGCTGGAGGACCGCGAATGCCCGCACATTCTGGGTGCCGACCGTATGCTGCGTGGTACCCATGGCGTACAGGATCGTTCCGGCTTTGTCGACTGCGCCGGTCGTACCGAAGGCTGACGCGACCGCGAGGAACTTGTCCTTTGGGCAACCCGTTATGCTCGAGACAGTTTCCGCATCGTAGCGGGCAAAGTGCTTCTTGAGCAGCTGGAAAACGCAACGCGGATTGCTGAGCGTCTTATCCCGCCGCGGGATGCCGGCCGCGTCCATTTCGTAGGCCCACTGGTTCTTGTCGTAGGCCCGCTTGGCCGCGTCATATCCACTAAACAGCCCGTCTTCATAAGAATAGGCGCTGCTGATGATGTAGGACGCGTTGGTATACTCCCGCACATACTCCTCGTGATACAGGCGATTCTCAAGCGCGTAATTGATCATCCCGCCCACGAAGGCGATGTCCGTCCCTGGGCGGAGCGGTGCGTACAGGTCAGAGACCGCCGAGGTGCGGGTAAACCGCGGGTCTACGCTGATGATCTTGGCCCCGCGAGTCTCCCTTGCGCGGAGCAGCCACTTAAACGACATCGGGTGGTTCTCGGCCGCATTGGCGCCCAGGATCAGGGCGCAGTCGGTGTTCCTGAGGTCCACCCAGTGATTGGTCATTACCCCTCTGCCGAATGATGGCGCCAGACCGGCGACCGTGGCAGAGTGTCATATACGCGCCTGGTGGTCCAGCCAGACAACACCAAGCGCCCGTGCGAATTTGCTGTACGCGTAGCACTCCTCGTTGTCGAGCGCGGCCCCGCCCATGCATGCGAGGGCCTCGGCCCGGTTGACCGTCACACCGGATGCGTCGGTCGTCACGAAGGAATCGTCGCGCGTCCTCTGGATACGCTTGGCGATCTCGGTGATCGCCCAATCCCAGGTCTTTTCCTCCCAGCGATCCGAGCCCGGCGCGCGGTACTTCACCTTGCTGAGGCGCCGCTCGTTGCTGCTGGTCAACTGATACAGGGCAGATCCCTTGCTGCAGAGTGACCCGAGGTTAATCGGGTGGTCAGGATCGCCCTCGCAGTTGACCACTTTCCCGTTGACCGAATGGCAGACAATGCCGCAACCGACGCCGCAGTACGGGCATATGGTTGTCGTCTCCTGGGCATTGGCGGTGCGCAGCGGCGCCGCCGCGGCCTGCCGGACCTCGAAACCGAGCCCGGTCAAGGCTGCCGCCGTAACGGTCATCCCGGATAGCTTGAGGAAAGACCTACGGGAAAGCTTCACTCCCTCATCACCTCTCTCCCCACTGAGATACCTTCCTGCCCTGTTCCGGATCGTCGGGCCCATCCTCGCTGACCGGGGTGTAGCCCCGTTCGCGGGCCAGGTCATCCAGGTGCAGGGTCACCATATCCTCCAGGGGCAGGTAAACCCGGCCCCCCAGAAGCCTTTCGTCAGAAACCTTGGTGTATCGCTTGCATGTCGCGCACAGGTACGCCCGGTGCCCCTCGTCGCCTGTGACGAAAAACGACTCCAGCTTGGCCTGCTCGGACTCACCACAGGCAGGGCAAGCCATGCGAGGGTAGGCCCATTCGTGGCCGCACAGGGTACAGCGCAGAAACCGGTGCCCGTCCGGCTCCGTGTGTTTGCCCATCAGCGGGCGCCCGCCGCATGCCGGACAGTACTGCCGGACAGGGAATGGCAGATCCCCGGCGCAGGCGGAGCCGGCTCCGAAGCGCCAGGCAAGGTGGGGCTGCAGCGCCGCCCGCAGGACATAGACTGCGACCGCCGGCGCTGCGCCGGTGACGCCCGCCACCTCGGCCACCGCCGGGGCCTCGCCGCGGGCCGCCGCTGCCAGCAATCCTGTCTCGAGCTTGGCGGCGCCGGCGGCAAACCCGGCCAGCGCCGGCACGCTCTGAGGCGAATGGGCGGCGACCACGTCAGCGGTACGCCGGAGAGCGTCGGCAGCCCAGTCCGCCGGAGGAGTAGGGGAGGCATCCTGCGGCGGTGGAGCATCGGTCAGCTCCGCATGCAGCTCAACCTGCAGCGCCGCCAGCGCCGCGGCGAGGCTCAGCAACTCCGGTGCCGCCCGCCCCTCGCGACGGTAGCGCTGTAGGGACGCGCCGAGCACAGGCGCGCCGAAGACCTCATGTCCGCGGTCTGGCTCCTGCATCGATCGCTCACCCCTGGTTGCGGCACCTTACATGAGAACCCTGAAAAGCACCAGTGCACATAATCACAATCCACGCCGAGACTTAGTGCCGTCAGTCACAGATACAAACAGGTCCTAGTAAACACAATCTTGCCCGTCTTCAGGTTCAATGGTATGGTGCATTGCGCCTTCGGTCAACCCGTCCGCAGCCAAACGGCGCATACATTATCTAACACATTGATTGACCCCGACGACGAGCACTTCTCACCTGAGTTCCACGCGAAGCAGGATATTCCCTTTCGGCAGTCAATCTTACACGGCAGGCAATCCAGCCGTCAGGTGGGCCGCGGGGTTGGAGCGTGGCCTAAGACCATCGCGTATCGGCTCTTCAATGATCGCGGTCGAGGGGCGGTAGGCCGGCATGTTGAGGGTATTCCCCGGTCGCCACGCGGCCTCGTTTCTCGGGCTTCTTCTGTTCTGGTTCGCACTCGGTGGAGCGTGGGACCTCCAGCATCTCGTGCTCGGCGCCGCCGTCGTACTCGTGGCGCTGGTTGTGCGCTGGCGTGTCGCTCCGGGACCTTCCCACGAGACCAGACCATTGGGACGACCGATGGCTGCCAGACTGGGCGCCCCTTTCAGGGTGCTTGCCTACTTGGCCTTCCTGATGGTCGAGGTCGTCAAGGCCAACATCCAGGTCGCGCTGATCGTCCTTGACCCCAAGCTCCCGGTGAGTCCGGTTTTCATGGCGTACCGGCCGCATCTTAGCTCTGATTGGGGCCGTGTGCTTCTCGCCAACTCGATTACCCTGACTCCGGGGACTTTGACCGTCGAGATGGACAGGGACGGCTTCCTGGTTCATACTTTGACCCGGTCCGCGGCTGCGACGCTGCCTGAATGGGCTGCTGAGTGGCGGGTACGCGGCCTCGAAAAAGCGTTTGGGGGAGGGGCCGACGATGCTTGATCCCGTGCTGTGGTCTCTGTTGGCCTTTCTTCTAATCATGATCGCACTGTGCCTCGCCCGCGCCGCCGTCGGCCCGACCGTGGCCGACCGGATGGTCGCCATCAACGTCATCGGCACCAAGGCCCTGGTTCTTATCGCCGGTCTTTCGGTCGCGGCCAGGCAGCCTTTCTTCGTTGATGTCGCGCTGGTGTACGGCCTGATAGGCTTCCTGGCCACAATCGGCGTGGCGACCTACCTCGAACGGGGCGGGCCGTCCACCTAGAAGGCCGGTGTGCTTGACGGAGGTGTATGATGCGCGAACTGGTCGCGGCCCTGTTGCTGGTGGCCGGCACGTTCTTTCTGCTGGCGGGGACGATCGGCATCCTGCGGATGCCTGACGTTTATACACGCATGCACGTGGCCGCCAAGAGCGACAGCCTGGGGGCCGGGCTCTGGCTGCTGGGCCTGGCGGTTGTGACCAGCGACCCGACGACCGTCGTCAAACTGATCTTCCTGGTGGTCTTCATCTGGATCACCAGCCCGACTGCCGCGCACTGCATGGCCAGGGCCGCGTACCGGTCCGGTGTGCGGGCCCTTCCCGGCACGCTGCGGCTGTCGGACGGCGGCGTCGCGTCTTCCGCCGGGCCTGACGCCGTTCCTGGAAAGGAGAGGTCAGGTCCTTGCACCTAGTCTTCAGCGCCCTGCTCGTGGTGTTGCTGGTATCCTGCGGCCTCGCGGTCGAACGGACACGTGACCTCCTCGGTGCGGTCGTCATTTTCGCCTCTTACAGCCTGTTGATGGCCATAAACTGGCAGATGCTGGGCGCTCCTGACGTGGCGATAACCGAGGCGGCCGTCGGCGCGGGGGTCACGACCCTGCTGCTCATCGGCGCCGTCAGCCGGACTAGAAGGCGCGAGGAGTGAGCCGCGCGGCTCTGGTCATCTTTACAGTCGTCCTCGTCAGCGGGATGATGGGCGTCATTGCCTACGCTCTGCCGGAGTTCGGCGCTCCCGACGCCCCAAACCGCAACGAGGTTTTTGAGCGGTACGTGCTTGACACCGTTAAGGATACGGGAGCGGTCAACTCCGTGACCGCCGTGGTGTTCGACTACCGGGCCTTTGACACCCTTGGCGAGGCCACCGTGTTGTTCACGGCGGCCGCCGCCACTGCCTCGGTGCTCAGCCACCGGAGGAGGGATCGAGGTGCATGACCTCATCCTGTCGACCATCGCGGGGTATCTGCTGCCGCTGATCACAGTCTACGGCGCCTACGTCATCACGCATGGGCATCTTTCGCCCGGCGGGGGGTTCGCCGGCGGCACGATCATCGCGGCAGGCCTCATTCTTGCGGCCCTCTCATGGGGATTCCACCATGCCGAAAAGGTCTTCAACGAAAACTCGCTGGGCAACCTCGACACCCTGGGCAGTTCCGGGTATGTCCTCATCGGGCTGGTGGCGGTCTTCCGGGGGAGCCTTTTTCTGACCAACCTGGGGGCGGGCTTTCCGTCCGGGACGCCGGGCAAGCTCTTTTCCTCGGGTGCGGTGTGGCTTCTGGGGGCTGCGGTGGGCGTCAAGGTCGCGGCAACGGTTTTTGGCCTCGTCGCCCGGATCTGGAGCGGCGGCGGCGCATCAGGCGAGGTGGATGAGCCGTGAGCCAGCAGCTCCTCGGCCACCTCAATTTCCTGGGCGCGATGGTCCTCTTCGCTGTGGGCCTGTACACCATGCTGACCCACGGCAACCTCATCAAGAAGATCATCGGCATGAACATCATGGACACCGCGGTGTTCTTGTTTGTCGTGTCGCTCGGCTATGTGCGGGGGGGCAGGCCGCCGATCGGAGCCGCCGGCACGGCGGCGGGTTTCGTCAACCCGCTTCCCTCGGCATTGATCCTCACAGGAATCGTCATTGCCGTCAGCACCACGGCGTTCGCGCTCGCGCTGGCGATCAAGATCCACGAGAACCTGGGAACCCTCGATGCGGACGAAATCGTCCGCCGCACAAGGAGCGGCTAGACGTGGCGCACGGTCCCGCTCTCGTCATCGCCCTGCCGTTCCTCGGCGCCTTTGTGTGCGGATGGATGGGAAGCCGCCGCATTGGGTTCGCTCGATGGGGCGCTGTCGGTACCGCCGCGATCCATGCGTTCATCGCACTGTCGCTTCTGAGCAGGGTCACCCGTAACGGACCGCTCACATACGCAACGGGCGGCTGGCCGGCCCCGCTCGGCATCGAGGTACGGGTCGATATTCTCGGAGCCGTGGTGCTTACGCTGCTTGGCTGCGGGGCCACGCTGATTCTCCTGTTCGCGCAGTCGCACGAGCCGGCGGAACTGGGTCGGCAGGCGGAACGCTGGTACTGGCCGCTGTGTCTCACTCTGCTCGGGGGCATGTCCGGCCTGGTCATAGCCAAGGACCTTTTCAACTTGTTCGTGATGGCCGAGATCTGCTCGATCGCCGCATGCGGGATTATCTCCGTGGACAGCCGCCCCGCCGCCCTCGAGGCCAGTTTCAAGTACCTGCTTCTATCCGCCGTGGGCTCCGGCGCCGTGCTCCTGGCCACCGCGATGCTCTACTCCGTCACTGGCTACCTGGACATGGACGCAATCAGCCGGGCTCTGCCGGCGGCAGCCGCCTCATTCCCCAGGGTCACCATGGGTGCTCTGGCGCTGTACCTGGTCGGGTTCGGGCTTAAGGCCGCGCTCTTCCCGCTGCACGTGTGGCTGCCGGATGCCCACAGCGCGGCGCCGTCGGCGTCCAGCGCGCTGCTCTCCGGCCTGGTGGTCAAGGTCTACGTTGTGGCCCTGGCGCGCATCGGCTATCAGGTATGGGGCCCAGACCTGCTCTGGCGCTCGCCTGCGCCCTACGTCATGTTCTGGTTCTCGGCGGGGGCGATGTTCTTCGGGTCGATCGTGGCCATTGCGCAGCGTGACATCAAACGTCTGCTGGCCTACTCGACCATCGCTCAGATGGGCTACATCTTCTTTGGGCTGTCGCTCCGCAGCGAGAATGCCGTCGCAGGCGCCCTGCTGCACGTTTTCAACCACGCGGTCATGAAGGTATGCCTGTTCCTTGCGGCGGGGGCGATGATCGCTCGCACCGGCAAGCGGGACTTGGCCGGGCTCAGCGGGATCGCCCGGTCCATGCCCCTCACGACCGCGGCCTTTACGATCGGGGCGCTGGCCATGATCGGCGTTCCCGGAACCAACGGCTTTATCAGCAAATGGTACGTCGCACTCGGCGCACTTGACCTCGGCCGCCCGCTGTACGCCGTGCTCGTCGTTGCCAGCAGCCTGCTCAGCGGGGCGTACTATCTGCCGTTTGTCATCTCGGCCTACTTTGGCCCTGACCCCGGGCATCCCCGTGGACGTGAGGGCCCGCCGGCCGAGTTGGCGCCGATAGTCATCCTGGCCGCCGTGTGCGTGCTCACCGGTTTTCTGCCCCGGTTCCCGCTCCAGCACATGCTCGAGGTCGCCAAGAGCTTCTTTGCGCTGCGCTAAACGGGTTTGACAGCTTTGATCGAGCAGGTCTATCATGGTCCGTGAACGTCTCATTAAGTAAACTGCGCCGACGAGACAAACCGGCTGCTCCGCCGCCGATGTCCTAATTGTGAAACAAGGAACTTTCGCTTCGAGCCTGCGTAGGTCGCGATAGCGAGACAGTTCGTTGTCGTTGCTGCCGGATGATGTCCGGCACAGGAGGGGCAATGATGCCAGGACGTATCGTCTATTCGTGGCTGCCGGCCGCCGTGGCGCTGTTTCCCATGGCGTGCACCGGCCTTGTCTATTTTGCAGGGCGAAGCTCCGCCCGGCTCCGCAACATGGTTGCCCTGTTTGCGTCCGCGGGAACGACGGTGCTGGCCGCGGCGATGTACCCCGCGGTGTCCGCGGGCAACACGCTCGTGACTTCGTTCGGCGGTTTCCTGCCCCCGCTGGGTATTTCGTTCCGCGTGGACACCCTCAGCTTCTTCCTGGCGCTCCTGTCCTCGTCGGTGTGGTTCCTGGTGACCATCTACTCGCTCGAGTACATGAAGGACGAGCACGGCCAAACGCGCTACTACTCGTTCTTCGTACTGACGCTGTCGGGGTCGGTGGGGACCTTCCTCGCCGGCGACCTCTTTACGCTGTTTCTTTTCTTCGAGTTCATGTCGCTGCCCGCCTACGTGCTCGTGGTGCATGAGGAGACCCCGGCTGCGATGCGCGCCGGCCTCAAGTACCTGTTCATGACCATCGCCGGAAGCCTGGCGTTTTTCTTCGGCCTGGTGGCGACGTTCGAGTTGGGCGGCACGGTCAGCCTCGACCGGATCGGAGTCATCACCCAGTCTTCGCCGCTGTCGCTGTTCACGTTCATCGCCTTCGTCGCCGCGTTCGGCATGAAAGCCGGTATGGTCCCTCTGCACGTGTGGCTTTCGGACGCCCACCCGGTGGCGCCGTCGCCCGCCAGCGCGCTCCTGTCGGGGATCATGCTCAAGACCGGCGCCTACGGGCTGCTGAGGGTCATCTACAACATCTACGGGGTCGGGTTCTTCAGGGCTGTGGGCTGGGCATCCGGGATGTTGTTCGCCGCCGCGGTGACCATCATCCTCGGCAGCGCGGTCGCCATCACCCAGATGGACATCAAGAGGCGGCTCGCCTACTCCAGCATCGGGCAGATGGGTTACATCCTGCTTGGCATGTCACTGCTTTCGGAGAGGGCCCTGACGGGCGACATCTTCCATATCTTTGCGCACGCAATCATGAAGAGCTGCTTGTTCCTTTGCGCCGGGGCGATCATCAAGAAAACGGGCAAGCGCGACATCCGCGAGTTCGGCGGTCTGGGGCAACGTATGCCCGTGACGATGGCGTGCTTCACCGTAGCCGCACTGACGATGATCGGCATCCCTCCGCTCAACGGCTTCATCAGCAAATGGGAGCTGTCGCTCGGAGCTTTTGAGGCGGGCAAGCCTTTCTACGCCGTGCTGCTGATCGTCAGCAGCCTGATGAACGCGGTGTATTACCTTCCCATTGTGATCACGGCTTTCTTCACCCGCGCCGGTGATCGGGCGGCAGGGTACGCCGCTCCCGACGCTCATGCCAGGCATGTCGGCGTGAGCACGGGTATCGTGGCCGGTTTTGTCGCGGGGGATCAAACCGAACCCTCGCCGGCGCCGGCGGGCTTGAGCCGCCTTCTGAGCTCCGTTGCCGAGGCGCCGCCGGCCATGCTTGTCCCGATTGTCGTTCTGGCCCTGGGCTGCGTGGTTTTCTCGCTCTCGCCGGCCAACTGGCCGCTGCATATGTCCGAGCTTTCGGCCAAGCTACTTCTAGGGCCCTAGGAGCCAGGACCCGTGCTAGGGTTCTTGGCGTCAGCCTACACTCCAGAAGTCCCCGGGCCGGGCATTCACCCCGGTGCGGGGACGGCCAGTTCATGGTGGCTGCTCGTTCTAGCCCTGCCGTTTCTCGGCGCGTTGGCGCTTTCTTTCTTCAGGCGTATGACTTCGCTTTCCGACGGCCGCCGCCCGGACAGGCTTGCCGCACGCTACGGCGCCTGGACGGCGCTCGCCTGCGTCGCATCGTTCGGGTTGCTCCTCCGCCTTTGGCTCGGCGGCGCGCCGCAGGGCACGATCAGCCTGCACGGCCTGGTCGGCCTTGGTCTGTCCTTTGAGGTCACGCCGCTCGGGCTGTTGTTCGCGTTGTTCGCGTCGTTCCTGTGGATGATGGCGGCGTTGTTTTCTCTGACGTACCTGGCTTCGAGCCACGCCCAGGGGCGGTACTACTTCTACTTCCTGCTGTGTCTGGCGGGT
>JAUYEG010000128.1 GCA_030691505.1 Bacillota bacterium | reverse complement strand
TTTCTGTTTTCCGTGACGCCGCTGCCCGGGACAAGGCTGTGGGAGATGGTGTCGGGCAGGGCCATGCCCGCGTCCGTGGATTTTCGCTCCCCCGCCGTCAACCTCACCTCCCTCAGCGACCCTGATTACGCCAGACTGTTTTGCCAGGTCAAATGCCAGTTCGAGCTCTACAACAGACAGATGCGGAGCGCGACCCCCGGTGAGGGACTGAAGGAAAGCGGATAGCCGTACCGAACAACGGTGGAGGGTTCAGGCCCGGCTCCCGCGTTCTGGCAGCGGTAACCGCGTGCAGATGCCAGTGAACCTGATTGGGAGTGGTGTTTATGGCGCTTTCCAGGGCTAGGGACTCAGGCGGCAGCGGGCTGCAGACGCGGAGCACGGTCTCCGATCAGAGCTTCTTCACCATCTTGGGCGGCATGGCCACCCGCAACGTGCGGCACGTCCCAAGGGCGTTGCTCAAGAACTGGGCGTGGATGGCAGCGCTCTCGGTGCTGTGGCTCGTGCTGATGACGTATGGGCTGCCGGTCATCGGCTCCGTCCTGGTGTTCCTGACGGCCGCCTATGCCACCTTTGTCGGCAAAGCGCTCTACCTCAGCATCGTCCACTCGACCGTCATCCCCCGCCTCGCGCAGATCAGGCGCTCAGGCATCGGGGAGGTGGCCGGCAAGTACAAACAGACGCTGGGGGTCACCGGGCGGGCGTTCTCCCTTCTCGGCGGAAAGGAATCGCTCCGAGTGCTGCTCCTTTTTGGCGGTGCCGGCATAGCCTTTTCGAACCTGGTGACACGAAACAACGCGACCGACAAGTACTTCATCTGCGTCCTCGCCGCCGGATGGCTCCTTGACACGCTGTCGCTGGGCGCTGGCAGCATGCCGATCCGGCTGTTCCAGGCCGGGTACCGCGATGTTGCCAAACGCAGCGCGAGCTTCGAGCTGGTCTACGCCGCCTTCGCGTCCTTTGCGGTCGGGCTGGCCCTCGGGTTCGTTCCCGGCCTGTTCGGTCGCAGCTATTGGGACTACAAGGGCTACATCCTGGGGGCTGTCTGCATAGCCGGGTCACTGGTCTTGGGCTCTGTCGGTAGCAGGAATGCGAAACGGCAGGCCTAGACCCGTGAAGCGGGAGGACGGCAAGTACGCCTTCGCCTCCCACTTTGACCCGGCGACCGGTTTCTACTGCCGGACCGGTGTTTTGGACGAAAACGGCCATGACACTGGGGTGGACCCGTTCATGGCCGAGTTTCCGGAGCTGCTGGACATCGGTGTGATGGGGCATTGCGCCCACGGCCTGTCCGGTGAATGCGCACGGGCGGGCATCCAATGCTACCAGAGCGGCGCGACCGTGCACCAGGACAACATGGCCCTGGACGATTTCCGGTGGATTGTTGACCAGTCGCGGGGCAGGGTATTCCAGTTTGCCCTGGGCGGCAGGGGCGATCCCGAGCTGCACAGCGACTTCGAGGAAATGCTTGCCTACAGCAGGGACAACGGCATAGTGCCAAACCTGACCACGTCAGGCTTCTTGCTGGACGGGAAGAGGGCCGCTCTCATCGCCAAGTACTGCGGGGCCGCCGCTGTTAGCTGGTACAGGACGGAGCACACCCTAAGAGCCATAGACCTCCTGCTCCAAGCCGGGGTCAGGACCAACATCCACTTCCTGCTGGGCGGCGACACCGTGGACGAGGCCATCGGGCTTCTTCAGGGAGACGGGTTGCCTCAAGGCGTCAACCGGGTCGTATTCCTCCTCTTCAAACCCGTCGGACAGGGCAGGCAGGATAATGTGCTCGTACCCGACGACAGCCGCGTGGCCACCTTCTTCCGCCTGATGGATACAGACCGCGGGCTGCGGATAGCGGGCTTTGACAGCTGCTCTGTGCCCGCGATCATCAACCACACATCGGTCATAGACCGAAACGCTTTCGATACCTGCGAGGGGGCGCGTTTCTCGGCGTACATCACGCCGGACATGAAGCTGCTCCCATGCAGCTTCGACCAGGAGATGCGGTGGGCGTTCGATCTGAGGGCCGGCGGGGCGTCAATCGCCGAGGGCTGGGAGAGCCCGGGCTTCGAGGATTTTCGCTCCAGGCTCAGGGACGCCTGTCCGCACTGCGCTCAGCGTTCGCTGTGCATGGGCGGATGTCCGATACGGCCGGAGATCGTGCTCTGCAAGAACAGACACGAGTACAGGGCATGCAGAGAGAGCGCGTGACGGGGAGGGGCAAAGACAATGAAGTACCGCTGTGATTTTGTGACCAACTCCAGCAGCACGAGTTTCGCCGCGGCCGCCGGCAGCATTATCGCCGCCATCCTGACAGCTCTGGGGATAGGATTCTGCGCGCCCGACGAGGAGCCGGAGACAGAGACCTGCACCCTCCAGGTGCGCCCCTCACGATTGACCTTGCTGCCCGGCCAGTCCGCGTCGCTCGACGTCACAGTCTACCAGACAGGCCCCGAGGGCGACGCGGTCGCTGACGGGGCGACGATCAACCTCAGCGCAACATCCGCGGACCTTGACCTGTCTCCCAGCTCGGGCGAGGGTGAGTTGACGGTGTCGGTCCAGGCGTCCGACAGCGCTGCCGCAGGCGACTATGTGGTGACGGTGTCAGCGGAGGCGGACCGCAAGCGCCTGTCCCGAACCGTGTCTGTTCGGATAGAGCCTGCCGTGGAGCTCGAGCTGACTTACCCGGTCGGACGCAGCCCGAAGGTGTTTGTCAAGGGCTGGGTCTTCGGCGCGCGATGCCTTGTCAACCCCGGCACTCCCGACGAGAAGGACCTGTCCGATACAGTCCGTTGGAGCGGCACGGGGTCGTTTTCACCGGAAACGGGCAGCCAGAGCCGTCCGTCGTTCGACGCCCCCGGCGCCAACGTGATCACCCTGACCTGCGAGTACGGCAACGAGGTCATCCAAAAGGACTTCACGGTTGAGGCCGTCTCGACGGCTAGATACGCCCGCCAGGGCGACAAAGCGCAGGTGCCCGCCGACTCGCACGGATGTCCAGGCTGCCCCCACGCCGCAATCGGTCCCATCATGGCGGGCAGCAGCCTTGTGCTCATCGACGGGCGGCCGGCCGCAAGAGTCGGAGATCCCGGCGTCCACGCGGCATGTTGCGGGCCCAACACCTTCACAATCACGGAAGGGGATCCTGAAGTCCTGATTGAGGGCCGGCGGGCAGCAAAGATCGGCGACGCCACCCAGCACTGCGGCGGCACCGGGAGGATAATTGAGGGCTCGCCCGGCTAGAAAAGGCGCTCCCGACCGCTGCCGGGGCTTAGGGAGCTGGCTTCGCGGCTGGGTGGGGCTCGCCGTCAGCGAGTGCCCACTGGGCGGCAGGGCTTTTGTTGTTACCTCGCCGATTTGGATGCCTGACGCCGCAAACCCGCACTTGCCGTTTGTGCCAGCTCCGGGCAGGCCCGGCCCTCTGGATGGGCGGGGCCGGACCCTATGCCCTGTGCCAGCAGCTCCCCGCACAGGTGGTTTAGGCTCACGCCTTCCGCACGGGCACGGCGAGCAAGTGCCTTGTGGAGCGAAGGAGTGACCCTCACCACGAACCGCCCGCTGTATTCGCCTGGCACGGCGGCCAGAGGCGCGGGTAGCGCATCACCGTCCTTGTGTACTAACAAGAGAAGGGACAGGCACGTACCTGTCCCGCAAGCTTGTCTTGTGCTATGGCCCTGGGTGCGCCGTGCGCCCAACACAACTGCTGTAAGCCGCTGCGTGCTGCGTTGGTCGGACAACTGCACAGGTTGCCAGGAGCAACTACCCCCCGTTCCGGTTGCCCACAAGCATATCGAGGCTCAAGAGGATATTGGAGGCTCCAGAAACGTACTCAGCTCCACTTCCCTGGACCCTTGGTGAACGGGATCGCCCGCCGGATTGCCGAACACGGCATCTAGCGAATGGCTGTAGAGGTAGTTGAGGCTACGCACAACGCCATGCTTTAGTGCGGTCGCTTGGCACCTACCTCACCGCGATCTCCTCGCCCAGGTCGACTCCATCCAGGCCTGCATCCACCCGGCATGCCATCACAGCCAACCCATGCCCTATGGCCTCATCAAGCGCCATCCCGAATTCCCGGTCCATCTCCCTGTGCGGCCGGACGAGCTGGGCATCCGACCTGCCAACCACGAAGACCAGCACTGTCCGGCACTGTCCACTGGCTGCCAGTTGCCCGAGCAACCGAACATGCGCCGCGCCGCGCACGGTCGGCGCGTCCGGAAAAAGGCCTGTCCTATCCTCGACCAGCGTGATCGACTTGCACTCAATCAGCACCTTTGTACGGTCCTCACTATCCAGCAGGGCCAGGTCGAAGCGGTGGGAGCCATAGCGGGGCTCGGTGCGCACGCAGGCGTAGGGTCCGAGGCGCGCGGCGAGGGCCTGCGCTGCCGCTGGCACCTCTGTGCCACCCGAATGACCGGCCGTCGCCCGAAGCACGGCCGCCAACAACCTCGCCGGTACGCCCGCGTCGGTGCTAACCCAGCCAGCCCGAGGGTCGCGTACCAGCACCAGGCTACCTGGTGTGACACGCACTTGCGCCTCGCCGCGCCCGCCGACCCCTTGCTCCGCCAGATTCGCGGGCAGGTACAACGCCTCGTAACCAGGTTTCAACACGGTGGCCAGACGGCCGGAGTTGGGCAGATGGAGGACCACGGGGTCGGACAGGCCGGGGCCGGCCAGCGCATCGACCGTAAAGCGGCCGCGGCGCCCGATCAGCACAGCCGGTTTCAGCTCGCGGGGCCAGGGGAGGATGGGTGTCATCAACGAGGGCTCCCTCCCTGTGAATGCCCCTCAACCGGGGGTGTGCAGGGGCCTATTGATCACCAGCCGGCAGTTCCGAGCCCAGAACCTGCCGGTAGGAGAGCAGATGCCTCAGCAAACTGATAAATCCAGGACCGACAGGGGCTCTATTGCTCGCGTACCGGCACATTCGGCGGAAACCTGCCGGCTGGTTAACAATAGCCCTGTTCTATTGACAGCCACCCGCCATATCCGCCCCACCGCGCCCCGCCTCCCTAACCTCTGCCCCCGTTGCTGCACAGCATGGCGTCGTACGAGGTCTCCGACCGCGCGCGGTCATGGTGGCGCTCCAGGGCGAGTTCGATAAGCCGCGTGATGAGGTCGCGGTACGAAAGGCCGCTAGCCTCCCAAAGCTTGGGGTACATGCTGATCGAGGTGAAGCCTGGGATGGTGTTTAGCTCGTTGAGGATGATGCGGTTGTCGGCGTGGCCCACGAAGAAGTCGACGCGGGCCATCCCCGCGACGTCAACGGCCAGGAAGGCCTGCACCGCGATGCGGCGGAGTTCCTCGCTCACTTCCACCGGCAGGTCGGCCGGGATGATGAGCTGTGAGCCCTCGTCGATGTACTTGGCGCGGTAGTCGTAGAACTCCTGACTGGGGATAACCTCCCCCACCACCGACGCCTCGGGCTCGTCGTTGCCAAGGACGCTGCATTCGATCTCGCGCACGTCCTGGGCGCCCTCCTCGACGATCAGCCGCCGGTCGAAACGGGCCGCCAGATCCAGCGCCGCCGCCACCTGCGCGCGCTCCCGCGCCTTCGTGATGCCCACGCTGGAGCCGAGGTTGGCCGGTTTGACGAACACCGGCACCCGCAGTTCCGCGAGCACGGCGTCGAGCACGCCCTCTCGATCCCTCTCCCACGCCCTGCGCGTCACGGGCACGTAGTTGACCACGGGCAGCCCGTGCGCCCTAAAGGCGTCCTTCATGGCGATTTTGTCCATGCCCAGCGCGGACCCCAGCACGCCCGCCCCCACATAGGCCACTCCGGCCAGCTCCAGCAGACCCTGGACCGTGCCGTCTTCGCCATACGGCCCGTGAAGGACAGGGAACACGACGTCAAGCGGAGGCCAGGCCCCGTTGAGGTCCGGGGCGGCGCCGGGCGCGGGGGTGAGGTTTCCGCCAACGGTGGGGTCGGGCAGCAGGCTGACCCGCGCTGTCGGGATGCCGTCCTCAAGGTCACGCGCCTTGGCCAGGGCGCCCATGGCGCCGCTCGCCGGCAGGTGCGCCTCGCGGCGCAGGGTCGCCAGCGCAGCCGGGCCCGCGACCCACCGACCGTCCTTGCTTATTCCTATAGGCACGGCCTCAAAACGCGCCGGGTCCAGGGCCCTGATGACTGAGGCGGCCGAGAGCAGCGACACCTCGTGCTCGCCGGACCGGCCGCCGAAGATGATGCCCACGCGCAGCCGCCGCCCCTGCGCTCCTGATGCCACTCGCGTCACCCCCAGGATCGTCCCCGCCTGCCGGCCGGGCATGACAGCTTATGCGCGGGCGGTATCGCGGTCCACGCCGCCCGCCTTGTCCCTGATGTCGATAGCCACCCCGGCCATGTCCCCCGTGCGCGCCTCGACCAGCCGGGCGGCGACGAGATCGCCCAGCGCCAACTTCCCGGAACTCAGCAGCTCCACCCGCACGTACCGGGCCGTGAGCCCTTCGGTGACGTACCTGGCATCAGTATCAATACCAGACGCCGGGTCGCCTGCCTGCGGTTCTTCCGCCGCGTCGCGGCCGAGTGGCTTGGGCTGGCGTTCGACAAGCACTTCCTCGACCCTTCCGACCAGTCCCAGATGGAAAGACAAGGCCAGCTCCCGCCCCGCCTGAGTCAGCATCTTCGCCCGTTCGGCGCGCACCCGGGCGGCGACCTGCCCCGGCATGCCCGCCGCCGCCGTTCCCGGCCGCCTGGAGTAAGGAAACACGTGCAGCCGCGTAAACCCGATGCGCCGCACAAAGGCAAGCGTCTCGGCAAACTCGGCCTCGGTTTCGCAAGGAAAGCCGACCATCACATCGGTCGAAACCGCCAGCCCCGGCACCGCCCGGCGGGCGTCCTCGATTACGGCGCGATACCCGGCGGTGTCGTACCTGCGCCCCATGCGGCGCAGCACCGAGTCGCTGCCGCTCTGCAGCGGAACGTGCAGGTGCGGACAGGCCCGCGGGTCGGCGGCCATCACGGCCAGCAGGTCGGGCGGGATATCGGTGGGCTCGATAGACGACAGCCGCACCCGGACCAGCCCCGGCAGCTCGAGACAGGCAACCACGAGGTCCACCAGGGCCGCCCTGGCCTCGGCACGCTCCCGTTCCCCCGCCGCCCCAGACCCCCCGGCAACCGCCCGCTCCCCCCCGGCCCAACCCCGCTCCGTGCCATAGGCACCAAGGCGGATGCCCGTCAGAACCAACTCGCGGGCGCCGCCGGCGAGCAGCCCCCGGGCCTGCTCCACGGCGTCTGCCAGCGGGCGGCTGCGCTCGGGGCCGCGGGCCAGCGGCACGATGCAATACGCGCAGTCGTTGGCGCATCCCTCCTGCACCTTGAGGAAGGCGCGCACGCGCCCGGCCCGGGCCGTGATCGGCAGCGACTCGTACTCCGCCGGCAGCGGCCCGAAGCTGTCAGGGCGCGCCTCCCGACCTGCCCTAGCTGCCGGCTTCTCCGCCCCAACCAGCGACTGCACCAGCCGCACGGTCTCCTGCCGGCCGGTGCCGACCGTGCCGGCCAAACCGGCCACGCCGCCCGCCGCCGCCGGGGCCACCTGCGGGTAGCAGCCCGCCAGAACGACACGGCTGCCAGGGTGCTCTTTGGCCGCCTTGCGCGCCGCCTGCCGGCTCTTGGCCTCCGCCCGTGCCGTGACGACGCAGCTGTTGACGATCACGACATCCGGGTCGGGCCCGCCCTCATCCAGCCCAAAACTGACCTCCCAGCCCGCCTCCCGCAGCGCCTCAGCCAGGGCCTCCGTGTCGTACTGGTTTACCTTGCATCCCAGGGTCAGAAGCGCGACGCTGGGACGGCAATCATCGGCAGACACCGGGTCCTCCCAAGTCGCCAAATTCGTAGAGCAGCATGGCCAGCACAGCGGTCCCCGCGGTCTCGGCGCGCAGGATGCGCGGCCCGAGACTAACCGCGACGAAACCTGCGTCTGTCATGCTGTCCACCTCGTGCGGGGTGAAACCGCCCTCCGGCCCGATCACGATGGCGGCAGTCCTGGGACCGCCGTCGACGTCCCTGCTCTCCCCGCCGCCCGCCGTCCGCAGCCCGCGCAGGACATCGCGCAGCGGCCGGGTTTCCTCCTCGTAGGCGACGAACATCAGATCCCGCGGCTGGGCCCGGAAGGCCGCAATCACATCGGACAGCGGCTGGACGTTCTCCACGGTGGGCACGGTCGACCGGCCGGACTGCAGCGCCGCCTCCTCGACGATCCGCCGCCAGCGGCCAAGGCGCAACGCGGCGCGCCCGGTGTCGGGGCGGACGACTGTCCGCTCCGTGATGAGCGGCCAGAATTCCGAGGCGCCGAGTTCAGTTCCCTTCTGCAGCACGTACTCCATCCGCTCGTTGCGTGTGAGACCGTGGCAGACGGCAACGCGCAGCTCCGGCTCGGGCAAGGGGGGAATTGTGCCGGTGACCTGGCAGCGCAGGCGGCCGCCGTCGTTTCCGGAAACGCGGAGCACAAGGTCGTCCCCGCTGGGCGCCAGCCCACGGAGGCTGTCGCCCCGGCGCAGGCGCAGCACATCGCGCACGTGACGGCTGTTCAGGGGGGACAGCGAGACGGCGCCGTGCCGGATCTCCTCCGGGTGGAGGAGTACGCGGTGCAGCTGCCAGGCCGGTAGCTCTGCCCCCGCCCGCGTCCCGGCGGCGCCGCCGCCGGCGCCCGCCCTGGCCTGAGCCCCAGCCCCGCCCCGAGCTCCAGCCCCTGCCCCCGCCCGTGATCGGCCGCCGTTCCGGGTCGCCAACCGTCAGCCCTCCCGTCTGGCCAGCAGCGAAACCCAACCGGCCTCGTAGGTGCGCCCAACCGTCCGGAAACCGGCCTGCTCAAGAGACCGCGTTGCCTCTGCGCCGGCCGGCCGGCCAATGCCCGAGGCAACGAGGTGCCCGCCGGGGCGCACCGCGCCAGCCAGTCCCGGCGCAAGATGCCTGATCAGGGCCGATGTCAGGTTGGCGGTGACGATGTCCGCACAGTCCCCCCTGCCCTGGCCCGGCAGCTCCCGCACCGCGTTGCCCTCGCGGATCTCGACCCGCCCCTGCGCGGCCGGATTACGTGCAAGGTTGGCCCTTGCCGACCTGCACGCGAGTGGGTCGACCTCCAGGCCGACAACCCGTCCCGCGCCCAGCATCGCGGCGCCGATCGCCAGAATGCCGGAGCCCGTGCCGACGTCGAGCACGTACTCGCCGCCCCTGACCAGTTTCTCCAAATAGCGCAGGCACGCCGCCGTCGTTGGATGCTCCCCGGTGCCAAAGGCCAGCCCCGGCTCGATGATGACCGGGATCTCGCGCAGGCCGGGGCCGGCCGAAACCGGCGCCGCCGGCGCCTCCCAGGCAGGGTAGATCCACAGGCGTTCGCCGACGGCGTGCGCGCGGAAACTGCGCCGCCAGGCCTGCCAGCCTGCATCAGAAACGGCCTTGAGCTCGACAGCCCCGAGTTCCTGGACCGCCGACCGGGCCCACTCTGCAGCCTGCGCATCGGGGAGGTAAACCGTGTATACACCGCCGCCGCCCTCGACCCAGCCGGACGGGGCTACGCCAAGCAGCCGCGCTGTGACTTCCTCGGCGCCGGAGTGCGCCTTAAGCCGCAGCTCCCACCATGTTGTGGGTGGATCCGGTTCACTCATCGCGGTCACCCGCAAAGGCATCCTTCATACGCTCGACGAGCGTCTTCCCGCGCTTCTTGCCCGGCTTGCCGCCCGCCGCCCCGCCCCCGCCAGGCCCGCCCGGCTTGCCGGCGGCCGTGCCCCTGCCTGAGGCTCCGCCCGGCCCCCCCGCGGCGGCCTTCCCGGTACTGGCCGCAGCCATCATCCCGGCGGCCGCCTCGCCGTCGTCGCCCGTACCGGCGAAGCCCGCCTCGCCGCTCTCCCGTGCCAGCTCGGTGAACAGCTCGCGCTGCCGCCGGCTGAGCCGCCGCGGCACCTCGACGCGGACGGTGACCCGCAGGTCCCCCCGGGCGTGTCCGCGGCGCGCATCAGGCATGCCGTGCCCTCGCATGCGTATGACGTCGCCGGGCTGCGTGCCGGGCGGAAGGTCCAGCTCAGCGGGCCCGTAGAGGGTTTCCACGGCAACGCGGCCGCCCAGCGCCGCGCGCACAAAGCTGACGGCCGTCTCGGACTCGAGGTCGGCGCCCCGCCTCTCAAAGCGAGGATGGCGCCGCACAATGATGTGGACGTAGAGGTCGCCGGGTGGGCCGCCACGCAGACCGCCCTGGCCCTGCCCGCCGAGGCGGAGCCGGGTGCCCGAATCGACGCCCGGCGGCACCGTCACCTTGAGGCGGCGGCGGCGCCGGACCATTCCGCGGCCGGCACACTCGTCACACGGGTCGGTGACGACGAAGCCCTGGCCACCGCAGTGATCGCAGGCGCGGGAGGTCACGAAGCGGCCAAAGAGGGTGTTCTGGGCGGTGGTGACCTGGCCGGTGCCCTGGCATGTGGGACAGCGCGCCGGCCGCGAGCCGGGCCGCGAACCGGTCCCGCCGCATATCTGGCACGACTCGATGCGGTCTATGTCCACTTCCCGCTCAAGGCCGTCCGCGGCCTCGCGGAGCTCAATCTCCAGTCCGAGCTCAAGGTCCGCCCCGCGCGCGGGGCTCTGCGGCCTGGCGCCGCGGCCCCCGCGCGCCGCACCGCCGAAGAACATGTCAAAGATGTCCTCGAAGCCCCC
This sequence comes from Bacillota bacterium, assembly GCA_030691505.1. Taxonomy (GTDB): domain Bacteria; phylum Bacillota; class Sulfobacillia; order JAUYEG01; family JAUYEG01; genus JAUYEG01. The sequence continues at coordinate 6,860 of JAUYEG010000128.1, read as the reverse complement.
GAACGGACTGCCCGGCCCGCCGCCGCCCGCCACCCCGCGGCCGTTGACTCCGGCATGCCCAAAGCGATCGTAGGCCGCCCGCTTGTCAGGGTCGCGGAGCACCTCGTAGGCCTCGTTTATCTCTTTGAAACGCTCTTCGGCCACCGGGTCGCCGGGGTTGGCGTCGGGGTGGTTTTGCCGGGCCATCTGGCGGAAGGCCCGCTTTATCTCCTCGTCCGACGCGTCGCGTCCGATGCCGAGGATCTCGTAGTAGTCACGTTCAACGGCCAATCGGCTTCACACCGCCCGAATAAGCTGCAACGCGAATAAGCTGCAACGCGAATACACTGGACCGCGCTAGAATGGCCGGCCGGCGGGCGGCTCCGAGCCACCCATGCCACCCTGCCCGCCGCCGGCGTGCCCCTCATCACGCTTCTTGATGATGGTGTCAATGCGCAGGATGGCCTCGGCAATCTCCCCCGCCGCGCGCAGGGCGTGGGTCTTGACGAGCGTCGGGTCAACCACGCCGAGCTCGAGCATGTCGCGGACCTGCCCGGTCTCGCAGTCGACAGCCAGCGTCGGGTGTGCCCCGTCCTCCTGCGCGGCCTCAACCTCACCGACCTTCTCCAGTGAGTTGAAACCGGCGTTGTGCACGATCTGCGCGAGCGGCCTGCGCATGGCCTCGGCGACGCAGTCCAGGCCGTAGGCGGCCATGCCGCGAAGCTCGCCACGCGCCCGGCGCAGGTCCGCCAGCACCGCCATTTCCGCGGCGCCGCCGCCGGCGACGACTCCGCCCCGAACCGCCGACTGCACCGCGGATGCGGCATCCTGTGCGATGCGTTCGCGCTCGGAAACCACCTCACGCGTCGCCGCACCGACGAGGATCGTGGCCATCGGCTTGGCCCGGCCGCCGACAACCCGCACATGCTCAAGCTTTTCGTCCTGCCAGACGCGCTCGGCATGCCCAAGATAGCGGGCGATCTCGGCCGCCGGCTTGCGCAGCGCCGCGCGCTTGATCGGCCGGGCGCCGCAGTGCTCGGCAACCTTGCGCCAGTCGCGCGAAGCGACCCGGTGCAACACCATCACACCGGCGTCGGTCAGGGCGTCCTCGGCCGCGTCGTCCGTGCCCCGGTCGATGATCACGAGCTTTATCCCGAGCTCGACGAGCTTCGAGAGGTTCACCCGGAACGCGTCCTGGTTCTCGAGCAGCTTCTTGAAACCCGACTCCGTCGCCAGTGCCTCGTCCTCGACTTCGTCCGGCTCCAGGGCGTCGTCCACGACGAGCAACCGGACATCCCTCAGGTCCTTGGGCATCTGGTCATTGAGTGGCTCCTTGTCGACGATGACGCCGGTGAAAACCTCGTTGGCGGCGCCTTCCTCGCTGGTTACGGTCTCTGCCAGCTTGAACCCCGGCTCGAGCAGCTTGTCGCGGCCGATCAGGCGGGCCGCCTCCACCACCAACCCGGCGATGTCGGAGTGCTCGCGGCCGGCGATCAGGGCCACCTGGAAGAGCCGCGGATCGTCGAGGCCGGTCACGGCGAGCGAGCGTCTTTCGACGGCCTCGATCGCCCGGCGGATGCCAAGACTGATGCCCTCGATCACCCGCGTCACCGGCACGCCCTTGACGACCTGGTTGAAACCCTCGGCCACCAGCGCCCCGGCCATGATCGTCGCGGTCGTCGTGCCGTCGCCAACCTCCTCCTCCTGCGCTTTGGCGGTGTTGATCACCAGCCTGGCCGCGGGATGGTTGGCCTCCATCCTTTCGAGGATGGTGATCCCATCGTTGGTGATGGTGACGTCGCCGAAACGGTCTACCAGCATCGTGTTGAGGCCCTTGGGCCCGATCGTGCCCTCGACGGCTGAGGCGATGGCGCGCACGGCGTTGACGTTGGTGAGCAAGGCCGCCAGCCGTTCGTCGACCTCGGAGCCCTGAGATACCTGCTTGATGCTCACGGTTTACACTCCTTACACAAAATGGCCCCTGCCGCCGCGGGGGGGGCGACGAGGGGCTTTGCCGGTTGCTAAGTCGTCACTCGCCGAGCAACTCGTCGAGACTATGCCGCACCAGGCCCAGCAGGGCGGTGACCCGGCCGTAGTCCATGCGCGTGGGCCCGAGCAATCCGAGCAGGCCGGTGCCGCCGCCGGGACCGCGGTACGTCATTGTGACCAGCGCGCAGTCCTGAATAGCCTGCGCCGGGTGCTCGCGCCCTATCGTCACGCGCACGCCCTCCGGCGCGGTCCGCTGCTCCAGGATCCCGAACAGCTGAGCATCCTGCTCCAAGAGTCCGAGTACCCTCCGCAGCCGCTCTATGTCCTGGAATTCGGGCAGGCGCAGCAGGTTGGCGGTGCCGCCCAGGTAGATGCGCTCGCCGTCGTGCGCGCCCAGCGGAAACGCGTCCAAAAGCGCCTGAGTGGCGCGTGCCAGCGCATTACCGTATCGAGCCAGGCTCGACTTTAGCAGCTCGGCAACCATGCCGGGCAGGTCCTCCGCCGTGCACCCGGTCAGGGCGTCATCAAGCTCGGCGGAAAGGTATGCCAGGTCGGCGCGCGGCAAAGCCTCCGGCAGGTCAATCAGTTTATGCTGGACGACACCGCTGTCCAGCAGGACCACGAGTAGGACCTGAAACGCTGTCAGAGGAAGCAGATGCACCCGCTGCAGCCGCCCCGGTATCGGGTCAGGCGCCATGACCACGACGATGTAGCTGGTAATGTCGGCAAGCAGGCGCGCGATGGCCCGGACGGCGTCGCGCACCTCGCGGCCGTGCGCCCGCAGGTATGTTCGGATAAGATGCGTCTCGCCGGACATCAGGCTGGGCGTGGACATGAGGTGATCAACGTAGAAACGATAGCCCAGGTCAGAGGGAGTGCGCCCCGCTGAGGTGTGGGGCTGTGTGACATAGCCGGTTTCCTCCAAACGGGCGAGCTCGTTGCGCACTGTCGCAGGCGAAACGCCGAGGGCCGACCGGCGGACGATTGCCCCGCTCCCGACCGGCTGCCCGCTGCGGACGTACTCCTCGACGACCGCCTTGAGGATGAGACCCCTGCGGTCGCTGAAAGCCACTGTCGTCTCCCCCCGATCGAGCCAGCGCCGCGCTCATTGGCACTCATACGAGTGGAGTGCTAACGTGCACTCCGACGATACCATTGGGTGCGCGCCGGTGTCAAGAAAAGGGAACCAGCTAGAGGCTCATTTCCGTTCGGCTTGGACGGGAAGCCAGTTAGCCGTAGGGTCCTCGCGCAGCGCCGTCACCAGTACCTCCGCAAACAGACGCGCCGAAGCCAGGACTTCATCCAGGCTGTTGTCAACCCCGCCGACCTCGACCAGCATCGCATGTGGCAGGTAATGCTGGTTGTATCGCGACTCCTTGACAAGCACCCCGCGGGACAGCCCGGGGTAGAGGCGTTCCATCACCTGGTGCAGCCGGTTGGCGAAAACAAGGTTGGCCCGCCAATTCGGGTGCGCCAGGGTTGAGTTTGACCCGACAAGCAGAAGTATCCTGGCCACGCTGCGGCCTTCGACCGTCGCCGTGGTCACCGCCCGCCGGGGCGAGTCGCGGTGCAGGTCAAGCAGCACCTTGATCGTCGGGTACTGGGCCATCAGGCGTTCGACCGTGTTGGCCGACTCAACGTAGGCTCCAACTCTGCCGGCGGCGTCGTGGAAACGCCGGGAGTGCACATTGGGTATGCCGTACTTCGAGGCCAGGATGTTGGCCAGTTCCTGGCCCGCGCGGACGATGGTCAGCTCCGGATCGTCGGCAAAGGCCTCCTCGGCGTCCATCTTGCCGGTCGCCCCGGCCGAAACCTGCTTGACCATCGGAAGGTACGATTCCATCGCGTGCGAGTGGTAGATGGCGACCAGCGGGCCCCCGGTGAGGGCCGGAGCAGGTTCATCTCCGGCGGCCGGACCGGTTGCGGTTCCGGCGGTCACGGCGGATAGATCGGAGCCAGACGCTGTGGGGGACCGGGATCCTCTGGCCATGTCGGGCGGAGGCGACTCGCCCTCACCGGGCAAGTCCTGTGTGATGACCACCAGGCCGCGCGACGACAGCGCGATGCCGCGCATGCCCGTCAGTTGAGCGGCCAGCAGCGTGGCGGGGTTTTCCAGACTGATATCGGTTATCGCGCGAAACGCCGCGGCGAGCAGCCCCTCGCCGCCCGTGTTGAGCCCGCCGGGCAGCAGCCCGCCGCGCGCCCCCTCCCAGAACTGAAGGCCGGGCAGGACGGTGCCCAGAAAATACTTCATGCCCGTCAGGCCGACGGCCGACATAAGCCGGCCGATAAGGCCCGCCGGCGGTTCCTCGACGCCGGTTGCCGGGATGCCGCCCATCGCCGGCACGGCGGCTGGCTGGAGCAAGGCTCCCAGGTCCAGGAGCGCAAGCCCAGCCAGGCATAGCAGCACCGCATATGAAACGGCCAGCGCGGCCCGGCGGGTCCGCGAACCGCTGATGATAAACGTTGGCACCACCGGACCCCCTCAGGCAATATTGTGTCGGTCAAGGCTATGCCGGGCCCAAAGAAAAGTTCCCGGCCGTTTCCGGCCGGGGCAAGAGGGGGAGGGAGTAAGATGAGCGGCCCGCCAAGGCGGGCCGTTGGCGTTATCTCAGTTCCGTTGGGACAATCGCGTCCACCAGACCGATGATGAACGAGGCCAGCAGGGCACCGATGATCGTGACGGTCATCGTCGGCACCACGAACTGCGCCAGCCAGATGACTACCGCGGCGGTGACAAAGCCCACCACGCCGCGGCTCTGAGGTGATACGCGCTGGCCCAGCGCCAACTCCACCAGGTAGCCGATGACCGCAATGACCACCGCCGCCAGCAGGGCATTGACAAAGCCGGCGACCTCGAAACCTGGCACAAGGAATCCCACGAACAGCAGGACCAGCGCCGAGACTACAAACCGGACGATGATGCCGAACCAGCCTCTCATGCCGGACGTTCACTCCTTAAAGACAGGAATCGTTTGCCGTGCATATGCTTTCCTGGTATTTTGGCCTCTATGCAATACGGTCGCCTGCATTGGTCTCAGCATGCGCCAAAAGGCCCAACGATGTGCATTTTCCGCGCGCGGCCCAACCCGTTGCTTGTCCGGCATAGAGGTGCATGGTATTATCGGACCGTCGGTCTTCAGACTGGCTGGAGTGGCAATTGGAGGGATCGGTTCTTGGCCAGGATCAAGTCATCGATCAAGGACATCCGCAGGTCCGCGATACGTGCGGCGCGTAACCTGCATGTGCGGTCAACGGCGCGCGGGGCCGTGCGTAAGGTCCGGCAGGCCTGCGCGGCGGGTGATGTGCCTCAGGCAGAGCAGCAACTCCGGGCGGCGATACAGCTTCTGGACCGGGCGGCAAGCAAGGGCATCATTCATCGCAACGCCGCCGCCCGCCGCAAGTCCCGTTTGGCGCACCTGCTCGCCACGGTGCAAAAGACCCAGAAACCCGAAACCGGCGATCAGCCGGCCTAGGTCCCGGGCCTACTCGAACCCTGACCCTGAGCTGCCGCGCGGGGGATTTGCCCCCCGCGCTTTTTGTGTTTCGGCGCCTCGCACCGCGCACAGCGCAAGCACAAACGACTCCACTCCTATTTCACCGTCGACCGCCCCGGTCTTGATGGCCAGGTCGAGCCGCGCCAGTTCGCGCAAGGACCAGTACAGCGCGGCGAGGGAAAACGCGCGGGAACGGCGCAGCGACTGGTCCACCCAGTAGCGGTTAGCCCCCAACACCGTTGCCAGCGTGCCCGGGGATACCCCCGCGGCGGTCCGCTCGCTGGCCCGGGCCATCATCCGGATCTGGCTGGCCAGCGACGCTATGAGCGCAACCGGGTTTTCGCCCCGCTCAAGCGCGGCGCGCACGAGCCGCGCGGCCTCGCCGGCACGGCTCGTGACCACGGCATCAAGCATCTGCCAGATGTCGGCCTCGGCGGTGCGCGGGCAAAGAAGCAGCACGTCGGCCTCCGTTATCGGCTCATTGCCCCGGTATAGCCGCAGCTTCTCCAACTCGCCGACAAGCTGCCCGCAATCGGTGCCGACCGTGGCCACAAGGAGGCTCTGGACGCGCCAGTCAAGCTTGCAGCCCATCCCGGCTGCGGCTTCGCGCAGGACCTGCCCGGCCAACGAGGCGCCGTCGCGGCCGGTCGTCGAGCAATCGGCGAGCACGCCTTTCTCGGCGGCTAGCTTGGTGAGCCGCAGGCGCGCGTCGGGCGGCGCGTCCGGACGGAGTACAACGCACGCCGACGCGGGGATCCCCGTAAGCAGTCGCTCCCACCCCGCAGCCTCGTCCCCGCCGCCGGAGCCGCCGGAGCCACTCGAACCGCCCGAGCCGACCGGGTCGTCGGTTGCATTCTCCGCGAGATCCGCGCCTGCGGCAGCGTCGCCGGTGCGCCCCCTGGCACGGAAGGCGCGAACCCTTTCGACAATAACCATCCTGCGCGGAGCAAGAAACGGGGCGGTCCTGGCGGCGACCAGCATTTCAGCCGGTCCGTGGGCAGTCCCGTCCAGACGCAGCAGGTCCAGATCCTCAATTGATCCGGCCGGAAAGAGCCGCGCGCGCAGGGACGAAATCAGCCTGCCGCACAGGTACCCATCGCCCCACAGGACGTACAGCCGGCCAACCTCGCGGCCTGACGCGAGCGCCGCCTTTGTCGCCTGATAGGTGAAAAAAGAGCTACCTGCCACGCCAGCACCTCCACGGGTTGAGTTCGCTGTAGGCGGGGCGTCTCCCTGGCAGCGTGGCGCGTCCGCAGCCCTCGGGCCGGGGGCCGGGGGCCGGCCCGGCATCCCTGTAAAAGAAGCGCGATATTCTCTATCTTCTGTCTTTTCCAGGAATCCTTCCAGGACGCCTTATTAGCGACTATGAGTGTCGTAGATTCGCATATCGTATCC
>JAUYEG010000100.1 GCA_030691505.1 Bacillota bacterium | reverse complement strand
CGCCGGGCCGGGCCGGACCGGGCCTTTGCGCCGGCCTGGACGGCCGGCCGGATCCCCTCTGGTCATCGTCCAACTGGCGCGGCGCGGCTGGGCGGGCCGGACGCGGCACGGGACCGGTAGGGACTCCGGCGGAAGGTGGCGGCTGGTCCGGTGGTACTATCGCCTGTGGACGTACCCGCGCCGGCCGCTGCGGCTGACCCTGAGCCGGCAGCGGCGGAGCGATGGTCGCGGGGCGGCCGGCATCTGCAGCCGGGGCCCGTTCAACGGGTGTTCCCGGAACCGCAAGCGGCACCTCTGGTATGGCCGCCGCAGGCACCGCGCGGGCCGAAATCCTCTCGGCGGCCGGCCTGGTCGCCTCCCGCACAGGAGCGGCAGGCGCGGGCGCGGGAACCGCCGTGGCCACAGAGCGGGCCTTCTGCACCGGGGGAGCTGGCGGGGCCGCAACCACGGCTCGGGCCCGCTGGGCACCGGCGGGCGCCAGCCCCCGGGCCTGGCCTTGCCCCTGGCCCTGACGTGGGGACGCCGCTCCGGCGTCCTGCGGAGGGCCAGCCGTGCGGCGCTGATGCCTGATAAGTGCCTCGCGCGTCAGCACGGCGCGCACTCCACGGGCGTCCTCATCGGTCACCACGGCCATATGGTTCGAGGCTTCAGAGCCCAGACCGCGCAGGATCTCAAGCACGCGGGCGGACTCGACGCCGAGGGTTTTTGCCAGTTCATGAACCCTTGTTCGGGCCATACCTTCACCTCCTGGGCTGCCCGGCCGCCCGCCACTCGGTGCAGGCCTGCTCGAGCTGTTGACAAGTCTGGGGATCAAGGGAGACGGACAGGGATCTGGCCAGGCGCCCGGACTTGAGCGCCTCGGCGAGGCACTTCACGTTCGGGCAGATGTACGCGCCCCGTCCTGAACGCTTGCCCGTCGGATCAAGGACGACCTGCCCCTCCGGAGTCCGGACAACCCTGACCATATCACGTTTCGTCCGGGTCTCAAGGCAGCCGGTGCACTGCCGCGTGGGGTACTTGCGCTGCTTGGGCATCGCCGGCTCACCCCGGAACTCCGTCGCCGCGGGCTTGGCTTTCGCTCTTGATGTCCACCTTGACCCCCGTAAGCTTGGCTGTCAGACGGGCATTTTGTCCCTCTCTCCCGATGGCCAGGGAGAGCTGATACTCTGGTACGACCACGCGGGCCACCCTCTGCTCCTCATCGACATCAACCTTGACCACCCGGGCGGGGCTCAAGGCGTTGCCGACGAATACCGCAGGATCGGTATCCCAGCGAACGATGTCGATCTTCTCTCCCTTGAGCTCGCTGACAATGGCCTGAATGCGCGCGCCCTTCTGGCCCACGCAGGCGCCGACGGGGTCGACGTTGAGGTCGCGCGAGTGGACGGCGACCTTGGAGCGCGAGCCCGGCTCGCGGGCAATTGCCTTTATCTCCACCACGCCATCGTGGATCTCCGGAACCTCCAGTTCAAGGAGCCTTTTAAGCAGCCCCGGATGCGTTCTGGAGACCATGATCTGCGGTCCTTTGGTGGTGCGCTTGACCTCGATCACATAGGTCTTGATCCTGTCGCCCATTTTGAGCCGCTCGTGGTGGACCTGCTCCGACGGCATCAGCAGTGCCTCCGCCTTGCCCAGGTCGACCACCGCCGTGCGCCCCTCGAGGCGCTGGACTATACCCGTGACGATGTCGCCCTCGCGGTTGGAGAACTCCTCGTAAATCACACCGCGCTCTGCCTCGCGAATACGCTGGACGACCACCTGCTTGGCCGTCTGGGCGGCGATGCGGCCGAAATCGCGCGGGGTGACCTCGATATCCACGAACTCATCAACCGGCCCGCCGCAGAGTTCCTCGGCCCTGGTACGCTCAATCTGATTGCGGGCATCAACAACTTCATTAACGACGGCCAGGCGTTCCCACACCTTGACCTCGCCCGTCTGCCGGTCGATGTTGACGGACACGTTCTGGGCCGTGCCGGCGTTGCGGCGGTAGGCCGAAATCAGCGCGGCCTCGATCGCCTGGATGAGGATCTCCTTAGCGATCCCCCGTTCGCGCTCGATCTGGCTCAGAGCGGCGATGAACTCGCGGTTCATTGCTCGCGCGCCCCCGCGCCCTTGAAATCAACCCCCGGCCTGGCCCGGCGAACGAATCCACGCCCGATGCGGTAGCTCCCGTCCCCGGTCTCCACGGATAGCGTGTGGACGTCAAAAGCCGCCAGAAGTCCGGCGACCTCATCGGGCTTGTGCGCCTCGTGGTGCCGGTCGGCGCGCCCCTCACGCCATCCGGGGGTAAGCTGAAGCTCGACCCGGCGCCCGACGAACCGTTGGAAATCGTTGTCGGTGCGCAGCGGTTCGCTCAGGCCGACCGACGAAACCTCCAGGGTGTAGGAGCCCTCGATCGGATCTGTCTCGTCCAGCTTATCACTGAGGGTCTGGCTGACGGCCGCGCAATCCTGGACCGACACCCCGCTGGCCTTGTCGACCCGAACGAGCAGCCGCCAGGAACCCTGGCTCTTGCGAAATGTGCAGTCCACCAGGGAGAGCCCGCGGCCGGCACACACCTCGCCGGCCAAATCGCCGGCAAGCCTCTCGACATCCTCTCGCCGCACAGGGCCACCTCCGGCAAAGCGCCCGCTCTCACCACCGGACCTCGGCGGCTAGCGGACGCAGAAAATGTGCAAAGAGTGGGTCAGCAACCCACTCCTCGCCCATCCAATCTTTCACCGCGCTAGTATATCATGGCCCGCTGCCTGGTCACAACCTGGCCCGGGGCCGCCTAGTTCTAAGCTTTGCGCGCCACGCCGGCGCGCATGCTCAATAGGCGCGGGCGAAGTAGGCCGTCTCGCGCGCCTGGGCGCCGCAGACGAGACATGTGTGGCCGGCTGCCCCGTCCGGCACAAGAACGCGGATTGTCGCCCCTGTCCGCTGCTTGATCTGGGCCTCGCAGGAGTGTTCGCCGCACCAGCCGGCGCGAGCGAAGCCGCCTGTGCCGGCCAGGAAGGACTCCAGCTGGTCAATGCCGGCGACGTCGCGGGTATGGGCCTCCCTGAACGACGTTGCCCGTGCGAGCATCGCTCCCTGAATCTCCTCGAGCAGCCGCGGCACGAGCGTGGCGAGCTCCCCGCGGGGAGCGGTCAGCTTCGCGCCGGTGTCCCGGCGCACAAGAACGACCTGCCCGCTGGCGATGTCGCGCGGTCCGATCTCGAGCCTCAGCGGTACGCCGCGCAGTTCCCAGTAGTTGAATTTGAACCCCGGGGTCTGCTCCTCGCGGTCATCGACGTGGACCCGTGCCGCTTTCCCAAGCGACCCTGCCACCAGGGCGGCCTCCCGCAGCACCGCCTCACGCGCCGGCTTGGGGGCAATCGGCACGACGACCACCTGCACCGGCGCGATGCGCGGGGGCAAGGCCAGCCCCCGCTCGTCCCCGTGCACCATGACGAGGCCGCCGATAAGGCGGGTCGACACGCCCCAGGAGGTCTGCCAGACGTGCTTGAGCTGACCGTCGGTATCCAGGAACTGGATGTCAAATACCTTGGCGAAATGCTGGCCGAGGTTGTGTGACGTGCCCGCCTGCAGGGCCTGGCCGTCGGTCATCAGAGCCTCGATCGCGTACGTCCGGAGCGCCCCGGCAAACTTCTCGGCCTCGCTCTTGCGCCCGGCGATGACCGGAATGGCCAGCTCGTCCTGCACGAAGTCACGGTAGACGTCGAGAATCAGCCTGGTTTCGGCCTCAGCCTCATCGGCGGTCCGGTGGGCCGTATGCCCCTCCTGCCACAGAAACTCCATCGTGCGCAGGAATGGGCGCGTGGACTTCTCCCAGCGGACTACGTTGCTCCACTGGTTGATGAGTATCGGCAGGTCGCGATAGGACTGGATCCACTTGGCGTACATGGTGCAGATCACGGTCTCCGACGTCGGCCTGACCGCCAGGCGCTCGGTGAGGGCCTCCCCTCCGCCGTGGGTGACCCACGCGACCTCAGGGTCAAACCCCTCAAAATGCTCGCTCTCCTTCCGCAGGAAGCTCTCCGGGATGAAGAGCGGGAAGTACGCGTTGCTGTGCCCTGTCGCCTTGAACCGCACATCGAGCAGGTCGCGGATCCGTTCCCAGATGCCATAGGCGTACGGACGAATGACCATGCAGCCCCGGACGGGAGCATAGTCGACCATTTCGCTTTTCAGGATGACATCCGTGTACCATTGGGCAAAGTTGGTCTTCTTGTCCGCGATGTCGCGCACAAAGCCCCGCTCGCCGCCGGTTTGGCCCGTTGCCTCGCTCACCTGTCGCTCACCTCGGATATCCCGCCCTGTCGCAGGCGCTCAATCTCCTTGATCAACTCCGGCACCGCCTCTTCGGACGAGACCGTTCGCACGATTCGTCCGCCGGAGAACAGGACCGCACGGCCGCCCGCGGCCCCCGCCAGCCCGACATCCGCTCTCCGGGCCTCCCCCGGTCCGTTGACCGCACAGCCCATTACCGCCACGACCAGTGGATCGTGCATCCCCGCGAGATACCCCGCCACCGTCCGCGCCGCCCCGGCGACGTCGAACGAGCAACGGCCGCACGTCGGGCAGGCTATCAGCTCCGGCCCCCGCCGCCGCAGGCCGAGCCCGGCCAGAATGTCGTAGGCCACGTCGATCTCGCATTCGGGCTCGCCGGTCAAGGACACGCGAATGGTGTCGCCGATCCCCTGCGCCAAGAGCAGCCCGATTCCCAGGGTCCCCTTGACCGCGCCCGCGAGCCCCGGACCCGCCTCGGTCACCCCAAGGTGAAGCGGCCACTCCGTACGCCCGGAAATCTCCCTGTAGGCGTCGAGCGTCCGCGGGACGTCCGAGGCTTTGGCCGAAACGACGATCCCCTCCACGCCGAGCTGCTCCAAGACGCGCACCTGCCGCAGGGCGGACTCGGCCATCGCAGCCGCCGTGTGTCCCAGAGACGACGCGAGATCGGCCTCCAGCGAGCCGAGGTTAACCCCGACCCGGATGGGCACCGCGGCGGCGATCGCCTCGCGCGCAACTTCGGCGAGCGCTTCGGGCCCGCCGATGTTGCCGGGGTTGATCCGCAGCTTGGCGGCGCCGGCCGCGATAGCCCCCAGGGCCAACCGGTGCTGGAAGTGGATATCCGCGACCAGCGGCAACGGCGACCGCTTGGCCACCCAGGCGAAGGCCTCAAGCGACCGCTCGTCGGGCACAGCCAGCCGACAGAGCTCGCATCCGCGCGCCGCCATCCTCTCGACCTGCGCGAGAACGGCCGGACCGTCCCACGCCGGGGCTTTGGCCATGCCCTGTACGACCACGGGTTTGCCGCCGCCGATAGTCACCGTGCCGGCCCGAACGGCCCTTGTCGCGCGTCGCTCGGCTATGCTCACCGGCCGGCACCGACCAGCCGGATCAGGTCGCGATAGGTCAGCAGGACCAATAGGGCCATCAGCAACGCGTATCCGAACATGTGGATACGTCCCTCCTGCTCGGGAGGCACGGGTCGGCCGCGCACCTTTTCGAGCGCAAGGAAGACGAGCCGGCTGCCGTCAAGCGCCGGGATGGGGAACAGGTTGATCAGGGCGAAGTTGGCGCTGATCATCGCGGCAAGGTAGAAAAGATTGGCCAATCCAAAGCGCGTGGCCTCGCCGAGCATCTGGATGATACCGACCGGCCCGCTGACATCCGGAGCCCCCCCGCCGGCGAAGATGCCCGCGAGGCCGACGAACCAGACGGCGAGCATGCGCCCGACCTCGACCACCGACTGCCTGACGGCCGCGAACAGCGGCAGGCGGGTGTGCCGCACACCGGTCGCCACACCGAGATAGCCCCGTGAGGGGTCGCGCGGGTGGGGAGCGGGCGCGACCTCGGCCTCGTAGCGTATCCCGGAGCGCTCATAGGCAATAGCAACGGTCCGGCCGAGGGCATCCTGCACTCTGGCCACCATGGACGCCCAGTCGGCCACCGGCTGCCCATCTATCGCCACGACCCGGTCCCCGGGGCGGAGCCCGGCCTGCGCGGCGGGGCTGCCCGCCACAACGTCGCCAAGCACCGTGCTGTCGAGGACCGGCTGGTCGATGCCGATGACCCAAAACACCGCAATGAGCAGGACCAGGGCAAGCACGAAGTTCATCGCCGGACCGGCGGCGATAAACGCGAGGCGCGCCGGCAGCGGCCGGCCCTCATAGGTACGCTCCGGGGAAACCACAGGGTCGCCTGGAGCGTCGCCAACCTGCGACGCTACGCGCACGAAACCGCCGAAAGGCAGAAGGCGCAGCGAGTAGTCGGTGTCGCCCGATCTGATCCGCAGCAGCCGGGGGCCCATGCCGAACGAAAGCTCCAGCACCGCGAACCCGCCCCGTTTGGCCGCAACGAAGTGCCCCAGCTCATGCATGAAAATGAGCAGTCCAAGCACTACGAGCGGCACGATCACGCTCATCCGTCAACCTCCCCCGGCCGTCCAGACGAACGCCCGCCGCCCGCCGGCTTGACGGTGGGCGGCCTGTCCCCGGCAGCCCACCGCGCAGCAAAGGTCCGGGCCCAGCCGTCGGCCTCGACAACCCGTCCGAGTGACGGCTCCGGACCACCTTCCAGGGCCCTGGCCTCGTACGCCCCAAGAGCAGCCCAGATCCCCCGCCCGATGTCCCCGAACGAAACCCGTTCAGCCAGAAATTCGCGCACCAGCACCTCATCCGCGGCGCTGACGACCGCGGGCATTGTGCCCCCCAGAGCTCCTGCGGCGAGGGCGGCAGCCAGACAGGGCCATCGCTCCGGGTCAGGCTCTTCGAAGCTAATGCTCAGGCCGGGGAGCCGCAAACGCGACGCGGCCTCCGGCGCCCGGCCAGGATGGTACAGGGCCTGGCTGATCGGCACGCGCATGTCCGTCGGGCCGAGCTGAGCCAGCAGAGATCCATCGCCGAGCTCGATCAATGCGTGCACCACGCTCTGTGGATGCACCACAATCTGAATCATCTCCAGCGGCAGGCGGAACAGGCGAGAGATCTCGATGGCCTCAAGTCCCTTGTTGAAAAGCGTGGCCGAGTCGACCGAGATCTTGGGCCCCATCGCCCATCTGGGGTGGCGCACAGCCTCGGCCGGGGATACCCCGTCCAGCGTCTCCCGTGGCCGTGACCAGAACGGACCACCCGATGCCGTAAGATAAACCCGCCGCAGACTCCCGCGGGGCCCGGCGTTCGCGAGGCACTGGGCCATCGCGCACGGCTCGGAGTCAACCGGCACGATCACGCCCCCGCCCGACTGTGCGGCCTCGAGCAACAGGTGGCCTGCGGCCACGATGGCCTCCTTGCCCGCCATCGCGAGCAGGCACGGCGCCTCAAGCGCGGCCAGCGCGGGATCCAGGCCTACAAAGCCGGCAATGGCGTCGAGCACGACATCGGCGCGCGCCGCACGGACCACGCTCTCAGCGGCATGGGGGCCCAGATGGAGGCGGCCCGGCCAGTCCGCTCCCGCCAGGTCGGCATCCGCATCCGCCAGCCCCACGTGCGCCGGCCGGAACTCACCGACCTGCTCTCGCAGAAGGGCGGGGTTGCCTCCGCCCGCGGCCAGGCCGATCACATTGAACGCCTGGGGGTCAGCGCGCACAACCTCCAGTGCCTGCCGCCCTATACTTCCCGTGGATCCCAGCACCACCAGCGAACGGGGCTGCCCCTGCGGCCTGCCTGCTGTCATGTCAGACGCCCGTTGCCCGCGGCACGGTCCACAGGAACAGGTAGTAAGCCGCCGGTACCGCGAACATCAGGCTGTCAAAGCGGTCAAGCAGCCCGCCGTGCCCGGGCAAGATGCCGCCCGAGTCCTTGAGGCCGCGGAACCGCTTGAGCGATGACTCGGCGAGGTCGCCAAACTGCCCGGCGACGATTACCAGGAGGCCGGAGCAAAGCCTGACCCAGGGCGCGATCGGCAGGGACCAGGGGGCGGCGGCGACGGCCATGGTGGCCAGGGCGCCCCCCGCGGCCCCTTCCCAGGACTTGCCCGGACTCAGGTTCGGGACCATCTTATGCCGTCCCCAGGCCACGCCGACGAAATACGCGGTGATGTCAAAAGCCCAGGTCAGCACAAAGACGAAAAGGGTCAGCAACAGGCCGTCGGGCAGCCTCCGCATGGCCGCGAAGTGGGCAAAGGTAAGGCCGGCGTACGAACTGCCAAAGAACACGGCGGCGGTTTCGTCCGCACGTACGCCCGGATGCCTGAGGACCTGCCGGCTCATCAGAACCAGAAGGTATAGGGACACGAACACGGCTGCCTCGGCGGGACGCCCCCGCCCCACGGTGAGAATCCAGCCTGCCACGCCCGTCAGCCCCAGCGTAAGTGACTCACGGCTCGGTGCCGGGGTCAGAAGGCGGGCCGCCTCCGCAAACGCGGCGGCCGAGAGCGCCGCCACGACGGCGAGATACACGCCGCCGCCGGCCCAGAGCGCCGCCAGCAGCAGGGGCAGCCCCGCGGCCGCGGTCAACACACGCGTCCGGAGCACCTATCTTCCCTCCGCCTGGAGCCCGCCGAAACGGCGCTGGCGCTGGGAGTAGTCGTCAAGGGCCCAAAAGAGGTCAGACCTCGAGAAGTCGGGCCACAGGACCGGAGCGAAGTGGAGCTCGCTGTACGCGCTCTGCCACAGCAGAAAGTTGGAGAGGCGGACATCGCCCGCCGTCCGGATCACCAGATCCGGGTCGGGCATGCCCGCGGTCAGAAGGTGGCGCCCCAGGGCCTCCTCGTCCACAGCGGACGGATCGATGGCGCCGGAGCACGCTTGACGGACGAGAGACCTGCATGCCGCGACTATCTCCGCCCGTCCGCCGTAGTTCACAAGCAGGTTGCAGACCATCTTGCTGCACTGCGCGGTGAGCTCGCTGATCCGGCCGACCGCTTCGCGCACCGCGGGCGGCAGCCCGTCCAGCTGACCGAGGACGCGGATGCGTACACCGGAACGAACCAGCTCGGCGGTGTCCTTTGCGGCGGATTCGGTGATCAGGTTCATGAGCCCCTCAACCTCATCCGGGGGCCGGCGCCAGTTTTCCGTTGAGAAGATGTAGAGCGAAAGGTACTCAACCCCGAGCTCCAGACACCACTCCACGACGCTCCGGATCTTATCGGTGCCCGCGCGGTGTCCCTTCTCGCGCGGCAATCCCCGGGCACCCGCCCAGCGGCCGTTACCGTCGCATATGATCGCAAGGTGCCGCGGGATGAGGCGGGGCAACCGCTCGGCGGTCGGGGTGGCGATCAAGAGCTCCACGGTGTCCGGGGACAGCAGCTGGCTGCGGATCACGCGGGCCTCGCCGGGACCAGGGCCGCTGCGCGGGGGGGCCGTATGGCGCAGCACAACCTGCAGGCCGGCATTGCTGCAGGCCAGCGCAGCCTCCTGGGCTGTCATCCCCACGGTGTCCGGGACCTGCGTCAAACTTCGGAGAGCTCCTTTTCCTTTTGCTCCAGCAGGTCGTCGATCTGCTCGACGGACGCATCGGTGATCTTCTGCGCCTTCTCGAGCGCGCGGTAGTACTGGTCCTCGGTGATATCGCTGTCCTTCTCCAGGCTGCGAAGGTCGTCGTTGACCTCGCGACGCACGTTGCGCGCGCTCACCCTGGCCTCTTCCGCGAGCTTGCGCACCAGCTTGATCAGTTCCTGACGGCGCTCCGAGGTCAGGCGGGGAATGGTCAGCCTGATAGCCTGACCATCGTTGATTGGGGTGATGCCCAGATCGGACTTGAGGATCGCTTTCTCCACAGCCCCGACGATGGTCTTGTCCCAGGGCTGGATCACAAGCAGACGGGGCTCGGGAACCAGCACGGTCGCCAGTTGGGTGACCGGCGTCGGCACGCCGTAGTAATCCACGCGTACGCGGTCCAGCAGTGCGGGCGTGGCGCGGCCCGCGCGAAGCCCGGCGAACTCCCGGCGCAACACCTCGATGGCCTTGTCCATCCGTGTGCCGGCGTCTTTTAGCAGGTCCTCGATCACTGGGTAGCCCCCCTCAGCAAGGTTCCGACGCGCTCGCCCATTACCGCACGCTTGATGTTACCCGCACCGGCGAGGTCAAAGACCAGAACTGGGATATCGTTTTCCATGCATAGGGAGGCCGCGGTGGCATCGATGACGCCTAGGCCGCGCTGGATCAGTTCGAGGAACGACAGCTCCTCAAACCGCTGCGCGCCTGCATGAAGGTTGGGGTCGCGGTCGTACACACCATCGGTGCCCCGCTTTGCCATCAGGATGGCGTCGGCCTCGATCTCAGCCGCGCGGAGGGCCGCCGCCGTGTCTGTCGAGAAGAAAGGCGCGCCGGTGCCGGCGGCGAAGATCACCACCCGCCCCTTCTCGAGGTGGCGGATTGCCCGCCGGCGGATATACGGCTCCGCGATCTCCCGCATCTCAATCGCCGTCTGGACGCGGGTGTCAACCCCGAGTTTTTCCATCACGTCCTGCAGGGCGAGGGCATTGAGGACTGTGGCCAGCATGCCCATGTAGTCCGCGGCGGCACGATCCATGCCGCTCTGCGAGCCACTGCGGCCCCGCCAGATATTGCCTCCGCCCACAACGACCGCCACCTGCGTTCCAAGGGACAGGACGACGTCCTTGATCTCGCCGGCGATCTGCTCCACAACTTCCGGGTTGATGCCGAAGCCCTGGTTACCCGCCAGGGCCTCGCCGCTCAGTTTCAGAACGATTCGCTTATACCGCGCAGTGGCGGTTGACATCGGCTCCCCGCCCTACCGTTCGGCCTCTTCACCCAGCTCCATGCGGACAAACCGCTTGATCTGGATGTTCTCGCCGAACTTCGCGATTGTCTCTCGTACAAGCTCCCCGACCGTCCTGGCCGCCTTTTCCTGGTCGCGGATGAACTGCTGCTCGAGGAGGCAGACATCGCCGTAAAACTTGGCCAGCCTACCGGTCACAATCCTGTCGAGCATCGCTTCCGGCCGGCCCTCCTCGCGAGCCTGTGCCATGAGCACCGCGCGCTCGCGGTCGAGGAGCTCCTGCGGCACATCCTCCTTGGATACGTACAGCGGCCTCTTGGCCGCGACCTGCATGGCGATGTCATGCGCGAAAGCTTTGAAAACATCCGTGCGCGCCACGAAGTCAGTCTCGCAGTTGACCTCAACCAGCACGCCAAGCCGACCCGCGCCGTGGATGTAGGCCTCGATCAGTCCCTGGTCGGCTGCACGGCCAGCCTTCTTGCCCGCGGCGGCCAATCCCCACTCGCGGAGCTTGTCGATCGCCTTCTCAACGTCCCCGTCTGTCTCGGTCAGGGCCTTCTTGCAGTCCAGGAAACCGGCTCCGGTCCGATCCCGGAGCTCCTTTGCCATTTGCGCTGTGATGGTGGTCACCGACCGGTACCCCCTCGTGGGCTGTCCTCGTGCCTGGCCACCTCGTCGGCGGGGTCAACCTCCGTCGGTTTTTCGTCCCGGTCTTCATCGTCCTGACCGGCGTCGGAGCCCGGGTAGTCAAACCCGGCACCGGGGGCCTCCTCGGCCTCCGGGCTCTCATCCTTGAACATCGCCCTGCCCTCGATGCAGGCATCGGCCATACGCGATGTCAGAAGACGGACGGCCCGGATCGCGTCATCGTTGCCCGGAATGATGTAGTCGATCTCATCCGGGTCGCAGTTCGTGTCCACGATCGCGACTATCGGTATCTTGAGTCTCCTCGCCTCGGTGACGGCGATCCTCTCCTTGCGCGGGTCGATGATATAGATCGCGTCGGGGATGCGTTCCATCTCCTTGATTCCCCCGAGGTACTTCTCCAGACGCTCCTGCTCGCGCTGGAGGTTGGCTATCTCCTTTTTGGTCAGCGCCGCCAGGGTCTGCTCATTTGCGAGCACCTGCTCCAGTTCGCGGAGGCGCTCCACCCGGCGCTTGATCGTCACGAAGTTGGTGAGCATGCCGCCGAGCCAGCGCTGATTGACGAAGAACATCCCGCAGCGGCTGGCTTCCTCGCGGACGGATTCCTGGGCCTGCTTCTTGGTCCCGACAAACAGCACGGTCCGCTTTTCGCTGGCCAGGGAACGCACGAAGTTGTAGGCTTCCTCGACTTTGCGGACGGTCTTCTGCAGGTCAATGATGTAGATCCCGTTGCGTTCGGTGAAGATAAAGGGCCTCATCTTGGGGTTCCAGCGGCGTGTCTGGTGGCCGAAATGCACGCCGGCTTCGAGGAGTTGCTTCATGGTGATGATGGGCACGCAAATACCTCCAGTTTGGTTGTTGCGCTGCACCTACCTCATCGGCAGGAGCGACCGCGCGATGCGGCACCGAGCCCCCTGCCTTGGAAGGCCGCGATATCGAAGCGTAGTATAGCACACGGCCTTGGGTGCGGCAACCAGGCGCGGCGGTGCCTGAGGGCGGGCCCGTCAGTCCAGCTTGGCAAGCTCCTGCATCAGATAGGGATTGAGGATGCGGATCCGCGTGCCCTTCATCCCCAGGGAACGCGACTCGATCACCCCGGCACTCTCGAACTTGCGCAGAGCGTTGACAATGACGGAACGCGTGATGCCGACCCGGTCGGCGATGCGCGAGGCAACCAGCAGGCCCTCGTCGCCCTCCAGCTCGGTCAGGATGTGCCGGATGGCCTCAAGTTCGGAGTAGGAAAGGGTGCCCAGCGCGAGCTGAACGGTGGCCTTCTTGCGCGCCTCGCCCTCCATCTGCTCGCTTTTGACGCGGAGGATCTCCATGCCTACGACGGTGGCGGCGTACTCAGCCAGAATCAGCTCGCGGTCCTCGAAGTGCTGGGCGAACCGGGCCAGAATCAGCGTGCCCAGCCGCTCGCCGCCGCCCTTGATCGGTACGAGAGTCGTGACCTTTTCCGCGAGAAGGCAGGCCTCATTGGACTTGAACACGCAGTTGCGCCCCTCCTGCCGCAGGTTCGGGTGGGTTTCGGTGATACGCCCCAGTCCTGCCATGTACGACGCTGGGAAGCGCATCGGGCCGATGACCTCTTCGCGCAGGATGTCACACTCAAATCCATGCGTCAGGGCATACCCCAGCACGACGCCGCGCGTATCCACGATGTACACATTGGCTCCGATCAGACGGCTCAGGACCTGGGCCATCTCCCGGAACTCCTCCGGCCGCCTGGACAACTGCTGCACAAGCCGTGTTATCTGCCTTGTCTGCTCTAGAAGATCCCTCACGTGGTCCTCCCCCTGGCCAGCCCGTCAGTCGGTCATGGTGGTCGGGCCGCGATTATCCGGATAGAAGCCTTTGTCGGACTTATCCAAAAACAGATACTGCGGCGACCGGGTTTCACCTGCCGCGCGGCGCGCGAAAAGTGCGCCGGCGCTCACTGTCCGGCAGCCGCAGCATTGTCTACAAGATGTAGCGGGTCAGATCCCGGTCCTCGATGATGTTCGCCAGGCGCCGCCGCACATATTCACGGTCCACGATCAGACGGCTGGCGCCGGCTTCGGGCGACTCGTAGGAAACCTCCTCGAGCAGGCGCTCCATCACCGTGTAGAGCCGCCGGGCGCCGATGTTCTCGGTGCTCTCGTTGACCTGGACGGCGACGGAAGCCAGCTCCGCGATGCCGTCTTCAGTGAACTCCAGTATGACGCCGTCAGCGCCCATGAGCGCCTCGTACTGCTGGGTGAGCGAGTTGCGGGGCTCGGTCAGGATGCGCCGGAAATCCGACTCCGTGAGGGGGTCGAGCTCGACGCGCAACGGAAAACGGCCTTGCAGTTCAGGGATGAGATCTGAAGGCTTGCTGATATGGAAAGCCCCCGCGGCTATGAACA
The DNA here is from genome assembly GCA_030691505.1 of Bacillota bacterium. Classification (GTDB taxonomy): domain Bacteria; phylum Bacillota; class Sulfobacillia; order JAUYEG01; family JAUYEG01; genus JAUYEG01. The sequence goes on along the minus strand of JAUYEG010000100.1, from coordinate 121,681 downwards.
GCATGTGGTCGGTCTTCACCGGACCGTACTTGGTTATCACGGTGGAACCCTCGACGATGGGCAGGATGTCGCGCTGGACTCCCTCGCGCGATACGTCGGGACCCATCCCCCGCTCGCGGCTGGCGATCTTGTCGAGCTCGTCGATAAAGATGATCCCCGACTGCTCGGCTTGCTCCACTCCGGCCCGGACCGCCTCGTCCTGGTCGATCAGTTGCTGCGCTTCTTCCTGTGTGAGAATTCGCCTGGCCTCGTGAACGGGCACGCGGCGCTTCTTTCGCCGTTTGGGCATCAGGCCACCCAGCATGTCCTGTATGTTGAGGCCGATTTCCTCGACCCCGCCGGGGGAGAAAATGCCCATGGTCGGAGTGCTCGTGTCGTCCACCTCGATCTCGACGATCTCCTGCTCGAGCTCCCCGGCGACCAGCCGCTGGCGGGCGTCGGCGCGGTCGAGACGGGCACGCCGCACCTGCTCCTGGAAACCAGCGTCGTCCTCGGGATCCTCCCGCGGAACGAAGCCGGAGAAGATCGCCTCCAGGGGGTTTCTGGACGTCTCGCGCTTGGGCATCGGGACGACGGCGTCCAGCAGTCGGCGTTCGGCAGCCGCGGCCGCCTGCTCCATCACCTTCTCCATCGCCTGGCTCTTGACCATCCGTATGGAGGTTTCGACGAGATCGCGGACCATCCCCTCGACATCGCGCCCGACGTACCCGACCTCGGTGAACTTGGTCGCCTCGACCTTGATCATCGGCGCGCCCACCAGACGGGCGAGGCGCCGCGCGATCTCGGTCTTGCCCACGCCCGTGGGGCCGATCATGAGGATGTTCTTGGGCAGGACTTCCTCGCGCATCTCCTCCGGCAGCTGCTGCCGGCGGTACCTGTTGCGCAGTGCGATGGCCACGGCTCGTTTGGCCTTGTGCTGGCCGACTATGTGACGATCCAGTTCACGGACGATTTCGCGCGGAGTCAGGTCCCTCATGTGCGTTTAAGCCCCCTGTCCGCCGCCGGGAGCGGTAACCGGCTCGGCAATCTCCTCCAAGGTGATGTGGTCATTTGTGTAGATGCATATCTCGGACGCGATGAGAAGCGCCTGGCGGGCGATTGTGGCCGCGTCGAGGCTGGTGTGCCGCATGAGCGCCTTAGCTGCCGCCACCGCGTACGGTCCCCCCGATCCGACCGCGGCGATCGGCTCGTCGGGCTCGATTACCTCGCCCGTGCCGGAAACCAGCAGCATGTGCTCGCGGTCCTGCACAATCAGGAGGGCCTGCAGCTGCCGCAACGCGCGGTCCATCCGCCAGTCCCTGGCCAGGGAAACGGCTGCCTTGGCCAGCGAACCGCGGTGCTCTTCCAGCTTGGACTCGAACTTCTCGAAAAGGGTCAGCGCGTCGGCCACGGACCCCGCAAAGCCGGCAAGCACTTTTCCGCCAGCCAGCCGCCGCACCTTGCGCGCATGGTGCTTGAGCACCACGTGCTGCTCCTGCTGGGTTACCTGGCCGTCGCTGGCCATGGCGGCCCGGCCGTTGCGTTGCACGGCTATCACTGTAGTGCTCCTGATCACCGGTTTTCACTCCTCACATTTACGCCGGGCGCCTCGCCCTCGGCCGCGCCGGCTCCGGAGGCAAGCCCCGACCGGGGGTGGGCTCGTTCATACACCAGCCGCAACCGTTCCGCGCTGACCTTGGTGTAGATCTGGGTCGAACGCAGCGAAGCGTGGCCCAAGAGCTCCTGGACTACCCGCAGGTCCGCGCCGCGCTCCAGCAAGTGCGTAGCGAAGCTGTGCCGCCAGGTGTGCGGGCTCACCGCGAAGCCTCCGTCGAACCCGGCCGCCGAATACCGGACAACCCGGTGCAGGCTCCGGCGCGTAAGGCGGCCACCCTTGGAATTGAGGAAGACCGCCTGAGGATCGGGATCGGTGGCGCCGGAGAGCAATCTAGGCCGGGACCCCTGTAGATAGCGCCCCAGCGCCGCGATGGCCTTGCTGCCCACCGGCACCAAGCGCTCCTTGCCGCCCTTGCCCATCACCTTGAGCATACCCCGCGAGAGGTCCAAGTCGCGCAAATCGAGGCCAACCAGTTCACTGGCCCGCACCCCACCCGCGTAGAGCGTCTCCATAATCGCCACGTCCCGCTCGGCGAGCTCCGGCCGCAGTGGTGCCGGAGCCTTGCGGTCAAGCATCCGGGCAGCCTCCGACTGCGTCAGAGGGCGAGGGAGGCGCCGCGGGAGCCTGGGGCTGCGGACCAACTTTGTCGGGTCGGCTTTGTAGTAACCCTCGACACACGCGTAGCGGAAGAAGCTTCGAAGGCAGGATAGCTTGCGGGCTATTGAGGAACGGGCCAGTTTATCGGCCGTCTTGTCTGCCATGAACCTGCGGACCGCGGCCGGCCGGATCTCGGCGTCGAGCACCTGTTGTGGGTCAGACGCCGAAGCCAGCGATGCGAGGAACTGCCCGAGATCGCGCCTGTAGGCCTCGAGCGTATGGGGGCTTGCGTGTTTGACCTGCATGTAGTCAAGGTACGAGCTTATCGCCAGCTCCAGCTTGCCCAGGTCAAACGGGTCAGAGGCCACCGAAAGCACCGTCCCTCACTCCAAGGCGGGTCACGTTAACCTACGACGCTTGGGGGAGAAAGTTCGCAACCGTTTCCATACGAGAGAGACTATACCATCGAAACGGCGGCAGCGCACGGCGGGCCGCCGCTATGCTCCGGCGGCCAGGAAGTCAGCAACCGCGTCAAGCGATCTTCGCCGGTACAGGAGGGGACGTTCGCGGCGGGGGCAGCGCCGCTCCAGCGGAGGCAGCAGGCCGAAGTTGGCGTTCATCGGCTGGAAGTCCTCCGTCGCGGCCGAGCTTACAAAGCGGCAGAGGGCGCCGATCATCGTGACGTCTGGAAACGGACGCGGCTCGCGGCCCATAGCGCGCGCCGCCGCGGCGAGCCCCGCGGCCAGGCCCGATGCCGCCGATTCGGTGTAGCCCTCGACCCCGGTCAGCTGGCCGGCGAAAAACAGCCCCTGCCGGCTTCGCGTCTCCAAGGTCGGCCGGAGCAACCGCGGCCCGTGAAGATAGGTGTTGCGGTGCATCGCGCCGTAGCGGGCGAACTCCGCCGCGCGAAGGGCCGGCACGAGCCTGAACACCTCGCGCTGCGCGGCCTGGGTCAGGTTGGTCTGACACCCCACGAGGTTGAGGAGGTGCCCGCTGCTGTCCTCACGGCGCAACTGGAGGACCGCATAGGGGCGCAGGCCGGAGCGCGGGTCGTCGAGTCCGACAGGCTTGAGTGGTCCAAATCGCATAGTATCCTCACCACGCTCCGCCAGTACCTCGACCGGAAGGCAGCCCTCGAATAGCCGTCCGCGCTCGAACGGGTGCGGCAGGTGCCGGGGAGCGGCCACCAGCGCGCTGCGCAACGCCAGGTACTGTAGGCGGTCCAGCGGGCAGTTCAGGTAGTCCCCGGAACCGCCGCCGGCGGCCGCGACCCCCTTCTGGTCCACTCCGTACCGCGAACCCCAGTACGATAACTCGGGGTCCACGGATTCGGCGGTGACGATCGGTGCCAGCGCGTCGTAGAAGTAGAGGTTGTCGCAGCCGACGAATTGAGCTATGGCCGCGGAGAGTTGCGGCGAGGTTAGCGGGCCGGTGGCTATGACGGCGGTGCGCCCCTCCGGCAACGTGGCCGACTCTTGCCTGATCACCGTCACCTCGGGCAGCGCGGCAAGCCGGGCTTCCACGGCCGCAGAAAAGGCGTGGCGGTCAACCGCCAGCGCCCTGCCGGCGGGAACCCTGCTGGCCTCCGCTGCGGCCATGATCAGGCTGCCGCATTGCCGCATCTCATCCTTCAGCAGACCGGGGGCGGCGGACGGGGACTCCGTGCCAAGGGAGTTGCTGCAGACCAGCTCCGCGAAGCCGCCTGTGGTGTGGGCGGGAGTCATCACACACGGGCGCATCTCACAGAGCTCCACACGAATCCCCAGCCGCGCCAGTTGCCAGGCGGCCTCCGACCCGGCCAGCCCCGCGCCGATCACGGCCACCGCAGGCGAGTGCGTCAATCAGATCCCCCGGCGGCGTCGCCCCCGGCGGCGTTGCCTGGCGGCTTAAGGCCGCGCAGCGTTTTGGTCTCAAACTCGCATCCGTCACGGCTGCAGGCATAGTAGGTTCCCTGCTCGCGGTTGCGTTTTTGAACCAGGAACGCGTTGCACTCCGGGCACGTTTGGGGGAGCGGCTTGTTCCAGGATGTAAAGGTGCATTCGGGATAGCCCTCGCACCCATAGAAGCGCCGGCCGCGCTTGCTCTTGCGTTCCAGGATGGCGCGCCCGCAGAGGGGGCACTCCGCAGCCTGGACCTTCTTGGCGATCGGGCGGGTGTGGCGGCACTCCGGGAAGCCCGGGCAGGCCAGGAACGCACCGTAGCGCCCGTGTTTGATGACCATCATCCGCCCGCACTTGTCGCAGGCGATGTCCGTCTCCTCGGCCGGCACCCGTACTCGGGATACGTTGCGTTCGGCGTTTTCTAGCGTGGCCACGAACGGACCGTAGAAACGGTGCAGGATGCCAAGCCAGTCCGCATCGCCTCTCTCGACTTGGTCCAGGCTGGCCTCCATCTTCGCGGTGAAGGCCACGTCGACGATGTCCGGGAAATGCACCGCGAGCAAGTGCGTTACGGTTTCGCCAAGCGGGGTGGCGTGGAAGCGGCGCTCCTCCAGACGGGTATAGCCGCGCTGCTGTATCGTCTCGGCGATCTGGTGATAAGTGCTGGGACGCCCGATGCCGAGATCCTCCAGCGTCTTGACCAGGCTGGCCTCGCTGTACCGCGGCGGCGGCTGGGTGAAATGCTGTTTGGGCTCGAGCCTGCTGAGAGTAAGTTCCTGGCCTTCTGCGATCTCCGGCAGGGAGACGGCCTGCTCGTCACGGTCACCGGGAGCCTGCTCGTCCTGGTCCTCCTGGTCCTCGTCGCCGCCCGCGCGCCCGCGCGCCGTCTCAGGCCGCGCTTGCTCGTGGATGATGGTGAATCCGGCGAACCGGACGGTCTGGCCGCTGGCCCGGAAGACGTATTCGCCCGCCCCTATGTCCACGCTGACGACGTCATATACGGCGGCGGCCATCTGGCTGCCGATGAAGCGTTCCCAGATCAGCCGGTAGATCCGCAGTTGGTCGGTGTTGAGGTAGCCTTGTACCTCGTCCGGCGTGCGTCCCGCCAGCGTCGGCCGGATGGCTTCATGCGCGTCCTGCGCGGACGGGCGAAGCGCTGCCGCGGACGCACGTCGTTTCCCGACGAAAGATGACCCAAAACGATGCTCGACATATTGTTTGGCCTGATCGACGGCTTCTGCCGCGACACGCGTGGAGTCGGTGCGGATGTAGGTGATCAGACCGGTGCGGCCGGCAGGCCCGAGGTCGAGCCCCTCGTACAACTGCTGTGCGACCTGCATGGACCGGCGCGGCGCAAACCCGAAGCGGCGCGCGGCCTCCTGCTGCAGAGTACTGGTGGTAAAAGCGGGCGGCGGCTGGCGCCGGCGTGCCCGCCTGGCCACCTTGGCCACACGATAGGACTGGCCCTCAAGCTCCGTCAGGACGTGGTGGGCGTCAGCCTCGGTTGCCAGCTTGACCTTGTCACCGCGCAGTGTCGCCAGGCGGCTTGGGAACGAATCCTCGGTCCTGTCCTCTGGCCGGTGCACCCAGGCGGTAACCGACCAGTACTCTTCGCGGACAAAGGCCCGGATCTCGGCCTCGCGGTCCACGATCAGTCTGACAGCCACGGACTGCACACGCCCTGCGGACAAGCCGCGCTGCACCTTGCGCCATAGCAGCGGGCTGAGTTTGTAGCCAACGAGCCGGTCCAGGATCCGGCGGGCCTGCTGCGCGTTGACCCGGTCGATGTCGATGTCCCGGGGTGACTGGATGGCGCGCGTCACAGCCTCCTTGGTTATCTCCCGGAATTCGACCCGGCAGCCCTGCTCGCCCAGCTCCAGAGCCCGCGCGAGGTGCCAGGCAATGGCCTCGCCCTCCCTGTCGGGGTCAGTGGCCAGCAGCACGCGCGGGGCAGCCTTGGCGGCGTCACGTAGTTCCTTGAGGATCTTGGTCTTGCCGCGGATGGTAATGTACTTGGGAGCGAAATCCTGGTCGGGATCCACTCCAAGCTGGCTTTTGGGCAGGTCGATGAGATGTCCGACCGAGGCCTTGACCTTATACCGGCGCCCGAGGAACTTCTCGATCGTCCTCGCTTTGGCCGGTGACTCCACGATTATCAGGGGCCTTTCCACTCTGCCACCTCCGGGGGCTGCGCTTTGCGTCCGTGCGTGCCGCTGATGAAGATGGCGCCAGGAAGCCGCTCAATCCGGCCCTGAATCTCCAGACGCACCAGGGCGGCCCTGGCCAAGCCGGGAGCCGCCGCGCTGGCATCAATGAGCTCTTGCTCGCGGCGCGGCCCGCTTGCGACCATAGCCATTATGCGCCGTTCTGCCTCGCCCGTAGACGCCGGGGTTCCATCATCGGCTTCGCGGGGCGGCGTTTCGAGCGCGACACCTGTCTTTACGCCGCCCCCATCGCCTGATGGGACGGACGGACGGGCCCAGCGGGGCAACCCGGCCAGGATGTCGGCAGCGGACTCGGCCAACCCGGCACCATCGCGCAACAGGGCGTGAACGCCAGCGGAGCCGGGGTCCCCCACCCGGCCTGGAACCGCAAACACCTCGCGGCCCTGCTCCAGCGCCATATTGGCGGTCAAGAGAGCTCCGCTCTTTGCCCCGGCCTCGACCACCACCGTGGCGAGCGTCATGCCGGCGATGAGCCTGTTGCGGGCCGGGAAGTTGCCGGCCACGGTGGGAGTCCCGGGCAGGTACTCGGTGATAAGCGCGCCCCGCGCCGCCACACTGGCCGCAAGATCCTGGTGCTCCGGCGGATAGATGACATCCAGCCCGCCCGCGAGCACCGCGATCGTGACCCCGCCGCAATCGAGCACGGCCTGGTGAGCGGCCGCGTCAATCCCTCGGGCCAGCCCGCTGACGATAACGTAACCGGAAGCGGCGATCTCCCGCGCAAACCGTGCCGCCATGAACCGTCCGTAGGCCGACATGCGCCTCGTCCCTACCAGAGCGACCCCATGCCAGCCACCCGGCGCAAGCCCGCCCCTAATATACACCACTGGCGGCGCGTCGTGCAGTGAAGCCAATAGCCGGGGGTACGACGCATCACCGTCAAATACGGCGGTGACCTTGTGCCGTGCGAGCACACCCGGGAGCTCGTCCGGGCATATACGTTGCTTTGCCGCCAATAACGGCGGGATTAGCGCGCCCGGCAATATCGCTGCGGCGCGCAGCCGGTCCGTCCTCGCCTCCCAGGCCTGACGGTACGATCCGAAGAACGCCCGAAGGCGGCGGGCGCGAACCGCGCCGACGCCAGGAAGGGCAGACACCGCCATGCCGTAGGGGCGGTCCTCGGCCGGCACGGGCGCGGCGGCCGCTTGCGCCGCGGGATGCGGCGGCCCTGCACCTATGGAAAGGATCTCAACTGAGCGGCAATCCGAGGCTATGACGAAACCCCTCCATGGAAAGATTTACCACAGAGGAGTTTGACACCACCGCCCGGTTTCCTGCCGGTCCAGGAGGCGCCGGGACGATCAGGGCGCCGGCGCTTCCTGCAACTTGAACTGCATCTCGTACAGGTGCTGGTACAGGCCCGCGCGTGCCAGCAACTCCTCGTGCCTGCCGCGGTCCACGATGCGGCCGCCGTCGAGGATGATGATCTGGTCCGCGCTGCGGATCGTCGACAGGCGGTGGGCGATGACCACCGCGGTCCTCCCCTGCAGCAGGCTCTCAAGAGCCCTCTGGATGAGAACCTCCGTGTATGCGTCGACGCTGGAGGTGGCCTCATCGAGGATGAGGATCCGCGGGTCCGCGAGCAGCGCCCGGGCGAAGGCGATCAGCTGGCGCTGGCCCACCGACAGCTTGCTGCCCCGTTCGCGCACCTCGGTCTCGTACCCCTGCGGCAACCGCATGATGAAATCGTGAGCCATCACCGCCCGCGCCGCCGCGACCACCTCCTCATCGGTGGCCTCCGGCCGGCCGTAGCGGATGTTGTCCTTGACCGTGCCCGAGAACAGGAAGGTGTCCTGCAGGACGATGCCCAGGTTGCGCCGCAGCGACCGCATGGTCACGTAGCGGGTATCGTGGCCGTCAACCAGGACTTCGCCTCCCGTGGGCTCATAGAAGCGGGCCAGCAGGCTGGCCATGGTGCTCTTGCCCGCCCCGGTCGGGCCGACCACCGCGACCCGCTTGCCGGCAGGGATGTGCAGTTGGATGTCCCGCAGAACCGGCTGGTCGCGCTGGTAGGCGAAGTTGACGTTGCGGAACTCGACGTCGCCGCGGATCCGCGGGATATCGACCGCGCCCGACCGGTCGTACACCTCGGGCTGCGTGTCGATGATCTGGAAGATCTTCTCCGAAGCCGCGTTTGCCGCCTGGAGTTCGTTGTACACCATCGTAAGGTCGCGGATCGGGCCGAAAAACCGGTTCACGTAGAGCATAAACGCCACGATGACGCCGGTCTGGACGCCCCCCTGGACGTAAAACCTGCCACCGAACCACAGGACGAGACAGGTGCCGACGGCGCTGATAACCTCGACCACCGGCACGAAGAGGGAGAACAGCGAAACGGCTTCCATGTTGGCTTGCATGTTTTCCTGGTTGGTCTGGTCAAATCTGGCCAGGTTGGCTTGCTCGCGGGCGAAGCTCTGGGTCACGCGAACGCCGCTTATGCTCTCCTGCAGGTTGGCGGTGATGTTCGCGATCTGCGTGCGCACCTTGCGGTAGGCGCGACCGGCACGGCTCCGGAACCCGGTGGCCACGATGTAGAGCAGAGGCATGGTCGCGAAGGAGATGAGCGCCAGTCGCCAATGCATCGAAAGCATCAGAGCGATGATCCCGGTGAGCGTGAACACGTCGGCCACGACGCTCAGAATCCCACCGGAGACCAGTTCCTGCACGGCTCCGACATCGTTGACCACGCGCGAGATGAGAACCCCGGCCGGAACCCCGTCGAAGTAGCTGAAAGTCAGCTGTTGCAGACGTGCGAAGAGGTCACGCCGCAGGTCAAAGATGACGCTTTGCCCCACCTGAGCGATGAGCAGTTCGCGCCAGTAGTTGGCAAACCAGCTTGCGAGGTGCAAAGCAGCGTACGCGGCGGCGATCAACGTCAGTCCGCCCATGTCGCCGACGAGGATGTAGCCGTCAACCGCGGTGCGGATCAGCCACGGGCCCATCAGGCCGGCCCCGGTGGCCAGAAGCATCAGGGCCACCCCGGCCAGGAACTGGACCTTGTAGGGCAGCACGTAGGCCAACAGTCGCCGCATGACCTGCGGGTCGATGGCCTTCATGTCCTCATCGGCGAGATCGGCGCCGTGGAAGTGCCAGTGCCCCATCAGAAGCCACCTCCCCGTACGGTGCCCGGACGTCGGGAAGCCGCGGCAGACGCTTCGCCGCCCGGCGCTCCGGCCGCGCCGCCGTGCGCGGGCTCCTGCCGCCGCAGCTGGAGGTCGTAGATCTCGCAGTAGATGCCGCCCCCGGCAAGCAGTTCATCGTGCCGGCCACGCTGGACGATCCGCCCCGCGTCAAGCACGATGATCTCGTCCGCGTTCTTGATCGTGGAAAGTCGCTGGGCGATGACTATCGTGGTCCGGTCCCGCATCACGTTGGCCAGGGCCTGCTGGATCAGGTACTCCGTCTCGATGTCGACGCTCGAGGTCGAATCGTCCAGGATAAGGATCCGCGGGTCCATCAGAAGGGCCCGGGCGATCGCCAGGCGCTGTTTCTGGCCGCCCGACAGCCCGACGCCGCGCTCCCCGATGAGGCTCGCGTATCCTTCAGGCAATGAGACGATGAAATCGTGGATGTGCGCGGCCTTGGCCGCGGCCTCGATCTCGGCCTGGGTCGCCGCCTGACGCCCATAGGCGATGTTCTCGCGCAACGAGGCCGAGAACAGGAACGTCTCCTGGAGCACCATTCCGACCTGCCCGCGCAGGCTGCGCAGGGTCACGTGACGGATGTCGTGCCCGTCAACGAGCACCTGCCCCTGCGTGGGGTCGTAGAACCGCGGCACAAGGTTGATGATCGAGGACTTCCCCGAGCCCGTCGCACCGAGCAGGGCGACGGTTTTCCCCGCAGGCACCTCGAGATTGATGTCCTTGAGCACAAGCGCCTCGGGCGTCAGGCCGTTGCCGTAGCCAAAGCTCACGTTGCGAAACTCGATGTGCCCCTGGACGGGCGGCAGTTCGGTGGCCCCCGGCTCGTCCTGGATCTCGGGCATGGTGTCGAGGATCTCGAAGACACGCTGGCCCGAGGCTACCGCGCGCTGAGCCAGGCCGACGATCATCCCCAGCATGCGGAGGGGCATCATCAACTGGCCGAGGTAGCTCGTGAACGCAACGATGATCCCGATAGTCAGCACGCCCTCGATGACCAGGCGTCCGCCGTAGAACAGGACCACGGCCACGCCGAGGTTGCTCAGGAAGGTCATGAATTGCATGTAGTAGGCGTGCAGCTTGACGGCTGTGATCTGGCGGCGGTGATATTCGCGGTTCTCGACCTCGAACTTGGCCTCCTCGCTGTCCTCGCGGGCGAACGCGCGGACCACGCGCACGCCGGTTATGTTCTCCTGAAGCACCGCGGTCATGGACGCCGCCTGCGCCTGGATGGCCCAGTAGGCCGGCCTGACGCGCCGGCCGAATTGGACGACGGCGTAGGTCAGGAACGGCAGCATCGCGAGCGAGGTCAGGGCGAGACCGACGTGATACCGCACCAGGATCACGACCACAGCCACGAGCATGAAGAAGTTCTCCGTGAGGCCGAGCAGCCCGCGCGAAAGGAAGCGGCGCAGAGTCTCGACGTCGCCAGTTACGCGGGACATCAGCTGCCCCGTGTGCGCCTCATCGTAGTAGCTGAAAGAAAGGGTCTGAAGGTGGTTGTACAGGTCGTTGCGCAAGTCGTAGATCACGCGCTGGCACATGTACTCCATCGAGTACCTTTCGGCGAAGCGGATCACGCCGCCCAGGAGGGCCATGGCCAGGATCAGCCCCGCGACATTCAGCAGTACGCCGGGGTCGCGGCCAAGAATGCCCTGGTCAATGGCTCGCTGGATCAGACGGGGTACGATAAGCCGCGTGTAGAGCGCGCCAAGCATGGCGAGAAGGCCCAGAAGGGTCCACCGCCAGTGGCGCAGGGTGTATCGCATCAACCGGAGCAGCACAGACAAGAACGGTCAACCCCCCATACCCTCTACGCATGCCGGCAAGGCCGGGAAAGCTTCGCAAAACTAAAGAAGAATACAACAAAGGACCCCGGTATCCTTTTCCCGGCGTGCGGCTCGCGCAGCTTCGCTCGCCGGAGACCAAAGGAAAGCGGTCCGGGCGGTGCTCACCGCCCGGACCGCCCGATGGTCATCGAAGCCAAGCCGCCGTCAGAATACCTCGATGTTGGCCTCGGGGACCGTAACCTCTCCGCCGTCCTCAAGCTTCACACGGGCAACGCGCAAGGTAGCTTCGGTTTCTATGCGCTGCGCCTCAAGCGGCAGCTCGATGACCGTTCCCCACGCACCGAAATAGGGCTTGCGCAGCAGGCGGACTCGCGACCCGGAGGCGAGCTGGCCGCCCGGGGCTATCTCCTCGGGGGAAGTGGGGCCGTCGTCACCGGCCAGCGGGATCACGACCTCCGGCCGGATCACCCCTGCGCGGACCTGAGTCGAACCGTTGAAGGAAACAAGCTTGCCCTCATGTTCGCGCAGGAGGTCGAAAGTCCAGTCGGCCATGCGCATGCCGCCGAATCCCTCGGTGAGCACGATGGTGAGCGGTACATCCTCCTGGCCGGTGATGCCCACGCCGATCTCCGAGCCCACGAAACCGACCAGATCCAGGTGGTCCATGCCGCCGGTGATGAACCCCCGTGCTCCCCCGGCGGCTGCCTTGCGGACCGCCTCGAGGGTCACTTTCTGGCCGGCGACAAACACCTTGTCCCTGAGCTCGCCCGTGAGGTCGTCCGCGTCCACGATTTTGCCGGGATCGGACGCAACCATCTTCAGGTACCCGTAGTTCTCAAACCCGACCCCGAACACGCCCTGTATGTGGGCGGCGGTGCAGGTCACGACGGCCCCCAACTCCGCCGTGGTGGACTCAATGCGGCCGCTCAGGTAGGCGTCGACGAGCGTCGGGCGGGCCGGACGGACGATCGTGACATAGCCGGTACGGGTGTCGATCTTCTCGATAATGCCGCTGATGGGCGAGTACGAGTAGTCCATGCCGCTGACAGATGGGCTATCCGCGAGCACCGCTCCCTGCTTTACCTCGTCCCCCTCGCGGTAACGCATGTACATGCGCAGGCTGGACGGCCAGATGTCGAGCTGTTTGGCGACAGCCACATTCGCGACGGGCATGGCTGACTTGGGGTCTTCGCGGATCAGGACCCGGCCGTAGGCGCGGGAGATAAACTCGACAATCCCGTCCACCGGCGACCTTACCTGGTGTCTCTCCCTCAGCATGCCGCGGGCGATCTCGGCGATCGGCTCTCCGGCCGCCACCCGGTCCCCCACCCTCTTGAGCATCGCCTCGGATACCTGCTTGGCAGTCAACGTCTGGTGAAACTCGCTCTTCAGGTCAATGACATACGGGTCACCGGGGAGGACCTCCGTCTTGGCGACCACCGTATCCGGTGTGACCGTCTGCCCCTTAGAAACCAGCAATTCGCCGGGGATCGGAAGCATCCGTTCCCTCCTGAGCAGTGTGCGCCGGGCGATCTTGAGCTCGACTGGTTGGATCATCTGCCGGCACCCCCTTGATGAGCCACCTCGTACCTGCCGAGCATGTCGGCGTCGTAGAGCCCTAGCTGCTCGTACCACTGCCGCAGCATCCTGATCCGCGCCGCGGGCTGTTCCGGAATCCAGATAGGCCGCCCCCGGCCGTCGATCACCAGGCCTATCTCGCCGCCGGAGACCTCGCCGCTCACCCGGCGGCCGGGCCCGGCGCCGGCGTCGACGTGACGCTTAGGCTCGATGACCACTCCGGCCCGTTCCGCCGTCCCCAGCGGCAGCCGGAGCAGCTTGCCCCCGCGCACTTCCACCTGCTGGGTCCGTCCGTCGGGCAACGACAGGGTGACCACGCCCAGCAGCTCATCCAGCTTGGCGGGCGCCTTGAGCGCGATGCAGGTGCCGAGCGGCACGAGGCAGTCTTTGAGGAAAACCTGAAGCGCGATATCCGGCTCGGAGTCGGAGAGCACGCCGAGGTGCGGCATCATGAAGATGCTGTCCACGAAGAGCCGGGAGACCGATTCGGGCTGAATCGCATCGATCATCATCAACATGGCCTGGGCACGGCGCGGCGCGTTTGACAGCACCCCGCCGCTGCCCACGATCACGTCCATTTTGGAGAGGTCAACGAGCGGCTGGCCGGTCCCTCGCTGGGTGAAGACCTCGTCAAAGGTCCGCTTTTGCTGCACGCCGCGCAGGGTCACGGCCAGGCTGCGATGGTGTTCAAAAGAGAGCCGCACGGCCTCCCGGGCGAGGGCGTGCTCCAGAATCAGCTCGTCCAGCTCCTGAGGGAGCGTCGTGGGCCTGATCATCTTGTTTGCCGTCCAGTTGCGCAGTTCCCTCTCAGAGAGATCGAAGGGGAGCCAGCGGATGATGTTGGCCACGCCCGCCTCAACAAAAACATTGGCGAGGCTGTAGCTCATGCCCAGGTTGGCATTGACGGTGCGGTTGAATTTGCCCTCCATGATCGAGAAGACGTCAGTCGTCGCACCGCCGATATCCACGGCAACGACGTTGAGCTGCTGGCGCTCGGCCAGCAACTGCAGGATCTTGCCGACGGCCATCGGTGTGGGCTCTATGCGGCTGTCGGTCAGCTCAAGCAACTTGGGATAGCCCGGGGCCATCGCCATGACGTGCTCCAGAAACAGCTCGTGGATGGCCCGGCGGGCCGGCTCGAGGTTCTCCGTCTCAAGCTTTGGGCGGATGTTGTCTATCACCCGAACGTCCGTGAGCTCGCCGAGAACATCCTCGACATACTCGCGAGCCTTGACGTTGCCGGCGTAGATCACCGGGACCTTGTACCCGCCGCCGAGGCGGGGCCGCGGGTTTGCCGCCGCGATATACTCCGCTATTGCGGCCACGTGGCTTATTGAACCCTCATCGGTGCCCCCGGAGAGGAGGATCATGTCGGGGCGGAGCTCCTTGAGGCGCCGGATGCGCTCGATGACCAGCCTGGCGTCGTCGATCGAGATGACGTCCATCACGATAGCTCCAGCGCCCAGCGCCGCGCGCTGGGCCGACTCCGCGGTGAGCGATTTGATCAGGCCCGCGACGGTCATCTGCAGCCCGCCGCCGGCGCTGCTCGTGGCGACGAAAAGGTCCACGCCGTCCTGACCGTTTGCCGGCACCAGGATGCGCTGGCCATCAACGACCCGGCGGCCGGTGGCCTCCTCAAGGCGGCGCAGCGAATCAAAAACGCCCACCATCACGTCTTCATGCGGAGCTTCGACGGTGGTGGGCGCCTCGCCGCGGCCTGCCAGGCGGTATTCGTCGCCTCGCCGCTCGATAAGGATAGCCTTGGTGGTCGTGCTGCCTACGTCGGTGGCCAGGATGGCCCCGAGGCTGCTCATGCCGATTCCTCCCAGGGAAGACGAGCGACAGGTTGTCCGCCGGGGTTTGCAGCAGATCCTGTTTTGCGCGCGGCCCGTGAACTTACCCTGCTAGTACGGCTGCTCCGCGAGTTTAGTTTCGCCCGCCGGGGCCCGCGCTGCCAACCTCGTCCAGCAGCGCCGTAACGATCTCGCGCCAGTCTCCCTCAAGCCCGTAGTTGCATGCGCCGAAAATCGGGGCCTCCGGGTTGCGGTTGATCGCGACGACGACACGTGACCCTCTCATCCCCGCCAGGTGCTGAGCCGCGCCCGAGATCCCGACCGCGAGATACAGGCGGGGCGACACGGTGCGGCCGGACTGGCCGACCTGGCTCTCGTACGCAAACCACCCGGCGTCAACCGCGGCGCGCGAGGCCCCGACGCACCCGCCGAGGGCACGGGCCAGCCTGGTCAGCAGTTCGAAGCCCTCAGGCCCGCCGAGACCGCGCCCCCCTGAGACGATGACCTCCGCATCCCCGAGCGCCGGGAGGTCGGACTGCCGCTCCTCGGCCGAAACCACGGTCACACGGCTGGCTGCACCCGTGGCCTGGCCCGATACGCCGGAAACAGGCTGGAGATCGACTTGTTCCGGGTCGATCGCCGTCCCCTCGGGCGGGCCGCCCGCGAACGCCCGCGGCCGGATGACAACGAGGCAGGGCATGGCCAGCGCCTCGATGGCGAGCAGGCTGCCACCAAACGCCGGCCTGACCACGCCGCATGCAGGCCCCGCGCCGGACTCGCCCATGGCCGCCAGCTGATCCGGCGCCGCAAACTCGATGACCTCGCCGACGACCGGCCATCCCAGACGAACTGCGAGCCGGGCAGCCGCCGTGCGCCATTCGGCGCTTCCCGGGAAAACCCACGCCGCCGCATCGCGCCCGGTCATCTGGGGCTCAAGGCAGTCGACGATAACGTCCGCATCCAATCCCCGTCGTCCGTCGAGCGCCAGGAGCGCCCCGCGGCGGATGCCGCAAGCGGCCAGAAGCCCGCGAAACTCCGACTGAGCGGAGCCCACTGCTCCATCCCGAACCGGCGTGACCGCAAGGCAACCCACGTCGCGTCCGCCGGTCAAGCCCAGTTGTTGTGCCGCAAGGAGAGCCTCGGCGCCGTCGCGGTCCGCGGCCGGCGAACCAAACTGGATTGCCGCCCAGACCATCATAGCAACCTCCCCTGGCGAAGTTGGTGGACGAGCGCCCGGGCCTGCTCGGCAGGGGTGCCCTCAAGCTTCATCGCGGCGGGGCGCGACGGCGGTGAGCGGAAACCCAAAAGCGCGTACCCGTCGCCCGGGCCGGATGCGCCGGGAAGAGGCACACCTAGCTCGTCGGGCGTGACGCACGGGATTTCGGCGCGCTTTGCCTTCATCAGCCCGCGCAACGAGGCCAGGCGCGGCTCGTTTATGGTCTTGGCCAGGGTGATGACGGCCGGCAGGCAGGCTCGAAGCTGGGCCCGTCCGGTGGGAAGCAGCCGCTCGACCGCAACGCGGCCGAGGGATGGGTCAACGGTGATTTTCGCGGCGTCGGGGATAAAGCAGGCCCCGATTGCCTCCGCCAGCGCCGGCGGCAACATGCCGCTCTGCTGGTCGAGGCTCTTTTGCCCGCAAAACAGCAGGTCTGCCCCTCCCAGGCGCCTTATGGCCGCGGCCAACACGCGGGCCACCGTGACCAGGCCCGTCTCCAGCCCCTGAAGCTCAGGTGCGTCGATGCGCAGCACACGGTCGATGCCGACCGCGAGCGCTTCGCGCAGGGTCTCCGCCGCACGGGCGCCGCCGGCGGTCAGGGCCATGGTTTCCACGATATCGCCGAGCTGCTCCTTTATTCGGAGCGCCTCCTCCAAGCCGTGGAGGTCAAATGGGTTGGTGACCCAGGGAACGCCGTCCAGGGCCGGACGGCCGCCCGCAAGACGTGGCTCGGGCGCGTCCGGAACCTGTTTTACGAGCACCACAATCCTCATTCCGTGTCCTCCTTGCGCGGGACCTAGCGCCGCGCTGCTTCTTTGAGCAGCGAAGCCGCTATGATGTTGCGCTGAACCTGGTTGGTCCCCTCGTAGATCTGGGTGATTTTGGCGTCACGGAAGAGTTTCTCGACCGGGTAGTCCCGCATGTACCCGTACCCGCCAAAGATCTGCACCGCATCCGTCGCCGCCGCCATTGCCGTGTCTGAGGCAAAGGTTTTTGCCATCGCGGCCTCGCGTTCAAAGTCCTGGTCCCCTGAATCGATGGCCCGTGCCACCGCGTAGACAAGCGAGCGCGCGGCCTCGATGTGGGTGGCCATATCCGCCAACATGTGCCCGACGGCCTGGAACCGGCCTATGGGTTGGCCGAACTGCTCCCGCTCAAGGCTGTAGCGCACGCTGTGGTCCAGAGCGGCCTGCGCGATGCCCAGAGCCTGCGCCGCAACGCCCGGACGGCCGAGGTTGAGGTTACGCATGGCGATGATAAACCCCTGCCCTTCGCGCCCCAACAGGTTGGCGGCGGGCACGAAACACTCGTCAAACACGAGCTCCCGCGTGGCGGAGCACCTGATGCCCAGCTTCTTTTCCTTGCGGCCGTACGACAGGCCGGGAGTGCCGGCCGGTACGATGAGCGCGCTGGCGCCCCTCGGGCCGCGCTGCGGGGCCGTAAGCGCGATGATCGTGTACAGCGAGGCTTCGCCGCCATTGGTGATCCACTGCTTGGTGCCCGATATCACGTAGCCGCCGTCCCTAGGAACGGCGGTGCAGCGGATCGCGGCGGCGTCGCTGCCGGCCTGCGGTTCGGTCAGGGCGAAGGCTCCGAGTCCCTCTCCGGTGCACATCGAGGGTAGGTAGGTCCCCTTATGCTCCTCCGTGCCAAATAGCAGAATGGGCCCGTAGCCCAGAATGCTGGCCGCGTAGGTAACCCCTACTCCGGCGCAGGCGCGGCTGAGCTCCTCGATTACCAGACACGTCGCCAGGTGGCCGAGTCCCATTCCGCCGTACCGCTCCGGCACAGTAAGGCCCATAAGGCCCGCCCGCCCGATTTCCTCCAGTATCCGCCGGGGAAACTCCTCGCGTTCGTCCAGCTCGGCCGCAACGGGGGCGATTTTCTCCCGCGCCACCCTCGCCGCGAGCTCGCGCAGGGTGATCTCATCTTCGCTCAAGCGATGGTCCAGCTTTTCCCTCTCCCTTCTCCGCTTCCACGCTCTCACTGCCGGCCTCCCGGCCGGGGGTCAGCGCGCGGCGGCCTGGTCGCGAAGATAGATGTCATGCAGCAATACATCGCCTGCAGGATGCGGGCGCAGCCCTATCACGCGTCCGGAAACCCGCAGCTCACCACGGGCCTCGAGCAGCCCGAAAGCGGCCCCGTCGCCGATGATGGCCGTCTGCGCCTGGCGGTAAAAGCCGAGACGCTCGTCCGGGTCCATCTCCGTGCGCGCCACGTCGAGATACCAGTCCACCGTCGGGTTGCTGTACCCGGTGCGGTTGGCGCTTCCGGTCTGGGACGTGTGGAACACGTAGTATAGCACATCCGGATCAGGCCAGTCGTGGTAGAGCAGCCACAGGTTGGGCGCCGCCGCCACGAGGCCCGGCTTCGCGTCGCGCCGGGGCGGGGTCAGCCGGCAATCGAACCCGGCCGCCGACATCGCGGTCAGAAGCGCCGCGGCCACGGCCTCATACCCAGGCTCACCCGTGTAGGTTGCCAGCCGGGCTTCGAGACGGACGTCGCCTTTGTGCCGCACGCCGTCCGGCCCCTCCGTCCAACCGGCGGCGGAGAGCATCTCCGCGGCTGCGCCCGGGTTTGGTCCTGTGGTCTCGGCCACGCGGCCGCCGGTCGATTCCGGCAAGAGGCCGACCGTGCCGCGGGCTGGGAAGGCCGGCAACGGTAGAAGCGCGTCCCGATCGATGAGCAGCCGGAGGGCTTGCCGGACCACGGGGTCGGCGAACACCGGGTCAAGGAGCACACAGGATAGATAGATGAGCCGCGTTCCTGCGAAAGGATACGACCGCCATCCGGCCGTTTCCCGTAGGATGTCTCCTGGCGGCGCGTCGCCGGCCGGCCACCATAGCATGTCAACTCCGGACATCTGCGCCGGCTCGCCGCCATTGGCGGGGTCGCCCAAACCAAGCAGCCTGACCTCATCCGGATACGCCGGTCCAGGATTGCTCGTCTGTGCCGGCGGCCAACGGTACGCGGCAAAGCGCCGCAGACGCAGTTGTGCCCCGTCGCGCTCGACCGGCACGAACGGGCCGCTGCCGGAAAGGCCCGCTACCCCGGCCTCAGCCAACTGGGGGCCAGCCTGATCGGAGCCCGCCGCCGCCGGATCCTGAGCAGCCAGCGACGCCGGCGATACGATAGCGAGCCTGATGTCAGCCAGGGCCTCCCAGACGGGCGGGAAGGGATGATCGTATGCCAGAGTTACGTCGTCGTCCGACGCGCGCACCTCGCGCAGCGGCCCGAGTAGCGCCCGGACGGGAAACTCCTGAGGGCTGCCGCCCATCACGCGCTCGATGCTGGCGGCAACGGCCGGTCCGTCGAGGCGTGTCCCGTCATGAAACAGCACGCCTGGCCGGAGCCGCAGGGTCACCTCGCGTCCGTCGGGCGAGACCCGCCATTCGCTGGCAAGCCCCGCGCCGTAGGTGAGGTCCGGCTGTCTCGACACCAGCGTGTCGTAGACCAGCCTGAAGAGCGGATGCGGGGCGGCGGACCGGTGCGGGTCGAGAGCCGGCAGCCCTGGTACGCCGATTGTGAGCGTGCCGCCCTCCCGCTCGGCGGGCCGGGCGGGCGCGCATCCGCCCAAGACCAAAGAGAGGCAAACAAGGAGTGCAAGGCCCCGGGTTACCTGCTTTGGGTGCGGGAAGAACGCCTCCCCAGTGATCAACGCGTCGCACGCTCCGCCCCGACGATGGCAAACCGGCAATTCCGGCTCGGCCCAAAGTCACGTTTTGCCCCGAAGAGTTTCCTTTCTGCGCCGCTTTATGCTGCACCTTGCGACCACCAGCCCGAAACACCCGCAAAACGGCGGCTGACGTGTGCGGGCCTGCGGCTGCGGCACATGGATCAGAGATCAGGGCGCAGCCGCGAACGGTAGGCCAGGGCCTCGGCAACGTGATCAGCGTTGACGGCGCCGCCGGCGCTGCCCAGGTCGGCGGCGGTGGCGGCGACGCGCAGTGTCCGGTAATAGGCCCGTGCGCTGAGCCCAAGCGCCGCCTGAGCATGGGCGAGCAGGTCCAAACCGGCCTGGTCAATTTTGAGCGAAGATCGGAAAACGTCCTCATCGGCCCGCGCGTTGGTGACGCCGGGACCGTACCGGGCGGCCTGCCTTGCGCGGGCGTCCGCCACAGCCGCTCTGGCGCCGGAGAGCCCATCGCGCCCCTCTCCTTGAGCCGGGCCCGCGCGCGCCGCATGCAGACCCAACTCGCAGGCCGGCACGTCCGACATCTCGACCTGCAGGTCGATCCGGTCCAAAAGCGGCCCCGACAGCCGGCGCCAGAAGGCGCGGCGGGCGGCGCGGGAACACACGCAGCCTCCCGCAACGGCCCCCGTGCGCCCACAGGCACAGAGGTTCGAAGTCCCGACTACCTGCGCCCTGGCCGGCAAACGGAGATCGCGCCCCCGGTAGCGTACCGTTATCGACCCATTTTCCATCACCGCCGCCAGACCGGAGAGCACCTCCGGCCGGTACAGGTGCAGCTCGTCAAGCACGAGGACCCCGCGGTGGGCCAGAGTGATCTCGCCCGCGCGAGGCGGCTGCCCACCGCCGAAAATTGCCCGCCACCCGCTGGATGTGCTTGGCGTTCGCACCGGCCGGACCGGCCCGGGGGCGTGCGGGCCGCCTACGAAAGTCCCAAAAAGCAGGCCTCCTGCGCTGTTGATGGCAGCCGCCTCGAGAGCCTCGTGCCGGTCAAGCGGAGGCAGCAGCGCGTGCACCGCTCTCGCAAGCAACGTCTTTCCGATGCCCGGAGGGCCGAAGAACACGGTGCTGTGCTCTCCGGCCGCCGCGATGAGCAGTGCGCGGGATGCTCCCGGCTGTCCGCGCACTGCCAGAAAAGAGCGCTCGCTCTCAACAAACCCAGGGTCGGGAGGCGATGCCGCGATGATCTCGGGGCCCCCGCCCGGCTGAGAGGACTGCCCGGATGCCAGGTCCCGGAGGGTCGCCAGGCCATGGACATCCAGGCCGGACAGCGCCGCGGCCGGAACATCGGCCAGGGCCGTCACCATCGCCGCGAGACCCGAGCTCCGCAGCGCCAGAGCCGCCGGCAGCGCCCCCGGCACGGGGCGCACGGCACCATCGAGCGAGAGCTGACCCCAGAAACCGACGCCGTCGACCCGCTGGCGTGGCACGCACCCGGCCGCCACCAGGAGCGCGGCGGCGATCGGCAGGTCGAGGGCCGCGCCTTGCTTGGGAAGATCAGCGGGTGCAAGGTTGACCGTGATACGCCGTGCGGGCAACCGGAAGCCGCTATTTCCGACCGCCGCGCGTACACGGCGGGCGGCTTCCGAGACAGCCCGGTCCGGGAGACCGACGATATCGAGGCCGGGCAAGCCGCCCCTTATGTCCACCTGAACCTCAACTGCAAGCCCCTCGACGCCGAGCAGCGTGCAGCCAAGGCACCTTGCGGTCGTCACAGCGCGCTAGAACGCGTCCTGGATCACGCTGGCAGCGACCGGCCGGCCGGACCCTGAAAGCGACACCACGACAACATCGAAACGGCAGATGGTCTCCGGATCGAGTCCCTCGTGAGCAAGATACCAGGCGGCAAGTCCGCGCAGCCGGCCTCGCTTGCAGGCGTCTACCGCGCTGCCGGCCTTGAGTCCATCGCGGTCGCCCCGCCGCGACTTGATCTCCACAAAGACGACAGCTCCGCTCTCCCGGGCAACGAGGTCGATCTCGCCGAACCGGCAGCGGACGTTGCGGGCCACCGGCACGTAGCCCTGCTCCAGCAGCAGCCGGTGCGCGGCATCCTCGGCGGCGCGGCCGCATTGACGGGCCGCGGCCGCCTGCCTCCGGACGTCAGCCTTCACCGTCGCGTGTTCCATGAATTACCACCCCCTGGCGGGATTCGCCGGGATGGGAAATGTTTCCTGCAAGGAATTGGAGGTTGGGGTACCGGCAGGGCCGGCGGCCGGTATGCCGGCTTAGAAACCGGGCTCGACCTGCTCAAGCTCGAAGAGGCCGGCGCCCCTCCAGCTAAAGGACCGCCTGTGCGCCGGACACGGGCCGAAGCGGCGAAGCGCGGCGATGTGCTCGGGGGTGCAGTACCCTTTGTGCCGGGCAAACCCGTATTGAGGGTAAATCCGGTCAAGTGCCTGCATGAAACGGTCCCTGGCCACCTTGGCCAGAATGGACGCGGCGGCGATGGAGGCGCAGAGCGCGTCGCCGTCAATCACCGCCAGCTGGGGATAGCCCAGGTCCGGAACAGCCGTGCCGTCGAGCAGGACTCCCGCCGGCTGCGTCCCCAACCCGGCCAGGGCGCGCCGCATGGCCAGCCTGGTGGCCTGCAGGATGTTGATGCGGTCGATACACTCGACCGGGATGACCGCCACCGCCGAGGCCCGCGACCGCTCCCGGATCAACGGCTCCAGCTCGTCGCGCGCGCCCGCGGTCAGCCGTTTGGAATCATCCAGCCCCGGCAGGTACAGCCTTCGCGGCAAAACCACCGCCGCCGCCGCAACAGGACCGGCCAGGGGCCCCCGTCCCGCCTCGTCGACGCCCGCGAGCGGACCGTGCCATCCAGCGGCGCGGATCAGGCGTTGTTCGTGCCGCCACATCCCGGCGACCCTGGCCGTGTCCGCAGCGGCGTCAAGTCTGGTCATCAGAAGGCTCCTCAAGCGTCAGGCGTCCAAGCCGCCCCCGGCGGAACTCGGCGACGATAACCTGCGCGGCCTGGGCCCGGTGCGGTTCGCCGTTTGGACCGAGCAGGCCCCGGCGCAGGGCGAATGCCGAAAGCCACGCGGGCGGGTCGGCTGAGGCGGGCACGGATGTCTCGGGATCGATATCGAGGACGGCCGCCAGCCCCGGCGGGTCGAGCCTGTCCAGGGCCATGAGCACCAACTCCGCGGCCACATCCGCCGCATCGAAGGCCCCTTGAGGGAGCGTTCCCGTCAGGGCGAGGCAGGCGAATTCACGCACTCCGCGGGGGCTCGGCGGCAGCACGCCGGGCAGGTCCAGAATCCAGAGGTCAGGCGAGACCACGACCCACTGCTTTCCCCGTGTCATCCCGGGCTTGGCCCCGCTGGGAGCCCGGCGCGCACCGGCGATGAGATTGATGACCGTGGATTTCCCTGCGTTTGGAACACCGACCACGGCGACCTTCTGCGCCCCACGCGGGGAGGGGCGGCCCGCTGCCTTGATCGCGGCCCTCAGGCGGCCGGCCTCCCGGACCGAGACACCGGACCCGCCCGCGCAAAGGGCGAGCGCGGGAGGACCGTCCGGGTCGCTCGCAAAACTGGCCAACCACCGGCGGGTGCTCGCCGGGTCGGCCAGGTCAGCCTTGTTGAGCAGCAGAAGGCGGGGAACTTGCCCGAGCATGGCGTCCAGGGACGGCCAGCGGGTCGCCCTCGGCGCCCGGGCATCAGCCACTTCCAAGACCAGGTCGATGTGAGGCAGGTAGGTTGACAGGAGCCGTTTGGTTCGCTCCATGAGCCCGGGATACCAGTCACGGCGCGGGGTAACCACGGCGGCTTACTGCGGCAGGCCGAAGCGGCGTAGGGGCCAGTACATCAGCAGTGCCTTACCGCGGATATTGCCGAACGGCACAAACCCGAAATACCGGCTATCCTCGCTATTACGCCGGTTGTCACCCAGCACGAAGACATGGCCCGCGGGCACCTCGACCGGACCGTAGGTGCTCTGGTGATCCGGGAATACCACGACCCGTTCGGGAATGAACTTGTCATCGACGAAAATACGACCGTCGCGAAGCTCTACCGTCTCGCCGGGCACGCCGATCACGCGCTTGATGAAATCGCGGCTCGGATCCCGCGGGTAGGCGAACACGATGATATCGCCGCGCTCGGGGTCGTGCAGGCGGTAGACGAGCTTGTTAACAAAGAGACGCTCCATGTCGTTAAGCGTCGGTTCCATCGACGGGCCGATGACCACAAACGTCTCGACCACAAACCATCGCACAATGAACGCGAGGATAACGGCGATAATGATGGTTTCGGCGATCTCGCGGGCCGCTCGACGCGCCCCTGTCGTGACTGCGTGTCCCGATCCGCGGCCGCCGCCTGGCATTGACAAGGCGCTAGCTCCTGCGCTCGCGAATGCGCGCTGCCCTGCCCCTCAACCCGCGAAGGTAGTAGAGCTTGGCCCGGCGCACCCGGCCGCGCCGGACGACCTCGAGCTTGGCCAGCCGCGGGGAATGGACGAGAAAGGAACGCTCGACGCCGATGCCAAACGAGACGCGACGGACGGTGAAGGTTTCGTCAAGGCCGCCTCCCTTGCGGTCGATGACCACACCCTCGAAAGCCTGCACCCGCTCGCGCCCGCCCTCGATGACCTTTACGTGCACGCGTACAGTATCGCCCGGACGAAACTCGGGAACGTCCAAGCGTAGCTGCTGTTGTTGAACCATCCGAACCAGGTCCATCTGGGGACCTCCTCTCAACCAACGGCGATTATAACACGGCCCTGAGAACCAAGACAATTGAACCGCCCGGTCCGGCGCCCGCCCTGCCGCGAGCGGCCTATGAGCGCTCCGGCTCGCTGGTCTCTGGACCGCGCAAGTGGCCTGCGGCTCGCCCGCCGGCGGCCGGCTGGACCGCCGCCAGCAGATCCGGCCTCCGCTCCGCCGTGCGCCGCAGGGCCTGTTGCCGGCGCCAGGCGGCCACGGCGCCGTGATCCCCGGAAAGCAGAACCTCCGGCACTGCATACCCCCTGTACGATGCCGGCCTGGTGTACTGGGGATACTCCAGCAGTCCGCTCGTGAATGACTCCTCCGCCAGCGAGGCGTCGCCGAGGGCCCCCGGCAACTGCCGGATTAGCGCGTCAAGCAGGACCATGGCCGGCAGTTCCCCACCGGTCAACACAAAGTCGCCCAAAGACAGCTCCTCGTCGACCAGATGCTCCGAAACCCGCTCGTCTATGCCCTCATAGTGCCCGCAGAGCAGGATCAGCCAGGGCATGCGGGCCAGCCGCCGCACGTCCGACTGGTCGATCCGCCTGCCCGCGGGGCTGAACAGCACGACGTACGCCCTACAGCCCGCCGCCCGCGGCTTCTGCCGCAGCTGGCCGATAGGCGTGCCGGTGACGGTTTCGACAAGGTCAAAGAACGGCTCCGGCTTCATCACCATACCGGCCCCGCCGCCGTACGGGTAGTCGTCAACGGTTCGATGCCGGTCACACGTGTAGTCCCGGAGGTCGTGAATCCGTACATCCACCAGCCCTGCTTCCTGGGCGCGGGCCGCGATGCTGCTGCCGAGCGGGCCAGCGAACATGCCCGGGAAGATGGTGGCCACGTCAACGCGCACGCGGATCGCCCTTTCCCGCCTGCTCCGGCGGCTCATACTCCTGCGGCCAGTCGACGACCATCAGGCCGTGCTCAAGGTCCACCTGCTTGATCACGTGCCGGACCGCGGGAATCAGCGTCTCCGGCCGCCCGAGGGCCGTCTCGACGGCGTAGAAGTCATTGGCGGGCCCTGGATAGACGCGGCTCACTTGCCCGCGCAGGCGGCCCGCCAAGTCACGCACGGTCAGCCCGACCAACTGGAAGTGGTAGTAGTGTCCTGCCGGCAGCGGCCAGGCCTCGTCACCCGGAACGAGCAGGTCACGCCCCCGGAGCGCCTCGGCGGAATCGCGGCCGTCCACGCCGCTGAGCTTGAGCACGATCCGCTGGGGAGCCACCGACGCGCTCTCGACCTGCCGGGGATCCGTGCCCCGGCCGGAGGCTCCGAGATAGACGCGCCTCAGTGACGCGAAGCGTTCGGGCCGGTCCGTGTGCGGATAGACCCGGACCTCTCCTTCTACCCCGTGCGGCGCCGTGACGGTGCCGATTGTGATCCACTCCGGCCGCCGCGGCCGGTCCGAATCACCGGAGCAGCGGCCTGGATCACTCACGAATGGCCACAACCTTGCCGTCCTTGACAACGATCTCCGCCGCAAAAAGCCGGGTCCAATCATCCCCGGGCCTGACCTGGACCTCGCCCTCGACCGTGCCCTGGACGATTTCCTGACCTTCCTCAAGCCGCGCCAGATCGCGCATGCGGGCGAGTAGTTGGTCACGCTGTTGCTGCCGTTTTCGCCTCTCCCCGGCAGGCGCATCGGCCGCCGGGGCGGCGGACCGGTCGTCCCTCTCGGATTCGCGTCGTTCCTGCGCGTCGAGATGGCCCAACTCGGTTTCGAGGCGGGCGAGCGCCGACTGGAGGTCGCTCGCCAGCTGGCGTTTCAACTCCTCGGTGACGACGGCCTTGACGGTCACCGAACGATTGACCGCTATGGGCATGCTGGCTGCTCCAGAGACCGGCGCCGCCCGCTCACTGGCCTATCTCCACGGCGATGCGCTGTCCGGCGCGTGCCGCCGCCGCGCGCATCACCGCCCGCAGGGCGCGGATAACCCGGCCCTGACGGCCGATGACGCGCCCAACATCGTCAGGCGCGACCTCGATCTTGAACACAATCGAGCCCTCCGCCGGCTCCTCACGCACCACGACGGCGTCGGGCTGCTCTACCAGGTAGCAAACCAGCGTCAGCAGCAGCTCCCGCATGGCCTGGCCCCCCCTCGCCGCGGTCGCCCGCGGCCCTCTGCCCCCGGCGGGCTAAGATAGGACCCCGAGCTTCCCGAGCAACGTGCGGACCCGGTCTGTGGGCTGGGCACCTTTGGAAAGCCAGTCCCGGGCCCTGTCGGCGTCGACATGGACCGCAGCCGGATCGACCCCCGGGTCGTAGGTTCCGATTTCCTCGATCACGCGGCCCCCACGGGGCTCGCGTGCGTCGGCGATCACGACACGGTAGAACGGCTTTTTCTTGCCTCCCATGCGCTTGAGGCGTATCTTGGTTGCCACCTATGCACCCTTCCTCTCTATGACGCCAACCCCGTTGGCGCTCGGAACTCACTTTGAATGGCCTAAAACCAGCGTCCCCGCCCGCCGCGCAGGCCCTTGTCCTTGCCGCCGATGGCGCGGAGCAGCCGGCGGGATTCCTGAAAACTCCGCAGGAGCCGGTTGACCGCCTGTACGTCGGTGCCGCTCCCCCTGGCGATCCGCCGCCGCCGGCTTCCGTCGATGATGCCCGGGTTACGGCGTTCCTCGGGGGTCATTGAGCTAATGATCGCCTCGGTGTGGGCGAGATCCCGGTCACTCACCTGCTCGACCAGCTTGCGGTTGCCAAGACCCGGAATCATGCCCAGGAGTTGATCGAGGCCGCCCATCTTGCGTACCTGCTTGAGCTGGTCGATGAAATCGTCCAACGTGAACTCCGCTTGTCTGAGGCGCTTCTCGAGATCGGCGGCCTGCGCCGTATCTATGTTTTCTTGGGCCCGTTCGATCAGGGTCAGGACATCGCCCATGCCCAGAATGCGCGAGGCCATGCGTTCGGGGTGAAACGGCTCGAGGGCGTCCAGCTTCTCGCCGACACCCGCGAACTTGATCGGCTTGCCGGTCACGGCCTTGACGGAAAGAGCCGCGCCGCCCCGGGCATCGCCTTCCATCTTGGTCAGGATGACGCCGTCTATGCCGACCTGCGCCGAAAACTCCTCGGCAACCTTGACGGCGTCCTGGCCCGTCATCGCGTCCACGACCAGCAGGATCTCATGGGGCCGCGCCGCCGTCTTGATCGCGGCGAGCTGCTGCATCAGCTCGGCGTCCACGTGCAGCCGCCCCGCCGTGTCCAGCAACAGATAGTCGCCGCCCGCGCGCATGCACTCGGCCACGGCCGCGGGAACCGCTGCAACGGGGTCGCTGCCCACGGCGGGGACGAAGCATGCTACCCCGATCGACGTGGCGAGCGTCCGCAGCTGGATGCCCGCCGCGGGCCGCTGCGTGTCCAGCGCGGCCAAAACCGGTCCGTGGCCCTCGCGCTTGAGCAGCGAAGCCAGCTTGCCGCAGGTTGTCGTCTTGCCCGAGCCCTGAAGGCCGACGAGCATGACCACCGTCGGCGGCTTGCCCGCACTCGTCAGCCTGGCACGATGGCCGCCCAGCAGTTGGGTCAGTTCCTCGTGCACGATTTTCACCACTTGCTGAGCCGGAGTCAAGCTTTCCAGCACTTCCTGACCAACTGCGCGCTCGCCGACACGGGCGACGAAGTCCCGCGCGACCTTATAGCTCACATCCGCTTCGAGCAGGGCCATGCGCAATTCGCGCATCGCGGCCTCAACATCTCCCGGGGCCAGCTTGCCCTTGCCCCGCAGACGGCGCATGACCTGCTGCAGACGGTCGCCGAGCGAACCGAACATGGTGGTCACTTGCCGTTCCCCCCCGTAACCGGCTGGAGCAAGGCCTTGACGAACTCGCCGGGCTCAAAATCCATCAGGTCCTCCAGCTTTTCGCCGGTGCCCACGAGCTTAATAGGGATATCCAGCTCGCGACGGATTCTGAACACGGTGCCGCCGCGCGCCGTGCCGTCGAGCTTGGTCAAAACCACGCCCGTCACGGCGCAAGCCTCCCTGAATGTCCGCGCCTGCTCAACTGCGTTTCCACCAGTCGGCGCGTCGATGACCAGCAGCACCTCGTGGGGCGCGCCGGGCATAGCCTTGCCGCTGACCCGCAGCACCTTGCGCAGCTCCTCCATCAGGTTCTGGCGCGTGTGCAGGCGGCCGGCCGTGTCAAGGATGACCACGCCCGAGCGGCGGGCGATCGCGGCCTGGATGGCGTCGAAGGCGACGGCGGCCGGATCCGCGCCCGCCTTGTGGGCCACCACTTGAGCTCCTGCCCGCTGGCCCCAAATGGCCAGCTGTTCCGCCGCCGCGGCCCGGAATGTGTCGCCGGCGCCGAGCACCACGCCAGCCCCTTCCCTGACAAAACGGTGGGCCAGCTTGCCGATCGTCGTGGTCTTGCCGGTCCCGTTTACGCCCACGACGGCGATGACCGCGGGCTCACCCGGCTTGCCCGCGGAAACCAGCGGCACCGGCGGACCAAGCAGCCCTTTGAGCTTGACAGCCAAAAGGGACCACAGCTGATCGGCGTCGGCGCGCCGGGGCAGATCCCGCCGGACCTCCGCCAGCACCTCAAGGGCCAGTCCCGTGCCCATGTCCGACGCGACGAGCGACTCCTCGAGTTGATCCCAGAGATCATCGTCAACCGGCCGCCGCCCGGCGGCCAGGTCCCCGAGCCGGCCCCAGAACCCCCGTCGGGCTCGTTCGAGTCCAGCGAAAAGCGACTTGGCAGTCAACCGGCACTCCCTCCAGAGGCTGCGGGCTGGTCAAGGCGGACCGATACCACCCGCGATACTCCCTGTTCCTCCATGGTCAGCCCGTAGAGCACGTCGGCGGCCTCCATCGTTCCCCTATTGTGAGTTATCACGAGGAACTGCCGGCTGCCGGCAAGCAACCTCAGGTAGCGGCCGAAGCGCGCGCAATTTGGCTCGTCGAGATAGGCATCGACCTCGTCGAGGACGCTAAACCCCGCGACCGGGGTGCCCATAACGGCAAATAACAGCGCCACCGCGGTCAGAGCCCGTTCGCCGCCCGATAGCAGCGCGAGGCTCGTCATGCGCTTCCCCGGAGGCTGGGCCGCTATTTCCACCCCCGATGACAGCAAGTCGTCGGGGTCGCTCAGCCTGAGGTCAGCCTCCCCGCCGCCGAAAAGCTGGACGAAGATCCGCTGGAAATCCAGCCTGATTTGTTCAAAGCAGTCCCGGAACCGGCGGGCCATCTCCCGCTCAAGCTCGCCCGCCGAGTTACGCAGAGCGGCAGCCGAGTCTCTGAGCTCGGTCTGCTGGCGCAGCAGGAAGTCCTGCCGCTCGCGCAAGCGGCGGTGTTGCTCCGAAGCCCCCAGGTCAGCCGAACCCAACTCCGCGAGCTGCGCCGTCAACTGGGCGGCGCGCGACCGCAGGCCCTCCGGGTCCTGGTGGACGGCCGGCTCAAGCGGTTCAAACCGCGGCGGGAGCGATTTCCTCTCCACGGCCAGGCTCCGGCCCTCGCCGGCAAACCTCTCCACCAGCAGGTCGAGCCTATGCCGCCGCCCTTCGAGCCCGGCCCTCGCCGACGCCATCTCGCGCGCCTGCCTGGTCAGTCCGGCTACCACGTCCTGAGCCGCAGCCAGTTCGCGGGCCGCCCGCGATGTCTTTTGCTCCTGTACGGCACGTGCGTGAGCGCATGCCGAAAGCGCCTCCTGCTCGGCCGAGAGGGTTTGCTCGGCCTCACGGAGCAACGATACCAGCGACTTTCGGCGGGACAGGGTCGCGTCAAGCTCCCGGGCGATACGCTCTGCCTCGGCGGCCAGACGCTGCCGGCGCTCGCGCCCGGCCTTGGCTATCTCTTCGGCTCTTGCAAGCTCCACTCGCAGTTGGGCGTGCTCGGCCTGGGCGGCGCGGTGCTCGGCTTCGGCATCAGCCAGCGCGGCGGCGGCGAGATCGTCAGCAAGCTGGCCGCAATGCTGCGTGGCGACCTGGAGGCGGCCGGCCAACCGCTCAAGCTTGGTAGTCAGTTCCTCGTGCTCGCGCACCGTCCTTGCCCGCTCCTCGGCCAGAGCCTCCCTCCGTGCCCCGAGAGCTGCCAGAGTTTCAGCGATCTTCCTCGCCCCGTCCGTGCCCCGCCGGAGCTCCGCCTCCGCGGCGGAAATGGCCGCGCCGGCCTGTGCGCCCTCTCGGACCAGCGCGTCCGCGCGCGCCGCGAGATCGCGCAGCTTGGACTCCGATGCCGAACACTGGGCGCCAAGCCGGCCAACCTCGGCCGCCAGCTCTTGCCTTTCGCGCCGGACGGTCACGGGGCCGGCCTGCGGCATTGAGGGGCCGTCAAGCACCAGCCCACCCTGCAGGACGGCCCGTCCATCGCCGGTCACCGCGGCACTGAGTTCCGGGTTGCCCCGGACGGCGCGGATCGCGGCCGGCAGGTCGGTGGTCACCGCGATCCCCCCGAGCAGTGCCGCAACCAGCCGGCCGACCGGCCCATCGTCCCCGGCGGCCCGAACGTGGTCCCGCAGGGGGTCAAGCGGCGCACGAACCCCGTCGCGCACTGCGCGGGCCGCCGTTGCCGGGAGGAAGACGGCCGTGCCGCGGTTGCCGGAAGCCGCCTTTGCGCGGCTGTCGACGATCGCCGCGGCGGCATCCCAGTCGGGCACCAGCAGGGCGTATATCGCGATGCCCAGCGCGGCTTCGGTCGCCCGCTCGTATCCGGGATCAACCGCCAGGAGGTCACCAAGCTGCGCAGGGTCCAGCCCGTGGGCTGCGCGCGCCAGCCGAGCGGCCTCGGCGGCGGCAGCCGCGAGGGGCACAGGTTCGCGGTCGAGCGAGGCGAGCCGTTCCCTCGCCACCAGCGACTGCCCGTTGAGGGCGCTGTGCCGCTCGCGCTCGGAAGCCTCCGCGGCGCGCACCCCGGCCAGGTCGGCCTGGCCCGCCCTGCGCCGTTCGCGCAGCAGGCGCAGCGACTCCTCGAAAGCGGCCTGTGCCGCATGGACCCGTGCGCGCTCCCCGCTCGCCCTGTCGAGCTCGCCGGCCATCGCGGCAAGCTGCTGATCAAGGGCTGTCAGACGCCGGGTCAGGGCTGAAAGCCGGTCCTGCCCGGAACGCGAAGCTTCATGCAGCGCAGCCAGTTCGCGGCCCGCGCCGTCGGCCGCGGCGGAGCAGCGCCGCCTACGGTCGACCTCTTGCTCAAGCCTGATGGCCGCCGCGACAAGCCGGGCTTCGGCGCCGGCAAGGGCGGCCGCGTCAGGGGCACGGCCGGGCGCTGTTTCGGAGGGCGGCGCAGAAGCCGTCTCGGCCAAAGCGCGCTCGATCTCGCCGCTCCGTTCCCGAAGCACGCCCAGGCGCTCGGCCAGGTCCGCGTCCTCGCCGCGGAGGCTCGTCCGGCGCTCCTCCAACACGGCTGCGGCCGCGCGGCGCCTGTTCTCTTCGACGAGCAGGGCGCGGGCAGCGGCCTCCGCTTGTGCTTGCTCTCCGCGCAAAATGGCCAGGTTGCGCTCCGCGGCCGCGGCCTCCTCCTCGAGGCCGGCCTGGACCCGCGCCGCGTCACCTGCCCTGGCGACGAGCTCGTGCCGGCGCTGAATAGCGTCCCGCTGCCTTCTTTCCCGTCGAAATGCCGCATCGGCCCAGATCAAGGCCTCGACATCCTCGCGCTCGCGACGCAAGGCGAGGAAGCTGTCCGCCAACTCGGCCTCGCGGCCCAGCGGCTCCAGCTGGCGGCCCAGCTCGGCGACAAGGTCCCCGAGGCGCTGGCTCGCCTGCTCGATCTCGCCCAGGCGGCGGCCCGCATCCTGGCTGCGCTGCCGGTACCGGGCCAGGCCGGCCGCCTCCTCGAACGCGGCGCGGCGGTCCTCGGGCCGCGCATTGAGAGCCTCGTCAACCGCGGACTGGCCCACGTACGTGTAGACGGCGGCCGCGCCGGTGCCGGCGAGCAGGTCCTGCACGTCTTTGAGACGGCAGGGCTGGCGGTTTATCGAGTACTCGGTTTCGCCGGAACGGAGAAGACGGCGCGACACCTCTACCTCAGCATGGGGCAAGCCCAGGGCGCCATCGGAGTTGTCGAGCAATACGGTTGCCTCGGCCAGGGCCAGGGGTCTCCGGGCCGCGCTGCCCCCGAATATGACCTCCTGCCATCTCTGGCTGCGGAGCAAGCGCGGGTTTTGCTCACCGAAGACCCAGCGCAGAGCGTCGACCACATTGCTCTTGCCGCTGCCGTTGGGTCCGACCAGCACGTTGACCCCGCTGCAGAGTTCGAAGCTGACGCGGTCGGCGAAGGACTTGAACCCAAATAGCTCAAGACGTTTGAGCCGCGTGACGGATCTCCCCCGCTCCTAGACGACTGGGCCGGCACGATGTGCGCTGGCCGGGGCGAACATGCCTGTGACATTCTATCATGGGGATTCGGAACGAGGCACGTACAGCAAAGTGCAGGCCGCCCGAACAAGCCGGGGGCACCGCCGGCCCGACGAAAGCGGTTGTGGCTTGGTCCTCAGGCGCTCTTAGCGCGGCTCGACGATAAACCTGATCGCCGTTCGCGCCTCTCCCTCAATCTCAATCTCTGCAAACGCGGGTACAGAGACCAGGTCGATACCGTTGGGGGCGACGAACCCACGCGCGATTGCGATTGCCTTGACCGCCTGGTTTACCGCGCCGGCACCGACGGCCTGCATTTCGGCGACACCCTTTTCACGGAGTACAGCTGCTAGAGCACCTGCGAGGGATTTGGGGCTTGACTGAGCCGATACCCTTAGCTTATCCAATGGTACAACCCTCCGTCCGGGGCTGGGTGACCCTGGGGAGGAGATTCAACGCCCGCGGTCCGCGACCTGCACCTGGCCCGGATTTGGGCGCTCCGGCGGCTCCTGGCTTCTCAGCCGGCCAAGCAACCGGTCTGCGGCGTCCTGCTCCGCCTGCCGGCGGCTGCCGCCCCGACCGCAGGCCACGAGGCCCCCGGCCTCGGCCTCCACCACCCACTCCGGAGCGTGATCTGGACCGCTGTGGCTGACCACCCGGTAGGACGGGCTCTGGCCGCAGGCTTGGACCAATTCCTGGAGGGCTGATTTCGGGTCACCGTGCGTCACGTCAGAGGACGCCGCACTGATGTCCGTGCCGAGCAGCTCGCGCACAAGCCGCTTGGTGGCGTCATAGCCGACGCTCAGATAAACCGCGCCAATCACCGCCTCCATCGCCCGGCCCAGATTGGAAAGGCGTTGCCGCCCCCCGCTCTGGTCCTCTCCCCGGCCGAGGCGCAGATCCTCACCGATGCCCAGGCGCCGGGCGACCGCGGCAAGGGCGTCACCCGAAACCACGCCCGCGCGCAGCCGTGTGAGTTCGCCCGGGTCCGCGTCGGGATAGCCGTGAAACAGCTCCTCGGCAACAGCCAGCCCGAACACGGCATCGCCGAGGAACTCAAGTCGCTCGTTGTGCTCGCACTGTGCCCCCGTTTCATGGACGTACGAGGTGTGGGTCAGGGCCACATCCAGGCCAGAAAGCTGATCGATGTCCAGGCCCGCCCCGGTCAGGGCGGAAGACAGGCGATCGCGGAATGTGGACATCGGTCTGGACACCCCCACGAAGGCAAGTAGGACGCCAAGACACGCCGGCAGCGGGACCGGCGGCACGGCCGGGCCGAAAAAGGGGAGGCCGGGCGAACGCCGGCCACCTACTCGCCGCTGCTTTAGTCTTACAGTCTGGGGAGGAGCCGGGCTGCCAAGCCCGCCGACTTAGTTCTGGCCGCTATCCTTACTAGCCATTCTCCTTGATGTACGCAACCGCGTCGCCCACCGTGGCTATGCGTTCGGCATGCTCGTCCGGTATCTCCAGGTCAAACTCCTCTTCGATTGCCATGATCAGCTCCACGATGTCCAAAGAGTCCGCGCCCAGGTCATCGATGAAGCGGGCGTCAGGGGTGATCTCCTCACCCGCAACGTCCAGTTGATCCAGGATAAGCTGTTTGACGCGCTCGAACACCGCATCCTTGTCCGCCACCCGGCCACCCTCCCCCCATGCTGTTGCCTAAGTAGTCAGCCCGCCATCAATGATAAACACTTGACCCGTAATGTATCCACTGTCCCGCCCGGCAAGGAAGCTCACCAGGGCGGCAACCTCCCCGGCAGTACCGGGGCGGCCCATTGGAACCCGGCTCAGCATGGCCTGACGGGCCTCCGGGGACATGGCCCCGGTCATCTCTGTCTCTATGAACCCGGGCGCGACGACATTCGCGGTAATGCCGCGCGATGCAACTTCGAGAGCCACTGACTTGGCCAGCCCGATCAGCCCCGCTTTGGCGGCCGCGTAGTTGGCTTGTCCCGCGTTGCCGTGGACCCCGACGATCGAGCTCATCATGATGATCCTGCCCGACCGCTGCCGCAGCATTGGCCGGAGGGCCGCCCGGGTGCAGTAGAAAGCCCCTGTCAGGTTGGTCTGCAGGACCCGGATCCAGTCCTGGTCGCTCATCCGCATCGAGAGCTGGTCGGCCGTCACGCCCGCGTTATTGACCAGGACATCGAGCCTGCCGGTTTGCCGCACCAGGGCGGCGAGTGCCTCGGCAATCGCCTGCGGATCGGCAACATCACAAGGCAGGAGCATCCCGCGGGCGCCATTCTTCTCGACTGCCCGCAGCACCTCCTCCGCCTCGCCCTGCCGCGAACGATAATTGACGGCAACGAAGGTCCCGGGCTCCGCCAGGGCCAGCGCGCAGGCCTTGCCGATGCCGCGCGACGCGCCGGTCACCAGGACGGTGCGCTCGTCAGAAGCCATGTTCGCAAGACCTCCCACACCACCAAGAAGATGAAGCCCGGACGGACCGGGCTTCCCAAGAACCCCTCGACGGTCGGAGCGCGGGAAGAGGGGTGGCCCGCGCCCGGGGCGGCCAAAGCCGCGACAGGCACGGTCCCCTGCCCTATTCTCCGTCCGCGACGCGCTGGATGATTACCCCTATGGCACCCGGCCCCGTGTGACATCCGATGACCGGACCGATCGGCGCCACCCATTTCTCCTGCACCTGGTAGTGCTTGCCGGTTTCCTCGAGGAGCGCCTGGGCGGCATCCTCTGCCTGGGCGTGAATTGCCGCGATCCTGACCTTGGTTCCGGCGGGGATCCGCTCCTTTACAGCGCTCACCAGCCGGGGAATCACCCGGGACTTGCCTCGGACCTTGTCATACGGCGCGACGACGCCATCTTTGTCCAGAATCAGGATCGGCTTGACGTTGAGCAGTGAACCGAGCAGAGCCTGCGCCCTCCCGATCCGCCCGTTTTTCTGAAGATACTCGAGTGTGTCCACCGAGAAGATGATGTACGTTTCCGGAATCAGCCGTTGCACCAACGCCAGGATGTCGTCCTTGCTCCGTCCGGCCTGGGCGGCCCGTCCCGCCACCATGGCGCACATCGCGAGGCCCTGGCTTGCGCTGAGGCTGTCCACAACCGTGACGCTGCCCTCGGCCATGCCCCTGGCGGCGTCGGCGGATGCGATTGTGCCGCTGAGACGGCCGGAGATGTGGATACTGACGACCTCATCGCCGTCTGCGGCGAGGCGCCTGTAGATCTCCAGAAACTCGCCGGCGGACGGCTGCGACGTCCGGGGTATTGCGGGCGTCGACTTGAGCTTGACCATGAACTGCTCCGGTGTCAGGTCAACCCCATCTTTGTAGGTTTCGTCGCCAAAATGGACATTGAGCGGTATCACCGTCAGCCCGCAATCCTTGACGTGCTCTTCGGACAGGTCGGCGGTGCTGTCGGTAACGATCCTTACGGCCACCATTACTCTCCCCCTTCCCTTAATCAAGAGCTCGCTGAATAACCAGGCTAAACCTGCCTCAAGGGGCACCGGCCTGTTCTCCGAGGGCCGTGGACATGGCCGCGAGCGCTCCACTGGCAACGAAGTCGCGGGCGACCCGGAGACCGCTGCGGACCGCGCCTGCATTGGATGAACCGTGACACTTGATGCAGGGACCCGCAAGTCCGAAAAGGGGCGCCCCTCCATGAGCGGTGTAGTCAAGCCGCCCGAGAGCCCGGCGCAAGCAGGGCTTCGCCAGAGCGCCCCCGATCTTTCCGCGGAAAGAACCCTGGAGCTCGTGGCGCATTCCGGCGGCGAGTCCACCGACCAGGCCTTCGAGCCCCTTGAGCAGGATGTTGCCGACGAACCCGTCGCAGACGACCACATCGGCCGGAGACGAGAACAGCTCGCGCGCCTCGATGTTGCCGGCGAAGTTCAGGGTGGTGGCGCCGAGCAACCCGTAGGCCTTACGGTAGGTTTCGCTTCCCTTGTGCTCCTCGACTCCGACGTTGAGGAGCCCGACCCTGGGGTTGGGGATTTCCATGACCAGCGCGGCGTAGACGGACCCGATGACTGCGTAGCTGCGCAGATCGTCCGGCGTGGCATCAACGTTGGCGCCGATGTCGAGCATGAACCAGGGATTGCCATCGGGACGGGCCAGGTTGGGGAAAACGCCGCCGAGCGCGGGCCGCCGGACACCCGGCAGGCGGCCGAAAGCAAACAGCCCCGCGGTCATGAGGGCGCCCGTGCTGCCGCAGGAAACGAAGACATCCGCCGCCCCCTCGGCAACCCGCCGCATGCCGACGACAATCGACGAATCGCGCTTGCGCCTGACGGCCAGAGCCGGCTGGTCCTCGTTCTCAATGATCTCAGTGGCCGGGATAAGCTCGACACGGCCGGCGGGCATGTCGTGGCGCGGACCGGCAAGCACGTCAGGGTGACCGATCAGTCCCACCCGCGCGGTGGGATCGTCGTGAAGGAACAGCCGCACGCCGTCGATTACCGACTGCGGGGCGTGGTCGCCACCCATCAGGTCGACGAGTATCATCAACGGCCCGCACTCCCCTGACGGGGGGCCTGCTGGCCGCCCAGGCTCTCCAGAGCCACGACGACGAACTTGGCCCGCAGAACCTGTTCCTCGGCGGCGCGGGTCACCACCAGCACGATGTGCTTGTTGCCGCGGCGGCGGATTACCTCCGCCTTGGCGATCAACCGCTCGCCCACCTGGACCGGACGCGTGTATTTGACGTTGACAAGTCCGGTGACGACGATCTCAGCGTTGACTATCGCAAGCGCCAGCGACTCCGCCTGGCCGAATAAGTGGTGCCCTCTCACGATGCGGGTCTTCTCGAAGACCATATCCTCTGTTGTGGCGAGTATGGAGATGGCGCTGAGGTTGGGCTCTATGTCGACCAGCTCGCCGACTATCTCCCTACTGCCCAGGGACCGAACGCGCGTGTAAACGCGCCCGGCGGCCAGCCTGAGGCGTTCACGCAGCTCGGGGATACCCAAAGCAAGCCGGTCCAGGCGCACGGTCTGCACGCTTACGTCAAAGCGGCGAGCCAGGTCCTCGTCGGTCAGAAAAGGGTCCGCCACCAGAGTGGCCGCCAGCTCGGCCTGACGTCTGCGCCTCGCGCTGCTCTGGGCCACGCCCACACCTCCAGGCTGCGTTAAGCCGACCGGGAATCATTGGGGGACGGTTGGTCGGAGGATTAGCACCAAGTGTTATAAGCTACTGTTGATTATAGCGTGGGTGTATCTTCCCCGCAAGCACGGGCGGGTGAGGGGCACGCGACGTGCGGCCTGGCTGCGGCGCCCACAACCCGGATGGAAAAACGAAGTGCCGCCGGGGAGCCCACTCCCCCGCGGCGCCGACGTGGCCTGCTTTTCCTGACCCCTGACGCCATGATGCGCAGGGAGTTAGGTCTTTTTCTCCACAACCTCGCGCCCATCGTAGTACCCGCAGGCCGGGCAGAGACGGTGCGACATCCTGGGCTTGTGGCACTGCGGGCATGGAGTGAGAACGGGAGCCACGACCTTCCAGTTGGCGCTGCGCGAGCGCTGGCGTGCTTTGGAAGTCTTACGTTTTGGAACGGCCACGTTGATCCTTCTCCTTTAGCTTGTCCGCCGGCTCTCCGGCTTGGGAATCGGGGACGGGACCGAGCATGCTGCCGAGCCCGGCCAGCCTAGGGTCGATCACCTCAACAGCACACGTGCACTTGCCCTCATTCAGATTGCGTCCGCAGACCGGGCACAGCCCCTTGCAGTCCGGACGGCACAACGGCTTCATTGATAGGCTGAGCGAGAGCACGTCGGCCACCAGCGGTCTGATATCGATGTGCCCGTCTATGATGGGCGACGTTTCCGGCGAATCCTCACCGGCATCGATATCGTTCTCCTCCGGCTCAAGAGGCACCTTGCCGCGCGTGTGCGAGCCGCGCGGCGGACCCTCCGGCGCTGGCGCCGACCGAACCGCAAACATATGCTCAAGCTCGCCGTGTAGTGTCTCCGCGAACCTGGTCAGGCAGCGACTGCATGCCACGTCGGCCTGCGAATCCACGGTGGCCCTGGCCAAGATGCCACCCGGCGTGGCCGTGAACACCAACCGCACCCGTGCAGGCTCGAAGCCGACGGGCCCATCCGGGGCCTCAAAAGGCGCCACCGGCACAACAAGCTCCAACTCGCGCTGGTCGCCGGGCGAGCCAAGCAGGCCACGCACATCGATGCTCACAACTACACCCCCGCACAGGCACAGGTTTTATTATAGAAGGGCCGTCAACGAGGGGTCAAGCGCGCGCTCCGCATGTACGCCAGCGCCTCGTCAAAGGTGGAAACCTCGACGACAGCCATACCTGTCGAACCGGCTCTGGCCTCATCGCCGTTGGCTGGGGCAACGAACATGATGGCTGCTCCGGCGCGCGATGCCGCAATAGCCTTTTGGCGCACGCCTCCGATCGGACCAACGGAACCGTCTGGCCGGAGATAGCCGGAGGCGGCGACGGTTTTGCCCGCCATCAGTCCTTCCCCGGTCAACGCCTCGAAAACCGCCAGCGCGATGGCCAGCCCGCCGGACGGGCCGCCGATGCCGGTCGTATCCACAACGACGGTCCTCGGGGTCACGAACACCGGTTCCGACGTTACAATGAGCGCGCCCAGCATGGCCTCTTCGCCGCCCGCGGCGGCAGGCCGCAGGCCGCTGCGAACGCTGAGGGGCTGCCCATCTCGGACTATCGTGAGGAGCACGGTGGCCCCGGGACGTTTTCCGCGCAGCAGCCGGCCGATATCACCGGCAAACGAAACCGGCACCCCGTCGAGTGCCGTCAGAAGGTCTCCCGGCGCGAGGACGCCTTGCGCCTCGGGGTCGACCACGGCCGCGACCCGCACACCGGCGGCGCTCATGCCGACGGGAAGCTCGCCGGCCGCCCGCGACGCAAGGACCGAGGCGATGCCGGTGTTTTCCCGCATTTGCTCTTCTCCGTACGCGATATGCTCCTCGACGGACACGCCTGGCGGGATAATGGCCCGCCGGGGCAACACCGCCTGCCCAGGACAGAAGCCAAGCACCGCCGCCAGCCAGCGGTAGACGCTGGCTTGCCGGGCCTCAACGGTCAGCAACAGCACCTCGCCGCGGCTGACTTGATGCGCGCTCCCGGGCGAGAGCCCTGAAGAGGGCAAGCCGTCCACGGTGATGTTGTCCAGCAGGGGCACGGCCTGTCCCGGCGCGAGCAGCATCGTTCCGGTCGGCGCGAAACCCCCCGCCGCCAGCACCACCAAGAAGGCTAGGGCCAAAAGCCGCCCACGGCCGCGGCGCGCGCGATTCCCAGCCCGCACGTCGCGCGGATAGTCGGACCCGGTCATGGGCCTGCTCTTCGCCCCGCGACCGGCCGTGTCCTGTTCAGGCCCGCCGGACCTCAGGGCCGGGGGCCCACATCCAATGTCAAAGAGAATGTCCGCTGCCTGACATCCACGCGCAACTCGGCCCCCAGGGCAGCCGCCAACGATCTGACCGGGGCATAGGTCTCGCCTTCGCGCATTAAGGGAGCTCCCTCCATGGTCACGGTCTGTCCGTCGACGGTCGCGGTCCTTGACCCGACGGTCAGGACCGCGGTTCTGGTGCGGCGGGTTTCAGCGTCCGTGATCGTCCACAACTCAAGCGCTGGGAACTCCCAGGGAATCCAGCACCGGCCGCTCTGGCCCCAGTCCGGGCCCCAACTGTTCTGTACAAGCCAGTAGCCGCTGCGCCAGCCGACGATGGCCATCGCGTGATAGCCCTCGATAGCTCCTTTGGGCATCAGAATGCGCCCGTCGGGCCCGGGCCGGAAGTTAACGTGCAGCGGCACGCAGTACAGCACCGGTCCGAGGGAAAAAACCGCCGACTTGATCTCCCTGATAAAGCTGGGGTCCACACGCACGTAAGTCGCGACGCGATAGGGCCAGGCCTCGTGCAACAGCTTTTCTTTGTCCGGCGGCCACTGCTCGCGCCCAACCTCTGCCAGGCCGGGCCACATGGACTCCGGCGG
The DNA here is from genome assembly GCA_030691505.1 of Bacillota bacterium. Lineage (GTDB taxonomy): Bacteria > Bacillota > Sulfobacillia > JAUYEG01 > JAUYEG01 > JAUYEG01. Next base: position 81,237 of record JAUYEG010000100.1, on the reverse strand, counting down.
TGCGCCGTACCGGCGCAAACCTGCCAGGGCCTGCCTCGGAATCATCCCGGGTCCGCGGTGGGCGGCAGGTTCAGGCCGGTGGGAGTAGATGAACTGCCGGCTGAATCTGACCGGTCGTCCGAATTCGAGCCCCTCCTGCCAGTCCTTCACCAGCCCCAGGGAACAGGCGACGCAGGCCTCGACCTTGCCCTGGTTGTCGATCTGTTCTATCCCCGTGACCGTGTACCGTTCGGGCAGTTGCTCCGCCCGAAGCAGCTCTCCGTAAGCGAGGTACGGGTAATCCCGCTCGTCTGGCGGGCTCGGGATGACTCCGAGCGCCTGATGCCCATGCCGTCTGCCAAACAACCCAAACACAGCCCATCCCCCTTTGCCGGCGCGAATACGCCATTAGCACATTAGGCAGTTGGGGGCCGCGAGGGAACGGTCCGGAGCGGCAGTCGCAGAGCATAATCCCAGCACAAGGCCAATAGAGATGGTCGTGAGCTCTAGACGGGCAGGTGTGGCGATGCACAGCACCCCGGGCACCGGCAGCCGACTTCGCAACACGCTGATGGCCGCGGCGGCGGTCACCTTCACTGTCTTCATCGTCCTCAACCCGGACCCGGCGTTCAGGGCCGCCGTGAATGGCCTGGGAGTGTGGTGGGATATCGTGTTTCCGGCGCTGCTGCCCTTTTTTATCGGGTCGGAGATCTTGATGGGCCTGGGCGTCGTCCACCTCATGGGAGTGCTGCTGGAGCCCTTTATGCGCCCGGTGTTCAACGTGCCCGGGGCTGGTTCGTTCGTCATGGCCATGGGCCTGGCGTCGGGATACCCGATCGGCGCTATGCTCACGGCGCGCCTGCGCAACGAAGGCCTTTGCTCCGTGACCGAAGGCGAACGCCTGATGTCGTTCACGAACACGGCGGACCCCCTGTTCATGACCGGGGCCGTCGCGGTGGGCATGTTCGGGCGCGCGGACGCAGCCATGGTCATTCTCGCGGCCCACTATCTCTCCAGCCTGAGCGTGGGAGTCCTGCTGCGCTTCTACAGGCCCGGGGCGGACCGGACGCCGCCGATTGCTGCCCGGCACGGCCGCAGCATGGCCGCGAGGGCCTGGTACGCCCTCAACGATGCGCGCGAACGGGACGGGCGCCCTTTCGGCAAACTGCTCGGCGACGCCGTGCGCAACTCGGTCAACACCCTGCTGCTCATCGGCGGTTTCATCATTCTGTTTGCGGTGCTTGTTCAGGTACTTGACGCAGTGGGCGCGGTCGCGGCGCTGGGAGGGCTCATAGGCAGGGTCCTGGCCTTGGTGGGAGTGGACACCGCCGTGGCCGGGTCGCTCGTCAGCGGGGTTTTCGAAATCACGATCGGAGCACAGGCCGCGAGCCGGGCGGCCGCCGGCCTGCTTCCCCGCCTTGTCGCCGCAAGCGCCATCATCGCCTGGTCGGGTCTTTCGGTGCACGCGCAGGTGGCAAGCATGACCCAGGGCACGGGGATGCAGATGGGCCCGTACGTCGCGGCGAGATTCGTCCACGCATGGCTGGCCGGCCTGTACACCGTGCTCCTGTGGCGTCCGGCCCAGGCGATGACCCGCAACGTGTCGCTCCCGGCGTCGTGGCTGGCGGCCCCCGGCGCCGCCGGCGGACAGCTGTGGGCCCTCAGGCTGCGGTCGTTTGGGATCGCCACCGGCACGATGCTGCTGGCCGTGGGCATGCTATTTGCGTTCCGGACCACGCTTCAGGGCGTGACGTTCGTTTTCATCGACCGGCCGCCGCGTCGGAGACGTCGCTAGTCGCCGCCCGCGGGGGTGCCTTGGCCCTTGGCGGGTGCCCTATTACTCGGGCACGCTTCGTTCGTCGTCGCGGGCTGGTGCCGCCTCGCGCGACCCGCGGACGCCCCCCGAGGCCGTCGACGCACGCTCGCTGGCCTTGGCGGCCGATGTCTGGCCGCGAAGCTCGGTGCGCGCCCCCTCGATCAGCCGCAACCCCTGCTTGAGGGCATCCTGAACCTTGAGCAGCAAGCCGTCGGTGTATTCATTGGCGCCGCCCCTGATTTCGAGCGCAACCTGTCGGGCCTGAGCGACCAGTTGGTCGGCGTGGCGGCGGGCGGCTTCGACAATCGCGCTCTCACGCGCCATCTCGTCGACCTTGAGGCTCGCTTCGCGCAGGACCCGCTCCGCCTCGGCCTTGGCCTGGGCAACCACCCGGTCACGGTCGCGGATAACCCAGCGCGCCTGGGCTATCTCATCCGGCAGGGCGTCGCGGAGCCGCTCGAGCAGATCCAGTATCTCATCCTGATCGATCATCGCCCGGCCGATCAGAGGGAGCCGTTTTGCCGCCTCGATCGCCGCATACAGCTCCTCGACTATGGCCAAGGCCGATTGGCCGCCATCGTGCTCATTCATGTGCCCTTCCCCCCGTCTCGACACCCGAGTCACGCGCTTACGGTGTGGCGCCCGCCAGCCGGCGGCGCAGCCGGTCCTCAACGCCGGGCGGAACCAGTCCCTCAAGGCAAGCCCCGAACCCGGCCAGCATCTTGACCATGTTGGAACTCAGATAAGCGTGCTCGCTGCTCGTCGCAAGAAAGACGGTTTCGACCCCGCTATCCAGTTTCTTGTTCATCAGGGCCATCTGGAACTCGTACTCGAAATCTGAAACAGCGCGCAGTCCTTTGACGATAACCTGCGCGCCCACCTCGTGCGCGTAGTGGACGAGAAGCCCGTCCGAAGAGTCAACGACGACGTTGGCCAGGTGAGCGGTCGCCTCCTCGAGCATCGCCGTGCGTTCCTCGACCTCGAAAAGCGGAGCCTTGGACGGGTTGCGGAAAACGACTACGAATACCTGTTCGAAGACCCTTGCCGCCCTTTCGATAATATCCAGATGTCCGTTGGTGACCGGGTCAAAGGTGCCGGGGCAGATCGCTTTGGGCATGATCATCGGCTCCTTGCGGTAGGGAGTAAAAAGACAGCGCTGTGTCACCGTACTGCTCGCGGCGCGCAAGGACAAGCGGGGGAGCCGCGTCCGGCATCGCCTCGCGCCTGCTATGCTCCACCACCAGCAACCCGCCGGGGGCAACGAGCCCGGCGGCGGCGACGCGCGACAGCGCGACAGGCGCCAGCTCGTTGCTGTACGGCGGATCAAGGAAGATAATCTCGAACTGCGCTCCCCTTCGCCGCAGGATGTCCACGGCTACAAAGACATCCTGCCTGTACACCCGGCACGACTGGCTCAGGCCGGCCTCGCGCGCGTTGCGGGCCAGATAGCTGACCCGGACCGGGTCCTTCTCGATCAGCACAACCTCGGGTGCGCCGCGGCTGGCAGCCTCCAGGCCGACCGAGCCGACCCCGGCGAACAGGTCCAGAAACCTGGCGTCAGGCATCTGCGGAGCGAGAATGTTGAACAGCGCCTCACGGACGAAATCCGAGGTGTAGCGGGCCTCGGTGCCCCGGGGGGCCCGCAACCGCTTGCCCTTGGCTTGTCCAGCCACAACGCGCAATGCGTTCGCCCTCCCGGGCCTGCCTAGCAAACCGGTTTGATTATACCACCCGCCGGGGGCAAAACAGAACCGAGGGCCACGCTGGCTGACCCTCGGCCGTTGCCGCCCGGGCTTGTGCCGTCCCGGCTTCGGGGGCCGCGCCGGCGGCGCGGCTCTCCCGCGGCTGAATCGGCGGCTAGTTGACGCTCCCGGCGCAAATCGCTCTGGCCTCGCCCCCCCGGCCCCGTGGTATGGCCTCCGCCCCTTGGCCCGTTCTTGCCTCACGGTTACAGCCTATTGGCTGAGGCCAGCCCATATGCCCTCGGCCAGGCATTGTGTTGATGGGGCTGGGAAGTATAAGCAAGAATAGGGGGTGGTGCGCCGGATGCGCGAGGACGACCGGATCGCACGCGCAGAAACTGAGCGGGACATGGCCGACATCCAGACCGACCTCGCCCTTGAGTCTCTTCCCTCCGGCCGGGAGCTCTGTCCTGGGGTGCGGGTCGAGGAAGACGAGACAGACGTCGCACTGGTTACCCGGGTTTTTGTGGATAACGAACTGGGCGCGTGGCGAATGGGCAAGCCGCCGGGGGTCTACGTGACCATCGAAGCCGAGGGCCTCCGCAGAACCAACCGCAACGTGCAGGACCAGATCGGCGAGGTCTTCGCCCGGGAGCTGTGCCGGCTGCTTCCCTGCAGTCCGGACAGCGGTGCGCTGATCGTCGGCCTGGGGAACTGGAACGCAACGCCGGATGCCCTGGGCCCACGGGTGGTCAACGACGTGCTCATCACGCGTCACCTGTACGAGAAGGTGCCGCCGGAAAAGCGCGGGGGGCTGCGCCCGGTTGCGGCCCTGGCGCCCGGCGTGCTTGGCCTCACCGGCATCGAAACCGGTGAGATCATCAGGGGCGTCATCGACCGGATATCGCCGGCCTTCGTCATCGCCATCGACGCCCTGGCGGCCCGCAGCATCAGGCGCATCGGGACAACAATCCAGCTCACCAACACCGGCATTCACCCGGGCTCGGGGGTGGGCAATAAGCGCATCGGCATCACGGCGGACACGCTCGGGCTGCCGGTTCTGGCGATCGGAGTGCCAACCGTGGTACATGCGCGGACGATCGCGTGGGATACCATCGAGACCCTCATTGACCAGCTCAAGTCAAACTACAAGCTGTTCTCGATCGTTGACGAGATGCAGAGAGAGGATAAGCGGCGGCTCATCGACGAGGTCCTCGGGCCGGCGGTCGGCAACCTGATGGTCACTCCGAAGGAGATTGATGTGCTGATCAACGAGGTCTCGCGCGTGGTGGCCGGCGGACTCAACGTCGCGCTGCACCCGGATATCAACCCCGAGGAGCTCGCGCGGTACATCCAGTAGACCGCTCGGGCGGGGCCGCGCCTGTCCGGGCTACTCGACCGAGATGAGGTAATAGAACAGCGGTTGGCCGCCGTAGTGCAGTTCGACCTCGACCTCAGGGTGACGGTCCTGGATCAGCCCCATCGCGGCCTCGGCGTCCGCCGCGGTCACGTCCAGCCCGTAGAAGACGGTGATAAACTCGCGGCTGTCGTCCAGCAGCGCGTCGATGAGCTGCTCCAGCACCGTGTTTGGCTCCTTGCCGACGGCGAGAATCCGGTCGTCCGCCACCGCCAGGATGTCGCCTTCGTTGATCTCGAGCTGGTCGTGGCGTGTACTGCGAACCGCGTATGTGATCTCGCCCGTGCGGGTTTCCCGCATCGCCGCGGCCATGCGCGATTGGTTGGTCTCCAGGTTGGCCTGCGGGTTGTATGCAAGCAGGGCGGAGATACCCTGAGGCATGTTTCGTGAGGGGACGACGGCGACTTTCTTGGACGTAAGCTGCAGGGCCTGCTGGGCAGCCATGAGGATGTTGCTGTTGTTGGGCAAGAGGATGACCTGCTCCGTCGACGCGGATTCGATGCCCAGCACAAGCTCCTCGGTGCTCGGGTTCATGGTCTGTCCGCCGTCGATCACGATGTCGACGCCGAGGCTGCGGTGGATCTTCTCCATGCCCTCGCCGACCGACACGCAGACCACGCCGACCTCCTTGGCCTGCTCCGCCCCTGGCATAACACCGGCGCTCCCCGCGGCCTGGCCCCCCACCCCGCCGTCGCCGCCGCTCCGGGCCCGTTTCACCGCTTCGTACTGCTCGCGCATGTTGTCTATAGAGATGTCGGTCAGGTCCCCGTGGGCAAGGCACAACTCCAGAACCCGGCCGGGGTTGTTGGTGTGAATGTGGACCTTGGCTATTTCGGCGGTGCCGACGACAAGCATCGAGTCGCCAAGCGGGCCGATCCGCTCACGAACTTCATTGAGCTCAAGACCCTTGCCGCGTATGAGGAGCTGGGTGTCGTATGTGTAAACGATATCCTCCAGGTCCTCGGTGATGCGGAAGGCCTCCGCCACCGCGGGCTGCGAACCGGCCTGCGAGGGAAGCGCGCGGACCACGGCTCTCTGGCCTTCCAGGAGAGCGGCCATCCCGGTGAACAGGATAACCAGACCCTTACCCCCGGCGTCCACAACTCCGGCCTGCTTGAGGACCGGCAACAACTCGGGGGTGCGGGCCAGCGCGACCTCACCGCCAGCTGTCGCCGCGTGGAAGACCTCACTTATCGAACCCTGTTCGCGCGCGGCCTTGGCGGCGCTGCGGCCCATCTCCCGCGCGACCGTGAGGATGGTCCCCTCCACGGGCCGCATCACGGCCTTGTACGCCGTCTCCACGCCCAGCTGAAGCGCCCGCGCGACACCCGTGCCGTCCAGTTCCGCATGTCCCTCAAGCCCCCGCCCGATCCCGCGGAAAAGCTGGGATAGGATGACGCCTGAGTTACCCCGCGCTCCCATGAGCGACCCCATCGAGAGGGCTCGTCCCACGTCGCCGACGCCGAGCCCCACGCACTTGTCGATCTCCCGGACGGCCGCCTGCATCGTGAGGCTCATGTTGGTGCCGGTGTCGCCGTCGGGCACGGGGAACACGTTGAGAGCGTTTACCGCTTCTTTTTGCTCCTCAAGCGCGGCGGCAGCCGCCTTGACCAGGCGCCGCAGGAGGTCGCCGGTAAGTTTGTCATATCCCAAAGGCCAGTTCTCCTATTTCAGGCTTCCGCCCTTGACGCCCTGAACGCGGATGTCAATGTGCCGGACGGACAGGCCGGTGCTGCTTTGGACCTTGTATCTGACCTGCTCGATGACGTTCTTGGCGACCTCTGAGATTCTTGTCCCGTAGCCGACGACCACGTAGATACTCACCGAGACGGAGTCGCCCTCCATCGCCACCTCCACGCCCCTGCTCAGGCTCTCCCGGCCCAGCAGTTCCGCGATGCCGTCCTTGATCTTGCGCGAGGCCATGCCGACGATTCCATAGCACTCCGTGGCGGCCACGCCGGCGATGGTCGCGACCACGTCCTCGGAAATGGTGATCTTGCCGGAATCGGTGCTAAGCTCCTTTGGCATTGACGCCCTCCAAGCTCACACCACAGCTGGCGGCCTGGCCAGTGGGTTCGGTGTCACGTTTGGTTCGCCCCTTCGCCTGGCAAACCCTTTCCGTATTGGCGTCTCGCTTGCCTGGCCGGCCACCGGCGCCCAAGGCGCGGCGCCGGCCGGGCAAGCCCGTCCGCGCACACGGTTGTCAATACATAGGTTGCCTGCCGCAGGCGGCTGGTGGTACAATCTACGAGTGCAATTTGCCTGCCTATGTTGTCACAGGTTCCGGTACGGCTAGCCGGGCCTGACACGCGGCCGGTCGGGGGTAATCGTATTGGCAAGGAAATGCGACGTCTGCGGGAAGACCCCGCGCACCGGGCATCTGATCAGCCACTCACACATCCGGTCCAAGCGGGTATTCGCGCCCAACATCCAGCGCGTGCGTGCCATCGTCGACGGTTCGCCGGTCCGGATCTATGTCTGCACCCGCTGCCTTCGTTCCGGCAAGGTGGTTCGGGCTGTCTAGCGGCTGACCAGCACCCGTCGCGCAGCACGGGGGCCAGGTATTGCGAGGACCCGCGGCCTCAAGCCGCGGGTCCTCTACGCTTGCACAGCGTTAGCGCGGCCTGCGCCCGGTGCGTACGAAGAGGCGCACCACGGCCGCAATTGGCTTTGGCAGTCGGATCACGGCAAACCTCATCAATACCCCTCCTACTCTCGCGGGCTGACCAGGAGCATGCCGGCCCATAAGAGCAGCGCACCCAGAGTCAGCAACCAGAACCAGCGCGGGAGCGAGGTCAGGATGATTGCCGAACCTCCCGCGGCCAGCAGCAGGCCAAACACGCGCGCGGCCTCGCGCCCAACGCCGCCGGTCCGTCGCCGGTTCAGGCTCACCACCCCGCTTCCGTCCGTCCCATTATAGTGACGGGGGACGAAAGCGGTGCCGTGCCGAGACTCGGGCTATGGCCTAGTGGAGCCAGCCGCGTATGCGTTTATAGAGCAGCAGCGTGATGACCGCTGTAAGCACGCCCTTAAGAACATTGAACGGAATCAGGGTGCTGACGATGAGCGCCGCCCTGCCCTGCACGGGGATCCCCCACGCCGGCAGGAACACGTAGTAGTTGCCGATCGAGGTGGCGGCAACCGCTGCCACGATGCCCGCCGCCATCCCGGCCATGGCACCCGACCTGGTGTGCATGCGCTGGTAGATCCACGCGGCAACCACAACCAGGGGAAAACCGGCCACGAAATTGGCCGCGGTCCCGATGATCCCGGCCTCGTCCTTGCCGGAAAACAGGAACAGCAGGCACTTACCTGCTACCACCGCTAGCCCCGCCGCCGGTCCCATCGCGAACCCGCCGAGCAGGGCCGGCACCTCGCTGGGATCGTACTGCAAGTAGGCGGGAAAAGGCGGAACGCTGAACTCGACCATCATCAGCAAGAAGGATACGGCGACCAGCACCCCGATGCGGACCAGGATTTGGACCCTGCTGCGCGGCCCGGCCATAGTGAATAAACCGCTCATATGATGTCTCCTCCCCGATTTGGCCCGCAAAACAGAACATCCCCGGGGAGGAGCGTCCGGGGACCGAGTGTATGCAAAGAGTACCCGTTACGCACGCCCTTCTCCCATCCAGACTCTACTGTCGGCTTTGGCTTTGCACCAAATCTGCCTCTCGGCTTGCGGGCTTGGCCCTCGCGGGGCCACACCGCCGGTCAGGAATTGAGCGGAACTGATGCCTCCGTCTCTCACCTTGCCCTGAAGGATGTGTCCTGTGCAGGCGATTTTCAGTTTGTACTGCTATTGTTGATTATAGCCCGGCTCGCGCTCGCTGACCAGAGCCTCGAGCCGCAGCCGCCCGCAGCGCGGCGACGGCGCTTGCCATATCGCCGCGCGCAAAAAGGCTGGAACCCGCCGCGAGTATCGTTGCGCCGGCCTGCGCCGCAAGGTATCCGGTCTCGGGGCCGATCCCACCGTCGACCTCAATCATCGCGGCCGGGTTAACCCCGCGAAGCGCCGCTGCCGCCGCGCGGATCTTGGGAAGCACCTCCGGCATGAACGACTGCCCGCTGTAGCCTGGGTTGACGGTCATCAAGAGCAGCAGATCAAGCTCGGCGAGCAGAGCAGCCGCCGCGTCGAGCGGGGTCCCGGGGCTCAGGGCCAGGCCGGCGTAGGCCCCCAGGCTTCGGATCGTCGCCAGCGTGCCGCGGGCGTCCGAGCAGGCTTCGGAATGCACGGTGACCGACGCGGCGCCCGCGCGAATAAACGCTTCAACATGGCGCTCGGGCCCCGTCACCATGAGATGGACCATCAGGGGTATGCCGACATCGCGCAGGCCAGCCACGACACCGGGGCCAAAGGCCAGGTTGGGCACGAAATGGCCGTCCATTACATCGATGTGCAGATACTCAACTCCGGCCCGGGCGGCTTCGAGAGCGGCCTCGCGAAGCCTGCTGTGATCCGCCCCGAGCAGGGACGCGGATATGTAAATCCGACCGGTCTCCTCAATACTTGCGCCGCGCCTGTAGCTCGTGCAGGAATTCAAGGTAGCGTCGGTACCTCCCGGAATCGATCTCCCCGCGCTCCACTGCGTCTTTCACGGCGCAACCGGGCTCGGGATCGTGGATACAGTCGGGAAAACGGCAGTCCGACCTGTGCTGCGCCATCTCGGGATAAAGGCCGGCAAGGTCGCGGGGCTCCAGTTGGGGCAACTCGAGCGCCACGAACCCCGGCGTGTCCGCAACCAGCCCGTCGCCCACCGGGATCAGCCGCACCCCACGTGTGGTGTGCCGGCCCCGCTGGACCTTAGGAGAGAGCTCGCCGACTTCCAGGCAGGTACCCGGGCTGATCGCGTTGAGCAGGGTCGACTTGCCCACTCCGCTCTGGCCGGCCAGCACGGCGGTGCGTCCCTGAAGCCGCTCGACAAGCGTCCCGAGGTTATGGCCGTGCTTGGCGCTGGTCTGGACAAGCTCGTAGCCGGTCTGGCCGTAGTGCCGCTCGACCAGGGCGAGCTCGTGCGGTTCGGCGAGGTCGGTCTTGTTGAGGCAGAGCAGCGTGGCCAGCCCTTCTGACCGGGCCAGGATCAACAGCCGGTCCACCAGCCCGAGGTTGAGGGGCGGGGATTTGGCGGTGAAGACTATGACAGCCAGGTCCGCGTTGGCGATAGGCGGCCGGGTCAGTGCAGTGCGCCTGGGCAGTATGCCTGTAACCATCGCCCGGTCACCGCCGATGAACTCGAGGACTACCTGGTCACCCGTCAGGACGGCCTGCCTGTCGAGCTTGAGCCGTCCCCGCACCTGGCAACGGTAGGTGCAGCGGCCGGAGCGGACATCGCAGTAGTTGCTGTAGGTGCGCATCACCAAACCGACAGGTTGCATACCCGCGTCACTTGAGGAAGCGCTCATACTTCTCCGATCCGGCGGCGCCGGTAATATAGATCTCGATGCGGCCCGATGCTCCCACCCACTCGACGCTGTAGCTGACGGTTTCGCCCGGCACGTGGTTTTTCCAGTAGATACAGCGCGCCGCCTTGGCATCCACAAACACAACTACCTTTACCTGTTGAGGTCCTTGGAAAGTGACCGGGATGTCAAAGCGATCGGTGTACTGCTTGGGTGTAACAGTGCCGCGGCTGATCACCAAATCGACCCTGGCCCCTTCCTGAACCGTCGTCGTTCCAGCGGCCGGGGTCTGCTCCATCACCGAGCCGATGGGGTAGCTTTCGCTGCCCCGCTCAATCACCGTTCCCTCGGCCAGCTTGAGCGACCTGATCATATCCAGGGCCTGCGTGATGTGCTCGCCCTTGAGCGGCGGCATCGTCAAAGTGGCCGGTGTCGGCCCCTTGCTGATGGTCACGTCGACCGGTGTCTTTTCAGGCACCGGGATGTCGGCCCTGGGGTTCTGGTCGATGACATACCCCTCCGGCACGACCCGGTCATACTGACGAGTAATCTGCCCAACCGTCAGCCCGTAGTTCACTATGGTCAGCAGCGCCTCTCGCTCGCTGAGCGAGATCAGCAGCGGGACATAGCCGGTCCGCGGCCCCAGGCTCACCCAGATGCGGATTTCCCGGTTGGTCCGAACGGTCGTCTCCGCCGCCGGATCCGTCTTGACTACGGTACCGACCGGGCTCGCCGAATACTGCGGCGCTTCCTCCTTGTACCTGAGACCCTGGGCCGCAAGGGCCGCTATTGCGTCCAGGCGCGCCATCGTGGTCACATCCGGCACCTGCACCTCAGGCGGGTTGATCCAGGCCAGAATGCTCCTGGTCGCCAGGACCCCACCGAGTATCAGCACCAGAACGATGCCGCCGATCAGCGCGGGCCGGAACCATGCCTCCCGCTGCCAGGAGTGGGCAGCCGTCCGCCTTCTGCGCCCCTCGGGCAGCAGCGTGGGCACCATCCTGGTGGCGAGCTCGCCGCCCTCATCATCGTTTTCCTCGGTAAGCGGAAGCTCGCGCTCGGCCTCGATTATCGCCCTGGCCATCGCGCGGGCGTTTACGAACCGGTCGTGAGGATCCTTTGACATGGCTCGCAGGACCAGCGCCTCAACCTCGGGCGGCATCGGACGGAGCTGGCTTGGCGGCCGCGGAGTCTCCTCGACATGCTTCAGGACCACCGCCACGGGGCTTCCTCCGTTGAAAGGCACCTTTCCGGTCAGCATTTCGTACATCACGACGCCCAGAGCGTACACGTCCGAGCGGGGCGTCGCATCATCTCCGCGCGCCTGTTCAGGGGACACATAGTGGACCGAACCGATCACCGAGTCCGAGTTGGACAGCGTGCCTTGCGAGAAAGCCTGGGCACGGGCAATACCGAAATCTGTCACCTTGACCAGCCCGTCCGGCGTCATCAGGATGTTCTGGGGCTTGATGTCGCGGTGGACTATGTTGTTCGAGTGGGCCTCGGCAAGCGCGGTGGCGATCTGGCGGGCGATGATCAGCGTTGTGCGGGCGGAGAGGCACCCGCGCTCACGGATCAGCTCCTTGAGCGTGGTACCCTCGATCATTTCCATGACAATGTAGTGGATGCCGTCATCCACCCCGACGTCGTACACACCAACGATGTTGGGGTGCGTCAGAGCAGCGGCGGCTTTGGCCTCGCGCTCGAAACTCTGGAGAAACTGCTCGTCGAGTGCGAATTGCTCGCGGAGAACCTTGACGGCGACGGTGCGCCCGAGCAGCCGGTCGCGTGCCCGGTAGACGACGGCCATGCCGCCGGCGCCGTGGTTCTTGAGAACCTCATATCGTCCGCCCAGAACCTTGCCGATCACCTAAGACAGCACCTCATCGCTCCCCGTCGTCCGGCCGCAGCCCAGCCCCGCCGGTTCGCCCGGGCGCGCCGGCCATCGGCCGGCCCGCCAAAACACGACCACCACAGTAAGATTGTCGGCGCCGCCGCGGCGGTTGCCCAGACTAACCAGGGCCGCAGCCGCGTCACCGGGAGTGTCATGGGCCAACACCGAGCGCTTAAGGTCGTCGTTGCTCATATGCCTTGTCACGCCGTCGCTGCATAGAACCATGATATCACCGCTCTGCAGCGGCTCCTGCCAGATGTCCACCGCCACCAGCGGTTCGGTCCCGAGGGCGCGCGTCAGCACATTGCGCTGGGGGTGAACCATTGCCTCGGCCTCAGTGATACCGCCGTTGCGCACAAGCTCGGCTACCAAAGAGTGATCGATGGTGATCTGATGGATCTGACCCCGCCGTACCAGGAACCCACGGCTGTCCCCGACGTGGGCCACGTTAAGGCGCCCCGCCAGAAAAAGAGCGGCCGTGATCGTCGTTCCCATCCCCGCCCGGCACGGGTCGAGACGGCTGGCCTCAAAAACCTCGCGGTTGGCAACCAGTACGGCACCCGCCAGAGCCTCGGGCGCATCGTCGACGAGCGCCGGATCGCCGTCGTCCATTCCGGCGCGGGCTGCCAGCCAGCTTCGCACCTCGCGCACCACCACGCGGACAGCCAGCCTGCTGGCGATCTCGCCCGCGTTCGCGCCGCCCATTCCATCGGCCACCACGTACAGCCCGGCATCTCTGAACGGCGCCAGCGGCTGAAGGCAGCAATAGGCATCCTCGTTGGTCGACCGGACCATACCCGCATCGGTCCGCCCCGCTGCCGTGATGCTCAACAGTCGCCGCCACCCCTTTGCAGCCCGTTGCCAGGTCTTATAAACGTGTAGTGGGAAGTTCAGTACAGCTGGGCCGTTTCCTGCTTCAGCGCGCTGCCGCCGCTTCCCGGCAAAGCGCGGCGTAAAAGAAGCCGTCCGTGCCATGCACGTGCGGCAACAGGGTCACGGATGGGGCCGCCAAGCTAAAGCACCGGCCGACCGGCGAGGCCAGGAACTCAAACAGCACGTCGACGGTTTCCTCTGGCTCGAAGCTGCAGACCGCGTATACCAGACGCCCACCGTGCTTGACAGCGGGCGCGACGCCGTCCAGCAACTCGAGCTGCCTTCGCGCCGCACTGTGGAGATCGCCGGGCTGCCGGCGCCACCTCACCTCGGGCCTCCGCCGCAGCACTCCCATTCCCGAGCAGGGCGCATCCAGGAGTAGCGCGTCGGCCCCGGCAGGCATCAGCGCGCCAAGGGTGCGCGCGTCGCCCTCCATGGTAGTGACGGACTCAAGGCCGAGCAGGCGGGCACGGGCTCTGACCTGCGAGAGCTTGGCTCGGTTGACGTCCACCGCGAGGACCTGAGCGCGATCGCGGGCCAGGGCGGCAAGATGGGTGGTCTTGCCGCCGGGCGCTGCGCACGCGTCGACAACCTTTTCACCCGGCGCCGGATCGAGGGCCCTGGCCACCAGCATGGAGGCCTCGTCCTGTACGGTGAATGCCCCCTGGCGGTAGACCTCCAGGCGATGAAGGTCGGCGCCGCCGGTCACGTGCAGAGACTCGGGGGCCAGATGGCCGGGCGTGGCCTGGATTCCCTCGCGTGACAGAGCGGACGCGAGGGCCTCGCGGGTGGTGCGCAGCAGATTGACCCGTATGGTCACCCCAGGCACGGTGTTGTTGGCCTGGCAAAGCGCCGTTGCCTCCTCAGGCCCGAAGCGCTCCAACCAGCGGGCGACCAGCCAGCGCGGGTGGCTCTCCCGGACCGACAGATAGCCGAGCGGGTCGCTGAACCGATCGGGCCAGGGCAGCTTGTCCAGGGATCGGCCGAGGCGCCTGAGTACCGCGTTGACCAGGCCTGACGCCCCTCGTCCGGACAAACGGCGTGCCAGCTGGACAGAGGTATCGACCACCGCCCAGGGCGGCAGATCAAGGTAAAGCAATTGATAGGCGCCGAGGCGAAGCGCCTCCAGCGGCCAGACGTCAAGGCTCTCCAGCTTGCGCTGTAGGAATAGCCTGAGAGCCCAGTCGATAGCTCCCTGACGTTCGAGGGTCCCGCGCACAAGCCGCACATAGAGCCCCCGGTCGGGACCGGCCAGCCTGCCGCGCGCGAGCTCCGCCTCGATCAACAGGTTTGAGAAGGCTCCCTGGTGGTTGACCCGATGGAGTGACCGCAACGCAAGATCGCGGACGGCCAGACCCTCTCCAGCCGCACCGGTCCGGTCCGCCGGAGGGGCCGCCGGGCCGCCTGGGGTCATCGCGGCCACCCCGGGAAGCGGCCCTGATCTGCTGGCCCGGCACGGAAGCCGGATCGTTCGCCTCCGCCGCCGCTCTCTACCATCACAACAACTTGGCCCGGCACGGTGCCGGTCGGCCCGGACGCCGCCTGTGGGCGTACTCGCAGCACGAGGGGGGTGAAAGTCAGGCCTCTAATCGAGAGGCCGCTGACGTCGGGCGAGGTGGTCAGGTAGCGCTGGACAATCCAGCCGGCAAGAGGTGACAGAAGCCAGCTCAAGCCGATAATGACCAGGACCGCGCCGACCGTGAACCTGCCCGCGTAGATCACTCCAAGCACCAGCGCCCCCCACGTGAGGAGCTCGCCGGTCGCGAGACTGGTGCCGCAGCGGGGGTGGTACGCGAGAGCCCTTTCGCCTGCCTGCAGGCGCGCCAGGCCCTCGCGGGCGGCGCTGGCGATCTCCGTCGGATTGACCCAGCCGCGCAGCACAAACCCGCTCTCGACCGCGGCCCCGTTGAGATGTGGCAGGCCGTGACGCTCGGTGAGGACATTGAGCGTTGCATGCTCAAGGGCGTGGTTTCGGCGCAGGCGCGGGTTGACGGCAATGCGGTAAAATTGCCAGGGGATGCCGGTCAGCCGCCCCGCTTGGGCGAAGATCGGTCTGGCGAGGAGAACCAGCCCGAACCCGGCAAGGGTCAGGGCTGGCAGCATCCACTCGCGGGGCACCTAGCGCCGCCGGCCTCTGATCATCAGCATCCTGAGCAACTGGGCCACGGCCACGGCCATTGCCGCGATGTAGGTCAGAGCCGCCGCGCTGAGCATTTCCCTGGCCCCTGTGACTTCGCCGCCCCGGATGTAGCCGCCGTCCTGCAGCAAGGCGATAGCCCTGTTGCTCGCATTGAGCTCCACCGGCAACGTCACGACCTGGAACAGCACGGCGCCGACGAAGAGGAGGATGCCGAGGTCAAGCAGCGCCGGCTGGGCCATGATCAGCCCAAGGAAGAACAGCGGCCATGCAAGGGTCGAGGTCAGGTTGACCACCGGAACCATTCCGTTGCGGAACGCGAGCGCCGCGTATCCCGTGGCATGCTGCACCGCATGCCCGACCTCGTGCGCGGCGATGGCGACCGACGCGATCGACGACCGCGCGTAATTGTCGTGAGAGAGGCGGAGAACGCTTTGGCGCGGATCGTAATGGTCGGTCAGCGTCCCCTGGGCCAGCTCGACGCGCACGTTTCCCAGGCCCGCGCGCGAAAGCAGGGCCCGGGCTACATCAGCCCCGGTTATGCCGGCGGATGCCGGCCGCTGGGAGTACCGGCTGTAGGTGGCGCGCACCTTGTTCTGGGCATACATCGCCAGTATCATGGCGGGAATAAGCAGCAGGAAGCTACCGCTGTCATACCCGAAGAACACTAGTCAGCTCCCCCTTCCTGGATCGCGGAACCGCGAGCAAGCCGCCGGCCGTTAGCCCAAGCGGCGCCGGACATCGTGCGTCCTCCGGCCGGGCGGACCACGTCCAGCACCACGGCCGTGTCATCGCCTGCCGCTACCAGCAGCGAATCGCCACGCCTGCCGAGCACCGAACCAGGGACGGCCTGCGGCCCGGCAGAGCGGGCATCCCGTCCGGGGGCGCCGGCCGCCTCCTGGGCGACGCCGGCCTGAAGGACATGGACGCGCTCGCCTGCGATGGTGAAAAAGGCTCCGGGCCGGGGAGACAGAGCCCGGACCCGGTTGACGATCTCGGAGGCTCCCGCGTGCCAACTCATACGCTCGTCGGCCGGACGGAGTTTCGGCGCCCAGGAGACAAAACGCTCGTCCTGGGCTGTGCGCGTTGCCAGGCCGCAAGACAGCAGGTCGGCCGCCCGGACAAGGAGCTCCGCGCCCGCCGCCGCGAGCATGGCGCGCATTCGGCCCGAGTCCGCGCCGGGCGGGATCGCCACCTCGCGCTGGATCAGGATGTCCCCCGCGTCAAGCTCCTCAGCCAGGTACATCACGGTAACCCCGGTCGTGCTTTCGCCGGCCAGGAGCGCCCGTTCGATGGGCGCCGCACCGCGGTATCGGGGCAACAGCGAGGCGTGCACGTTCACTGCAGCCAAACGGGGCGCCCGGATGCAACGGCCGCTCAAGAGCCCTCCCCATGCGACGACGGTGACCATATCAGGGCATGCGCCCTCTACGAAATCGGCCAGCGCGCCCGGGTCACGGGCGGGCAGGAGCACGACGGGGATGCTCAGTGCGTCCGCTGCGCGCCGCACCGGGCTGGGCGCGGCACGAAGGCCGCGGCCGGCCGGCCGGTCAGGCGTCGTAACCACATGGGTGACGCGGTGTCGGGAGCGAGCCAGGGACTCAAGGCAGGGAACGGCGAAATTAGGTGTGCCGGCGAACACGATTGACAGCCCGGCGGCGGGCGGCGCGGCGCTCATTGGGAGCCCTGAGCCGGATGGTGCGCCTGCTCCTCGGGCTCGCCGGCGCCGTCGTCCGAGTCGCGGATCGCCTCGGCCCTGTCGACGAAGAGAACACCGTCCAGGTGATCGAGTTCGTGCTGCAAAGCCCTGGCAAGGAGGCCTTCGCCTTCGAGGGTGAACTCCTTGCCGTCGAGCCCGACTGCGCGAACCCGGACGCTTTCCGCACGCCGGACCTCGCCCACAAGCCCCCGGACGGAAAGACAGCCTTCGGTGTCGACCGCGGTCCCCTCACTCGAAACCAGCCGCGGGTTTATCAGAGTCGTCACCCCGCTGCCGACATCGATCACGACCATACGGCGGGCCTCGCCGATCTGGGGGGCCGCGAGGCCCACGCCGTTTGCCGCATACATGGCGTCAGTCATGCGCTCGGACAGTTCGCGCACCCCGGCGTTGATCTTGCGTATCGCCCGCGCCCGCGCCCGCAGCACCGGGTCCCCGTACTGCCTGATCGGTTCGGGACAGCCGGCCGCGCCATTCGGGTGCAACGCACCGGAGTCCCGGCTGTTGGCGCGCCCGTTCTCAACCTCGGCCAACGGCAATCCTCCCCGGACTGGCTTTGCGGTTCCCCGATTCACAGCATCTCCTGCGGCTCGATGTCCACACTGACCCTGACACCAGAGGGCAACCGGCCCTCCAGCCGGTCAACCACCCGGCTTGCCAGGGCGGCAAGCCGCAGTGGATCGCTGTCCTTCAAGACTATATTCCAACGATATCGCCCCTGCAAGCGAGGCAGTGGCGCCGGCGCGGGACCGAGCAACTCAAGCCCCGGGGCCTCCGATTTCGCCAGAGTGGCCAGTTCGTCCGCTGCCGTGGCGGCCGCGCGCGACACCGTCGCCTCGACTGCGCCGTCCAGGCGCACGATCCCCAGAGCGGAAAACGGCGGGTAGCCGAGCTCCCGCCGAAACTCGATTTCCGCGCGGTAGAAACCGCGGTAGTCGTGGGTACGCGCAGAGAGCAGGCTGTAGTGGTCGGGGCAATAGGTCTGCACGACTACCAGGCCCGGGGCGGAGCCGCGCCCCGCGCGGCCGGAGACCTGCGTCACAAGGCTGAAAGTGCGCTCGCCCGCCCGGAAATCGGGAAAGGCGAGCGCTGTATCCGCGGCGACCACGCCGACGAGCGTCACTCCCGGTACATCGAGCCCCTTGCCGATCATCTGCGTCCCGACGAGAACGTCGATGCTCCCACGCGCGAAATCGCTCAGGATGTCGCGGACGGCGTCCCGGCGCATGGCGACGTCAAGATCCAGCCGGGCCACCCGGCTGTCCGGAAACGTGGCGCGGACCTCAGCCTCAACACGCTCGGTGCCTGCTCCAAAGTGGCGAATCCGCCTGCTCCGGCATGCCGGACAGACCTCGGGCACCGGCTCGCGGTGCCCGCAGTAGTGGCAGCGCAGCGCGGAATCCTGGCGGTGGTAAACAAGTGAGACGTCGCACTGCGGGCATCGGGCGACGTAGCCGCACTCCCTGCAAAGGACAAATGTCGCTAGTCCGCGCCGGTTGAGAAACAGGATGGTCTGCTCGGACCGCCCCAGCCGGTCAGCCAGCGCAGCCTGAAGCCGACGCGAGAAAATCGAGCGGTTGCCCGCAGCGAGTTCAGCGCGCATGTCGATGAGCTCTACCTGCGGGAGCAGCCTGCCGTCCACCCGCTCCGGCATTTCCAGCAGCCGCACGTTGCCGCCGGCATCGCCCGCCTCGCCGGCTCCGCCAGCCCCGCCGGGTGCGGAATCGGCGGCATGGAAGGCCTCCACCGAGGGTGTCGCGGTGCCGAAGATGACCGGCGCCCCGGCCAGCCGCGCCCGGTGCCGGGCAACCTGACGCGCGTCGTAGCGCGGAGCCTCGTTGTTCTTGTATGAGGGGTCGTGTTCCTCATCAACGACGATCAGGCCCAGAGCCGGCAAGGGAGCGAATACCGCCGAGCGCGGCCCGAGCGCTATTGCCGCACGGCCGGCGGCCAGGTCGCGCCAGGCCTGCGCGCGCTCGCCAGCGGCAAGGCGGCTGTGGATGAGGGCGACCCGTCCGGGAAATCTGGCCTCGAATCTGGTCACCGCCTGCGGCGTTAGCGCGATCTCGGGCACCAGCACCAGGGCTTGGCGCCCGCGGGCCAGCGCCGCGGCGATGGCCTGCAGGTACACCTCGGTCTTCCCGGACCCGGTAACACCAAAGAGCAGGTACTGCCGGTGGATCCCGGCGATCACCGCCGGCACTATCTCCGCGAGCGCGGCAGCCTGGTGCGGGCCAGGCGGCAAAGGGTCGCCGGGGGCGAAAATCCCGGACACAATGCCGCCGCCAGGGACTCTGTGCGCGGCTGCCGACCGAGTCACCAGCCCTCTGGACTCGAGCTGCACCAGGACGGCGCGCCTGCGGCCCGCGCTCACAGGCAGGTCGGACTCCGGCAGCGGGATGCCGGCGGCGAGCAGGGCACGCAGAACCGCCGCCTGCACAGGCGCCCGGCGGCCGAGACGCGGCAGCTCGGCAGTTGCCGCCACCTCGTTGGCCGCAAAAAGCAGAGACTCGGCCGATTGCGGCGCTCGCTCGAACCGCGGCGCCGGCGACAGCCAGCCCCGTGCGGCAAGCCAGCCGAGCCGTTCCAGAGCGGCCCTCTTGTCAAGCCCGAGCGCCCGCGTGACCTGACCAAGGCCGACGTCGCCCCTTTCCCGGACGAACCCGTACACCGCCTCGAACTCCGGGCGCACGGCACCCGGCTCAGGAGCGGGAGCCGGGCCTAAGCTCCAGACCCGCGCGGTCTGACCGGCGACGGCCGCCGGCAGGATGGCCCGGTAGGCCTCGATCGGGCTGCAGGCATACCGGCTGGATAGCATGGCCGCCAACTGCGGGGCATGGCGGTCGGCAAGGTGGGAAACAGGATACAACTCACGGATCGCCTTGGGGTCGGGTACCGCCGCCGACTCCACAAGAGCCGTGACGAGCCCCCGCAGGAAGCGCCGCCCGAAGGGAACCACGACGAGGCTGCCGGGGCGAACCAGCCCCAGGAGGTGGTCCGGGATCAGATAGTCAAAAGGACGTCGGGCGGCAGGCCCGCCCGCATCGACGAGCACGGCGGCGAAGCGCGGTTCAGTCCGGATCCCCTCGGGTGACAGGGGACTCATCCCGCCCTTCTGCGCCACGCTGGACGAGGGGGAGGACGGCGGTCAGGATGTGTTCCGCCAGCTCGCGCTTGGTCTCCAACGGGCGCTGCTCGATCCGGCCGTCGGGCCAGACCAGGTGGGCGATGTTTGTGTCCGTCTCGAAGCCGGCACCCGGCTCGGTGATGTCGTTGGCGACGATAAGGTCGAGGTTCTTGCGCACCAGCTTGTGCCGAGCGTTGGCGATGAGGTCCTCGGTCTCGGCGGCGAAGCCGACCAGGACGGCGCGTTCTTTCCGCGCGCCCAGGGAACCCAACACGTCCGGCGTGAGTTCGAGCTCCAGAGTAAGGTGCGCGGCTCCTTTCTTTATCTTGTGCTGCAATGCAACCGGGGGGCGGTAATCGCTCACCGCGGCGGTGGCGATGACGACGCCGTCGCCGGAGAAAGCCGCGATCGCGGCATCATGCATTTCAGCGGCGGTGACGACCCGGGTCACCGCTACCCCAGCCTGGTCGGGGAGATGGGATGGCCCGGTTATAAGGTGCACCGTGGCCCCGCGGGCGGCGGCGGCCTCGGCCACGGCAAAGCCCATTTTACCGCTTGACGGGTTGCTCAGGCAGCGCACCGGATCTATGAACTCCCGCGTCGGCCCGGCCGTAACCAGCACCTCGATGCCGGCGTAGTCCCCCTGGCCGGCGAACACCGACGCGATGGCCGACACTATCTCGGGCGGCTCCGGAAGGCGCCCACGGCCCACCACGCCCGACGCCAGGCGGCCGTAGCCGGGTTCCAGGAAACGATACCCGAGTTGCCTCAGGCGTTTCTCGTTGGCCTGGTAGATTGGATTGGTGTACATGTTGTGGTTCATCGCCGGGCAGATCAGCACGGGCGCCCGGGTCGCACAAATCACCGTGGTAAGCAGGTCATCGCAGATACCGTTGGCGATTTTGGCCACGATGTTGGCCGTGGCCGGGGCGATGACGCACAGGTCAGCCTTTTCGGCAAGCGCGACGTGCTCGACGTTGAACAGCTGGGGAGGCTCCAGCATTTCAATGAAAACGGGGTTGCCCGACAGGGTTTGGAAGGTCAGCGGAGCTACGAACTTGGTCGCGGCGCGGGTCATGACAACGTAGACCCTGGCGCCGAGTTTGACCAGCCGGCTGACGACCTCGCAGACCTTATACGCAGCTATCCCGCCGGTAACACCAACGATGACGGTGCGCCCGGCGGGGCCCGCCGGACCCCGGGGCCCGGGGAACAAGTCCCCCGCGGCGCTCATCCCTGAGCCTCCGCCGTAAGGCCCCCCTCCGACTGCGGCTTGTCCTCGCGCGACGGCTCGCCCTCGGTGACACCGACCAAGCCGTCCGCGATCTCCTGAAGGGCGACCGTTACGGGCTTGGGAATCGCCGAGTCCACAACACGGTCCCGGGACTCGGTTATCTGTCGGCCGCGCTTGGCGGCTGCAACCACGAGGGCGTACTTGTTGTTGACCCGCCTCATCAACTTGTCAAGTGGTGGCTCAAGAATGCCCAACTGTCTCCGTCCCCTCCGCCGCCGGTACAAGATCGCCGGCCAATCTGGCCGTCCGGCACCGCTCAGCCCTTATGATCGACGCAACGGCTTCTATAGCCTGGGCGACATCGTCGTTCACAACGGCATAGTCATAGTTGCGCGCCGCTGCCAACTCTATGCGCGCCTGGGTTAGCCTGGTCGTCAATTCATCGTCGGATGCGCAGCCGCGGGCCCGTATCCGCCGCTCGAGATCAAGAAGGCTCGGCGGGACAACAAAAACAAGCACCGCACCGGTCACCTTGCGCCTGACCTGTCCTGCCCCGTTGGTATCGATGTCGAGCACCACGTCGTTGCCCTGAGCCAGAAGCCGCGCAAGCTCGTCGCCAGGAGTACCATAGCTGTGGCCGCAGTACGATGTCCACTCAGTAAGCTCGCCCGCGTCCACCATACGCGCGAAGGCCTCCGGCGTGCAGAAGAGGTAGTCCCTGCCATGAACCTCTCCGGGGCGGGGGGGCCTGGTGGTGGCCGACACGGAAAAGACGAGCCCCGGCACCCGCGACACCACCGCCTGGGCGATGGTTGACTTGCCCGCCCCGGACGGACCGGACAGGACAACCACGAAGCCCTCTCTTTTTGTCAACAGCTGTGCCTCCCACGACATGCCACACACAGGCCGGGCCAAACAATCAAGGACAAACCGGCACTGTTCGCCGCCGGGCGAGGCCGTGCCGGCGCCTTGTGGAAGATTTAATTAGGAAACCCGTGAGGCCCAGCCCGCTACTTGCGCGAGAACCGGGCCAGCAAGGCCTCTTTCTGGCGCTTGCCAAGGCCCTGTACGCGCCGGGACTCGTCGATGCCGATTTCGTCCATGACTTTCTTCGCGGTCGTCTTGCCCACACGCGGCAGAGAGGCCAGAAGATAGGCAACCCGCATCTTGCCCATGACCTCATCGTTGTCCCGGCTCAGCACTTCGCTGAGCACCATACGGCCGGTTTTAAGCTGTTCCCGGATCTCCTTGCGCTCACTGCGCATCTTCTGCGCTTTCTCCAAAGCCTCTTTCTTCTCGCTCAGCGTGAGTACCGGTAGCTTCAACACGGGCACCCCCTACTCGACGTTTTGAACCTGCTCTCTGATTCGCTCCAGCTCTTCTTTGGCACCGATGACAAGGCCGCCGATCTCGTTGTCGGAGGCCTTGGATCCAATGGTGTTGACCTCGCGCAGCATCTCCTGACAGATGAAGTCCAGGCGCCTACCAATCGGCTCCGCTGAAGGGATCTCGAGCGTCTCACGCATACGAGCCACGTGGCTGTCGAGACGGACCAATTCCTCGCTGATATCGGCCCGGTCGGCATAGATGGCCACTTCCTGCGCAACCCGCTGGGGGTCAAGCCCATTGGCCGGCACAATCTCCGTCAGCCTGGCCAGCAGGCGGTCGCGCCAGGCGGGCACGAGGCCCTCGGCCAGGCCGGCTATCCTCGACCGTATCCCGGACAGGCGTTCCAGCCGGTCAAGCAGGTCCCAGCGCAGCGCCTGACCTTCCCCCGCGCGCATCCCGGCGACCATGACCAGAGCGTCGCGGCACGCGCCTTGCACCAGCGCCTCAAGCTCCTGCGGCTCTGTCCCGTCCTCGGCCACGGCGAGCACGTCAGGCGCCCGCAGCAGGTGGTCCAGACGGACCGGCTCCTCGATGTCCAGAGCCCTACACAGCTCACCTAAGGCCTGGTAGTATCCACGGGCTAGCGCCAGATTGACCGTCACCGCCCGCGCCGCCTCTGGGGCGTCCTGAACCGTGACGTATACGTCAACACGGCCCCTGCGGACCTCGGCATGGACCAGCCGGCGCAGGAGCTCCTCGAACTGGAAAAGATTGCGGGGCAAGCGTACGTTGATGTCCGAGTACCGGTGGTTTACACACCTGATCTCCACCGTTACCCTCCGGCGCCCGTCCGAGGCGTCGGCCCGACCAAAACCGGTCATGCTGCGGACCGCAGCTCTGCCCCCGGAGGGGCTCTCCTGAACCGTGCCGGCAGTCTTCATGGCGACTCTCTTCTACCTGCTAGCCTGGATTCCTTTCTATTACCAGCAGGCTTAATCGTGACCTTCAGTGGGTTATTCTCCCAAGAGGCTCACATACTATGCTTAAGCAGGGCTTTTGAGTGGCGGAGGGGGCTGCGGGCCGGAGCGGCTGGTCCGCCCCGGCCCGCGAAGGGCATACCGGATTTCCCGAAAAGTTGCAGCTACACCTACGTTATTGATGAAATCCGTTCCAGAGCGACGACAATACGCTCCTCCGGCACGGTGAGGGCCATGCGGACAAAGCCCTCGCCGCAGGCGCCGAAAGCGGAGCCTGGGGTGACCACGACTCCCGCCTTGGACAGCAAGTGCTCGGTGAACCGGGACGAGTCCCAACCGGCGGGTATTCTCGGCCACAGGTAGAACGTCCCCTTGGGCCGGCGGCAGTCCAGCCCGATCCGGTTGAGCCCGTCGCACAGCAGGTCGCGGCGGCGGGTGTACATCCGGTTCATGCCGGACAGGAACTCCGGCGGGGTGTCGCTCAGGGCCTTTGCCCCCGCCTCCTGAAGCGCGCTGAACTGGCTGGAATCAAGGCCGCTCTTGACCTTGGCCAGCGCGGCGACCGCCTTCTCGGCGCCGGCGCAGAACGCCAGACGCCAGCCCGTCATGTTGAACGGTTTGGACAGGGAATAGAACTCAAGACAGCACTTCCGCGCGCCCTGGATCTGCAGGGCGCTTGGCGCCACGTATCCGTCGTAGGTCATCTCGGCGTAGGCCAGATCGTGGACCAGCAGGATATTGTATTCCCGGCAAAATGCCACCGCTTGCGCAAGAAAATCGAGCGATGTCACCCCCGCGGTCGGGTTGTTAGGATAGTTCAAGAACAGCAGTTTGGCCCGGCGCGCGACATCGGGCGGCACGGCCTGGAGGTCCGGCAGGAAATCCCGTTGCTCGATCAACGGGAGCGCGAAGGGTTCGCCTCCGGCCAGCAGGACCTGTGAGCGGTACACCGGGTAAGCAGGATCGGGAACAAGGGCCACATCGCCGGGATCGACAAACGCCCAAACCACATGGGCCAGACCTTCCTTGGATCCTATCAGGGCGAGCAGCTCCGAGCGCCAATCGAGCTCGACACCGAAGCGCCGTTGATAGTAGGCGGCAGCCTCGCGGCGAAAAACTTCCAGCCCCCAGTTGGGCGGATAGCGGTGGTAGGCGCTGTTGCCCACCGCCGACCGCGCCGCCTCGACGACGTGGGATGGTGTCGGCAGGTCGGGATCCCCGATGCCGAGGTCGATGAGATCCACCCCCCGCGCACGCGCCGCGGCGACCTTGCGCTCCAATTCCGCGAACGGGTACGGCGGAACCCGCTGGAGCCGTTCTGCCGGTCTGATCATCTTCCTCACCTTTCAGCCGAAAATACCCTCGCCCGGCTGGCTAAGGGCCTCGTCACATTGTCACCCAGCATACATGAACTCGCCCGTGCAGACCACCGCCGCGGGGCCGGTCAACTCAAGGCGACCGTTATCCTCGCGCCACCGGACGATGAGGTCTCCGCCGGGCAATGACAGGCGCGCCGTCCGATCAAGTCTGCCGGTCAGTACACCCGCCACGACCACAGCGCATGCGCCGGTGCCGCATGCCTGGGTCGGGCCGGAACCGCGTTCCCAGACCTTGACGAGTGCATGGCCGCGGTCGAGGACCTGGACGAACTCGGTGTTGGTTCGCCGTGGGAAGACGTGGTGCGTTTCCATCGCCCGGCCAAGCTCGGACCAGGGATAGCCGGCCAGGTCCTCGACGAAGACGATGGCGTGGGGCACGCCTGTGGATACGGGCGTAACGCGCAGCGTCCGCCCAAGCACGTCGAGGGCGGCCTCGCGGGCGACACCGTCAGGGCCGGCGTCAAGCCTTGCCGGTACCTCGCTCGCCCGCAGCCTGGGCACCCCGAGGTCGCATGTCACGGTCCAGGCCGCTTCGGGCGCGGCTGGCTGGACCGCGCAGGCTATCGGCCCCGCGGCCGTGCCGACCTCGAACCGGGTACGCCCGATGAGGCCGCGCTCCACCACATATCTGGCAAAGCAGCGCATTCCGTTGCCGCACATCTCACCCTCGGAGCCGTCGCTGTTGAACATGCGGAACCCGAACGAGACCGAATCGTCAGGAGCGGGCAGGATCAGGATCAAACCGTCGCTGCCCACACCGGCGTGCCGGTCGGAAACGCGGCGGGCGAGCTCGGGCAGTTCGCCGGCCGGCACCGGCAAGCCCGCGAGGCAGTCCATGTAGATGTAGTCGTTGGATGCGCCGTGCATCTTGGTAAAGCCAATCCGCAATCGTCTAACCTCCACGCACCTAGTCTTGCCAGGCTGGCATTATTCCCCGCCGGACCGGCCCGCCGCGGGGGCACGGAGCCGTTGTCATCAGACTATGGTGTACGCCGCCGCGGCGCGCTGGCCGGCGTCCAACTTGACCCCCGGTTCGCCCGGTGGTAGTTTTAGGCCGCACAACTACCGAAGGTGGGTGCGATGGATTTCGACGGTCTCTCCCTGCGAGCCTGCCTGGGCCTATTGCGGCGGCACGCCGCGGGGGCCAGATTGAGGCATGTCCTGCAGCCCTCCAAGCTCAGCGTCTCCCTGGCCTTTCGCGTGTCGGGCAGTCCGCTGTGGCTGGTCCTGTCCGCCGAGCCGGCGGCCGCGTGCGTCTTTGCCCAAACGGGACCGCCGGGCGCCGCCGTCCAGCCGTCTACCTTCTGCACCATCCTGCGCCGCCAGCTGAGCGGCCTCCGTCTCACGGATGTGACCCAGGATGGCTGGGACCGGATCGCGAGGCTGAGATTTGCTGGCCAGGACGAGCTTGGGAGCCCGACCGGCTATTCTCTCATCGCCGAGCTGATGGGCAAGCATTCCAACATCATCTGTGTGCGCGACGACGGACGCATCGTTGACAGCATCAAGCGTATCGGCTATACGAGGAGCCGTGTCCGGCAGGTGCTTCCGGGCAGGAGCTACGAACCGCCCCCCGCGCAGCACAAGCTGGCCCCGGACGCGCTCAGCGGCGACGACCTTGCTGCCGCGCTGAGCGGCCTTGAGCCCGGAGACGCGACCGGCGCCGTAGTCGGACCGGCGGCGCTGCTGCGTGTTGTCGCAGGCATCGGCCCCAAGCGGGCGAGGGCGATATGGCACGAGGCGGCGGCCGGCGGCGTGGAAACTGCTGGCGCGCCTGGCTTGGAAGCGCTCGCGCGGGCGGTCCGCCGGGCGGCGGATACGGCGGATGCGAGTCATGCCGCTGGTGCAGGTCTTGCGGCGGGCACGGCGGATGCGGGGGGCGGCGACGGGCTGGAGCAGTGCGCTTTCGTGGCCGCGCAGTTCCGGCGGTCGATTGAGGCGGCTGGGGGCGGGCCGCCGGACGCCGCGGGGCTGCACAGTGAATCCGCGGCCGGCCGCGACCCGGAACGGGAGCGGCTTTCAGCCCACGTCAGCGCCGCCGTGCGGACGGAACGGGAGCGGGAGTCGGCGCTCACCGCTCAGGCCGCGGCGGTCGGGGACGCCGGCGTCTGGCTGCGCATGGGCAACGCCCTGCTGGCGTCGCTCGGCCTGGTGCGGGAGCGCCTCGAGCAGCTCGCGGCGATGGGGCAGCAGCCACCGGGGGCCCTAGTACTCGACCTTCCCGACCATCAGGACGCTCGGGGCGTGGAATCGGGGGAAGGCGGAGGCCTGATCCGGGTCGAGCTGGCGCCCGGTGAGGAGCCCGGCCGGGCCGCTCAGCGCCATCTCGAGCGTTATGCGGAGCTGCGGCGGTCGGGCGAAAAACTCAGGCGGCTGCTGGCCGAGTCCTCGGCCCGTGTCAACCACCTGCTTGAGCTGCAATTCCAGCTCGAGCAGCCCCTGTCCCCGCAGGAGCTTGGCGAGGTCGCCGCGGAGGCGGCGGCGGCAGGTGTACGTGATCCCGGGCCCTCTGCGGCGCCGGGGCGCGCCGGAACTGCCGCCCATCCGGGCCCCAGCCAGCCGGTCAGCGTGCGCACGCCGGGAGACTTCGAGATTCTGGTCGGACGCAACAACCGGCAAAACGACGCTCTTCTGCGCCGGGGGGCCGACGATGACATCTGGCTGCACGCCAGGGGCGCGCCCGGGGCTCATGTCCTGCTGCGTCGCGCCGGCAGGCAGGGCGACGTCCCGGCCCCCGACCTGCGCTACGCCGCTGCCATCGCCGCGGGGCAAAGCGAGGCCGCGCGGTCGGCTTCGGTGCCCGTGGACTACACCGAGCTGCGCAACGTCCGCCGGGCCAAGGGCGCCCGTCCCGGTTTCGTCACGTACATCGGCGAACAAACAGTCCACGTCCGCCCCACGCCGCTCTCCGACCTGCTCCGCAGGGGCGGACCGGGCTCGCTCCCGTCCTAGCCGCTCCCGCTCTTTGGAAGCGTCAGAGGTACTCCCTCCCGGCAGAGGGGACACTCTGGGGGTGCGTAGGACGGTACAGTCAGCGACAGCAGGGAATGGGCCGGCACCCCGAAATCGGTCTTGCCGCCGCTGCGGTCAACCAGCATCCCGACGCCGACGACCTCGCCGCCACGCTCCGTGACGACGTTCATGACCTCGCGAACGGACCCGCCTGTGCTTACGGCGTCCTCGACAACCACGAACCGCTCACCCGGCTCTATCCGAAACCCACGGCGCAGGGTCATGGTCCCGTCCTGACGTTCGGCGAAGATCGCGCGCACTCCCAGGACCCGGCCGACCTCATAGGCCAGGATGATCCCACCCATCGCGGGGCCGATAACCGCATCGGCGCCGAGCGGGGCCAGTGTTTCGGCCAGAGCGCCGGCCAGGCGCGCCGCCTGCCGGGGGTGCTGCATGACCTGGGAGCATTGCAGGAACATCGGGCTGTGACGGCCCGAGGTGAGCTTGAAGTGCCCCTCGATCAGCACCCCAGTCTCGCGAAAGAGGTCGATCACCGCACCTGCGTTCATGTCGTGGCCTCCTTGCCTTGCGGTCGATGGGCCAGCCCGACGGCATCGGCCAGGCGCAGCCCGGTCCGCTTCAGGTAGCCCCCCAGCCCCACCGTCACTTCCAACGGAAGCAGCGGGTTGCTGAATGTGCCGCTGCCCACGGCAACCGCCGAGGCCCCGGCCAGAATGAACTCGACAGCGTCCTCGGCGCAGGCTATGCCGCCCAGGCCCAGTAGCGGCAGCTTGACCGCCTGGCGAACCTGCCAGACCATGCGCAGTGCGACAGGTTTGACGGCCGGCCCGGACAGCCCGCCGAACGTGTTGCCGATCACCGGCCGGCGGGTTTCGATGTCAATCGCCATCCCGAGCAGCGTGTTGATGAGTGAAAGGACGTCCGCGCCGGATTCCTCCGCGGCTCGGGCGATCTCGGTCACGTCGGTCACGTTCGGGGTGAGCTTGCAGATCAGCGGAAGCGAGGTCTCTTTCCTGATCACCCTCATCACCGCTTCGGTGGACTTGGCGCTTACCCCGAAGGCCATTCCGCCGCGGTCGACGTTGGGGCAGGAAACGTTGACCTCCAGCCCGGCGATCCCGGGCGTCCCGTCGAGGCGGGCGGTCAGCCGCCCGTACTCGGCCACCGTGTGCCCGGCGATATTGACGACCACCCGGGCTCCCTGGTCGCGGAGCCATGGCAACTCCTCACGCAGGAACACGTCCACGCCGGGGTTCTCCAGGCCGATCGAATTGAGCATGCCCGCCGGCGTCTCGGTCACCCGGGGGGGGACATTACCCGCCCTCGGCTCCAGCGTAACGCACTTGGTGCACACCGCGCCGAGCAACGCCGGCGAGTACAGGGCCCCGTACTCGCGGCCGAAACCGTACGTGCCCGAGGCGACAAGCACGGGGCTGCCCAGCTGCAGTCCGCCCAGGTTGCAGCAAAGGTCGATCTGGGCCCGCAGCGAGGCGAGCTCGGCCTCGAGCCTGCGCGCATCGCCTGACAGGCACTCGGTCCAGTGATCGGCTCCCGCAGGGGGGATGTTGGCGCTCATAGGAGGACCTCCTTGGCGGAAAACACCGGGCCGTCGCGGCATACGCGGACGTAGCCGCGCCCGCTGCCGCTGCCGCCGGAACGCGGCCATGAGCAGCCCCGGCACGCTCCGACGCCACACGCCATGCGCTGCTCCAGGGAGATGTAACAGGGCACACCCGCCCCCACCGCGATCTCCTGAACCGCCCGCAGCATGGGGACCGGCCCGCATGCGTAGACCGTCCCGATCTGTCCGCTGCGGACCTCGGCCCGCAGCAGGTCGGTAACCAGTCCAGGATGGCCGGCGGTACCGTCGTCGGTGGCGAACAGGGCCGGCAGGCCCCGTTCGCGAGCGAGCCCCGGGGCCCAGAGCTCAGGCGAACTGCGCGCCCCGAGCAGCATCAGCATCCGCGTCTGAGCGGTCTGCGGACCGGAGCCCCCCACTATCGACTGCGCCAGCGGCATCAGCGAGGCAGCGCCCGTGCCGCCGCCCACAAGGAGCGATTTGCCCTGGGCCGGCCGGGGGTACCCCCGGCCCAGCGGGCCGATGACATCCCATGTACGGCCCGGCTCGGTGCCGGCCAGGGCCCGGGTGCCCCGCCCCATGGCCCGGATGACCAGGTCTATTTGCCCGGCGGACGCATCGATCCCCGCAAGGCTCATGGGACGCCTGAGGAACGGGTCCGCCGCGTCCCCCGGCCCGACGCGGATGAACACGAACTGCCCGGGTTCAGCGGCCCTGGCCACCGCCGGAGCATGTACACTGACCAGCACGATTTCCGGGGCGAGCTCCCGGCGGGCGGTTACCTCACAGGCGATGGACGGCATCCCATCTCCCGGCTCGTGACTAGACGCAGATCTGTCCATCGCGCCAGACGACCCGGCCGGCGACGACTGTCGCCGCGGCCAGGCCGCGCACCTCCCATCCCGCAAACGGAGTATTGCGGCTCTTGGACTTGAACGCTGCCGGGTCAATCCTCCAGGGGTGGTCGAGGTCAAGGATCGCCAGGTCGGCATCCATGCCTGCCGCCAGGCGGCCCTTGCGTTCCAGGCCCAGGATGCGGGCCGGACCAAGCGTCATCGCCCGCACGACGGTCACGAGGTCGGCATGGCCTTTCCCGACGATCTCCGTAAGCAGCACCGGCACCGTCGTCTCCAGGCCGATAACCCCGTTGGCCGCGAAGTTGTACTCGACATCCTTGTCATCCCTGGAGTGAGGCGCGTGATCGCTCCCAATTGCCTCGATGAAGCCCTCGCGCAGGCCTTTACGCATAGCCTCGACATCGGCGGGCCCACGCAGCGGGGGGTTGACCTTTGTGCTGGTGTCATACCCGGTCCGGGCGACCTCCTCGTCGGTGAGGGTAAGGTGATGCGGCGTCACCTCGCAGGTCACAGCGATGCCGCGGGCCCGGGCCCAGGCGATGACCGACAGGGACAGCTCGGTGCTGACGTGGGCCACGTGGAGGCGGCCGCCCGTCAGCTCGACAAGCATGCAGTCCCGGGCGATCATCGCCGCCTCGGCGACGGCCGGGATACCGCGCAGGCCGAGCACCGCAGACCAGGCGCCGTAGTGCATCTGCCCTTCCTCGGCCAGGTGGCGGTCTTCGCTGTGGGCGATCACCGGGATCCCGTACATGGACGAATACTGGAGCGCCGTCCGCATGAGCTCGCCGTTCCACACCGGCTGTCCGTCG
This sequence comes from Bacillota bacterium, assembly GCA_030691505.1. Lineage (GTDB taxonomy): Bacteria > Bacillota > Sulfobacillia > JAUYEG01 > JAUYEG01 > JAUYEG01. The sequence goes on along the minus strand of JAUYEG010000100.1, from coordinate 50,052 downwards.
TCCGAAATCCCGACGATGCCGGCCTGGCTCATGTCGCCTATCTCCGCCAGTTCCTTGCCGGCGAGTCCCTTGGTGACCGCACCGATGGGCAGGACATTGACCACACCCACCTGCCGCGCCCGGCCGACGATGTAGCTGACCATCGCGGCGTGATCAACCACGGGGCTGGTGTTGGGCATGCACGCAACCGTGGTGAAACCGCCGGCGGCGGCCGCCCGGGTGCCGGACACGATGTCTTCCTTGTACTCCAGTCCCGGATCGCGCAGGTGCACGTGCATGTCGATGAGACCCGGAACCACCAACAGACCCCGGGCGTCGAAAACCTCGGCCCCGGCCGGTGCGCCGGCCGCGACGCCGGGGCCGACGGCCTCAATCAGCCCGTCCCGGCACAGGACATCGCCCTCTTCGACGGTCCCGCGCTCCGGACAGAGCAGCCTGCCGCCCTTAATCACCAGCGTCATTCCGATGCACCCCCAAGAAGCAGGTAGAGTATCGCCATCCGGACCGCCACGCCGTTGGTCACCTGTTCGGTGATCAGGGACTGCGGCCCGTCGGCGACGTCCGTGCCTATCTCAATGCCGCGGTTCATCGGCCCCGGATGCATCAGCAGAGCGTCGGGCTTGGCCAGGGCCAGCCGCCGTCCGTTGATGCAGTACAGGCGAGCGTATTCCCGCAGCGAGGGCAGCAGCCCCTTGCCCTGGCGCTCGCGCTGCAGGCGCAGGACCATAACCACGTCGGCCCCTGGCAGCGCGTCCTCGACCCGGGCAAATGACTTGACGCCGATTGCGCCCATGCCCTCGGGCAGAAGCGTCGCCGGGCCTGCCAGCGACACCTCGGCGCCGAATTTGCTCAACCCCCAGATGTTGGACCTGGCCACCCGGCTGTGCAGCGAATCCCCGACGAGGACCACCCTGAGGCCTTCGAGGCTTCCCTTGTGGCGCCGGATGGTGAACATGTCCAAAAGCCCCTGCGTCGGGTGTTCATGCATCCCATCGCCGGCGTTTATGACTGGGGCGTCGACCATCCTGGCGAGGTAGTGACATGACCCGGAAACCCCGTGGCGCATGATGATGCAATCCGAGCCCATCGCCTCCAGGGTCAGCGCGGTGTCCTTGAGCGACTCGCCCTTGACCAGCGCGGAGGTGCTGGCGGAAAGGCTCACGGTATCGGCGCTCATGTACTTGGCCGCCAGCTCGAACGAGGTTCTGGTCCGGGTGCTTGCTTCGTGGAAAAAGGTCACGACCGTCTTGCCACGCAGGGTGGGCACTTTCTTTATCGGCCGGTAGATGATTTCGCGCAGCGACTCGGCGGTGTCCAGAATGAGGGCCATATCGTCGCGGCTCATCTCGCGCAGCGAAAGGATGTCCCTTGTCCCGAGCAACATCAGCTCACCTCCGCATCCGGCTCAAGTTGCTCGATGACAACCGCATCCTCGCCGTCCGTCTCCTCAAGGCGCACGCTGATGATCTCGCGGCGGGCCGTGGGCACGTTCTTGCCGACGTAGTCGGCACGGATCGGCAGTTCGCGGTGGCCGCGGTCGACCAGCACAGCCAGCTGGATACACTGGGGGCGGCCCAGGTCCATCAGCGCGTCGAGCGCTGCTCGGACGGTACGCCCGGTGTACAGCACATCGTCCACAAGGACCACCTTCTTGCCGCGCAGCGGGAACGGGACTTCCGTGCTGCGGACAAGCGGCTGGTCCATGCGGGTGGTGAGGTCATCGCGATAGAGGGTGATGTCCAGGATGCCAAGCGGCACCTCGGCCTGCTCAATCTCACGTATGATCGCCTGCAGGCGCCGGGCCAGCGGAACGCCGCGGCGTCTGATGCCGACGAGCGTAAGCTCCTCGACGCCCTGGTTACGCTCGATTATCTCGTGCGCGATGCGAAACAGCGCCCGGCGGATCCCCTCCTTGTCCATTATCTGGGCCTTCGTCTGCGCCCCCAAAGGGCAGTCACCTCCGTGTCGGGCAGCCTAGCTCGTCCGGCCGGCAGGCACAACAAAAGAGACCCCTGCCGGGATGGACAGGGGTCTCTGTCTTTGCGCAAACATGCCTGCACCGGTATCGCTCCTTGCTAGCCTCGCCGAACTAGCTTAAAGGTCTGGCCCGGGGTTTTGGCCGGGTTCAGTTTACCACCCCGGCATGGAACGATGCAAGCCACGCCACATGCACAACAATAGAGGAATACGCCTCTTATATGCAGTAAGCACATATCGGAAACGAGACACGAGGAGGAACCGCCGTGTCAGGACCCCCTTCAGCCGCGCCCGCCGCCGCCAAGGCACGCACCGGCCGGGCTTCGATCAAGCGCTTTCTTGTCTACCTTGCACCGCACAGGCGGCTCGTGGCCACGGCCGTGGTGTTAAACCTGGCCTACAGCGTGATGGCGATCAGCGTGCCGCAGATGACCCGGATTCTGGTCGACCATATCCTGCCGCAGGCCGACTACCGGCTACTCTGGCTGGGCGCCGCCGGGGCGACGGTGTTCTTCGGGCTCAAATCCCTGCTGTACTACGGCAACATGTACACCGTGTTCATAGTCATGCAGAATGTGATCCTCGATGTTCGCCTGGCTCTGTACCGGCACATCCTCCGACTCCCTCTCCCGTACTTCGAATCGCACCTGACCGGGGCGACCCTGTCGCGCCTGATCGGCGACGTCAACTCGCTCGAAACCCTAGTCCTGACTGTCTCCTCGCGCCTGCTGGGTGAGACGCTGCAGGTTGTGGCGATCGCGGCGATCGTCATCGCCATGAACCCGGCGCTCGGCATGGCGATGACCGTGCTGGTGGGGGCCAGCTTCGCCCTTTTCTACCGGCAGAGCGACAGGATAAGGGCGATCAGCCGGAGCATCCAGGCAGCCCTTTCGCTGGTCTCGGGTACGGCTTCAGAGATGCTGGGCTCGGTGCGCGCGGTAAAGGCGTTCACTAACGAAAAGCACGAGGAGGACAAGCTCCGGGGGCGCAGCCTGGAGTACCGGCGGCTCAACCTGTTCCGGAGGGGGCGCCTGGGTGTGATGGAGTGCGAGGTTGACTTTCTCGCCAACCTGGCCCTGGTGGCGGTCCTGGCCGGCGGCGGGTATCTCATCCTGCAGGGCCGTCTGTCGCTCGGGGTGCTGACCGCGACGCTGCTCTACCTGAGGATGATGGTCGGTCCGATGCGGTCGGTGGTCATGTTCGGCGGCATCCTCCAGACCGGGCTGGCCGGACTGGACCGGATTTTCGAGGTGCTGGACACGCCCGCCGAAACCAGCGCCGGCCATCTCACATTGCCCGCGACCAAAGGCAGCGTCGAGTTCGAGGGGGTCTGCTTACGCTATGCTCCGGCAAACCGGTGGGCCCTATCCGGGGTGAGCTTCACCGCCGCGGCCGGCCGGCGCGTGGCTCTGGTCGGACCGTCGGGCGCGGGCAAGACCACGCTGGTGCACCTGCTGGCGCGCTTTTATGATCCGCAGGAGGGACGGATCCTGCTCGACGGGGTGGACGTCGGCCATCTCGATCTCGGGTTTCTGCGCAGCCAGATCGGGATGGTGCTGCAGGAGCCGACGCTTTTCAGCGGCACTGTCAGCGAGAACATCCGCTACGGCCGCCTTGACGCGACGCCGGAGGAGATCGCCGAGGCGGCGCGGATGGCCAACGCCGAGGAGTTCATCGTCAAGCTGCCCAAAGGTTTCGACACGGAAATCGGGGAGCGTGGGGTCAAGCTGTCGGGCGGCCAGAAGCAGCGCATCGCGATCGCCCGGGCGATCCTCAAAAATCCGGCGCTGCTGGTGCTGGACGAGGCGACCGCGTTCCAGGATTCCGAGTCCGAGCAGCTGATCTGCGAGGCGCTCGACCGCCTGTTGGTGGGGCGGACGACGTTCGTCATCGCCCACCGGCTGTCGACCGTGATTGGGGCGGACCTGATTCTCGTCCTCGACGAGGGGCGGCTGGCCGCCACGGGCACGCACGAGGAGCTGCTGGCCCGGGGAGGGCTCTACGCCAGGCTGTACGAGGTGCAGTTCAAGCGGGTCGGGCGGCCGGCGTGAGGGGCTGCCGCGGGCAAGTTCACCGGAGGTCGCCCGCCACGGTTACACCTTTGCGGCGGAGGTGAGTAGCACGGTTACATGCTGAGGTTGGGCGTGGGTACTACGGTTACACCCTAAGCCGTGGTGAGTACTACAGTTACACCTTGGGGTCCGGGGCGGGAAGCACGGTTACACCTCGGGAGCGAGGGTGGGTACTACGCTACGGTTACAGGGCCGGGCAGTCCGGCGTGAGGGCAATCACTCCGGCTTTTGTTGCCTGTGAGTGTGAATGGTGCGCCCTTTGGCGTCAATCAGAGCGACCACGCCGTACGCGGAGCAATAGCCACCAGTTCCAACAGGTCTATTCGAACGGCTGGCTGACCGCCTCTGTTGGGTCAGCGACTATCCCGACTTCTCCTTCGCCGATGCCATTGTGCGTTCAGGCGTTTCGGGTCCGATGAGGCGCTGACGAGACAGATCTGCCGGGACAACTGCCTACGGCTCCTCCGCGACCACGTGGACACGGATCTGGAGGCTTTCGGAGACGTGAACTGAGTCCCCTCCGCCCTCCGATGGTCGCCTGTCAGCCCTGCCGCTGCTTCGTGTAGAGCAGCATCTCCTCGGGATGCACGATCTGATACCGGTATCCCATCTCGCGTACGCGGGACTCGCCGCGAGGGGTCGTGATGATCGTCCCGCCGCTGCCGTGAAGGATTCCGTCGGCCATCACGACCTTGCCGCCCACGACTGTCATGGCGGCTATCCCCTTGTCCATATCCAGCACCGTCAGGTCCGCATCGGCGCCGGCGCCGAGGTGGCCCTTGTTCCTGAGCCCGAGCATCGCGGCGCCCACCGTGGAGGTCTTGAGGACAAACTCGTTGAGCGTCAGCGCCTGGTACCGTACCAGGCACAGGCCGTACTCGACGGCCACGTTGCGCGGCGTCGAGCCGCCGTCGGTTGCTATCGCATCGACCACGAAGCGGCCCTCGCCGTCCTTGCGCACCGCGCACAGGAACGTCGCCTGGGGCTGGTTGACCGGGAAGCTCACCGGCGCGTTGGTCCCCATTGAACGCCACAGGGCGACGCCGGGCTCGCCGGTATAGATTGCGGTCACGCCGCCCTCGGTGACCTTCACCAGGCAGTAGCCGTCACGGATGGCGGCCTCCATGCCCTTTTCGTCAGGCGAGTAGCCCCGCAGCTTAAGGCAGTTGCGCGTGACGTGGCTGGTGGGCAGCCCGTCCGGTCCGATCTGTCCACCGGTGCCGTTGATGACCGCGAGGTACGATTCGGACACCAGATTGTTGCGTCCCCCGATGGCCGCAAGACCCACCAGAGTTTCATCGACCGGGTCACGGTCCATGCCGCGCAGGTAGCTGTTGACGTGCGCAATGTGCAGGCAGTTGTCCCCGGCCAGCTCCACAGCCTCAAGCAGCCCGGGGAGGTTGCTCGCCGTCGCCGTGGTTCCGACGTGGAACGCGACATAGACACCCGCCAGGTTTGCCTGGTCGATCATCAACGCCGTCGCCTCCGGGGTGCTGGGCCGGTGCCCGCCGACGATCTTGATGCCGATCGCCCCGTCGGCCATGGCGGCGTCGATCAGGGAAGCGACCTCACCCCTGGAGGGTGGCTCATTGGGCCAGTGCCCGATGCCCTGCAGTCCGGCGATGTTGAGGCCACAGCCCCACTCGGGCAGCTCCTGCAGCACGCCGCGCATGTCGCCCATATCCAGAGCCGTGCACACACCGGCCAGGGCCATCATCCGCTGTGCGGGCCCCCGTACATGGGTGTGAGTGTCGATCACCCCCGGCATCACCGTGTAGCCGCTGAGGTCTATTACGCTGTCCGCCTGGGCCCCGGAGAGGGCCGGGCCGAGCTCGACCACCTTGCCGTTCTGGACACCTATGTCCAGCCGCGAGTTGACCCGGTGCACCGGGTCAACAACCGTCGCGCCACGAAACAGAACATCAAATTTGCTGCTCAAATGCGTACACCCCCGTTCCTGAGATAAGACCCACGCCCGGTTGCCCAGTCGACCGGTGGCCGGCCGGCCCACAGCCCCGCCGCCGCGCTACTTGCGCCACTGCGGTCCCAGCGGGTAGATACCGGCCGGGATGTTTTCGTACTGCAGCAGGCTGATGTCCGCCAGCCCGATGCCGGGCGCATCCATGCGGAAATCCACCTTGGCGACCGAGTCCCAGAACGCCCGGTGGTGCACCCGGTCCTTGAGCACGATAATGTCCAGCGTGCCGATGTCCACCCCCACCGACGTCAGCCCGGAGCTATCGTTTGCGCCGCGCATCCGATCGGCCACAACCACGTGCCGGTTGTCCCCCAGGTTAAGGCGGGCGACGAATCCGTCCTGAACTCGGGCGCCTTTGCGCATGGGGCCTACCAGCACGTAGCTCGGCCGGCCGATGTATTCGATGGTGCCGGTGATCTCCACCGGTTGGCCGGAAAGCGCGTTGTACCAGCCGCCGACGCTGATCGTCACCTTGTCGCCCACCTTGCTGTTGGTCTCCAGGCGCTTCGCCGCGGCGGGGTCGGCGATGCCCGGGATCGCCCAGTTGCGCGCGCCCTGCGCCAAGAGCTCCTTCAAGACATGCGTGCTGTCGCCGATGCGATCGGCGCCGTCGGCGATGACGACCGGCTTTTCGCCCCTGGCGACCAGGTCCAGTACCTGCGCCACGCCTTCCTTGGGCTTGGGCAACGGGGCCGCGAACTGCTCACGCAGGGTCCAGGCCAGGTCGGCGACGTCCTGCGCCGCCGCCTCGGCGAGTTCGCGGTCGCCGTTGGTCACGGCGACGACGAACATACCCACATCCGGTACATCCGCGTACGCGTAGCCGGGGGCGACCGAAACGCAATAGACGCCGGGCTTACGCTCCCACTCGCGGCAGCGGTCGTAGACGAGCTTCATCGGAGGGTACTCGGAGGCCTGGTAGATGCTCGCCGAGATTATCGGCGGCTTGCGGGTGGCCTGAACGGGGCGGAAGAAGCCGCGGACGGTTTCAACCATGCAGCGCGCCGCGATCTCGCCGATCTCCTGGGAATCCACATGGGGGTAGGTCTTGAGGATAAACACCGCGTCGGCCGCGTCGGTCAGCTCGTGGTCCTCGTTGGCGTGCAGGTCGAGCGTGACCATGATGGGGATGTTGCCGACCGCTGCCCGGGCGCGGCGGACGAGCTCCGCCTCGGGCTTGGGAACGCCGGAAACCGCCATCGCCCCGTGCAGCGAGAGCAGCACCCCGTCCAACTTGCCGGCTGCCCTCAGCCGGTCCGCGATCTCGTTCGCGTACTTGTCGAAACACTCCGGGACCAGCCAGCTCTGAAAGCCGCCCGGCGTCTTGGACGCATAGACGAGGGGGACGATTTCGGCGCCCTCGGTCGCCTCGAGCACGCGCATGTACCCGTTGATGTAGGTCGGTATACCCCGGTTGGCGTCCAGAATCGCCTGCCCGCGCTGCGTAGCAGGCTCGAAGCGCTCTATGCCGGTGGGTTCGGTACAGAACGTGCAGGTTTCGTCGGAAAAGCCAGCGATCGCGATACGCAAGTTGCTCGACCCCCTTCGCGTGACTGTGACCGGGCTTGCCGGACCGGGCCGGGCTCGGCGCGACGGCCGGACGGCACGGTGGCTGCTGCAGGGCACGTTGTGACGCGGGAAGACGGCGATGGGCCCGGGTAAGACCAGGATTCGTTTCGGGAACCGCAATTCCCTGCACCCCCTGCCCCGCCGCGGGCGGGCGGCGCAGACCGTGGATACGGGGCTGCTACGCTGTGTTGCCCCCTGCGTCAGGCATTGCCAGCGCCGCGGGCGGCCCGCCGAGGCGGCGGAGGACTTCAAGCAGGTCGGCTGGTGGCGGAGCGAAGGCCTGGATCTGCTCGCCAGTGCGCGGATGGGCAAAACCGAGCTTCCACGCGTGGAGCGCCTGCCCCCCCAGGGGACGCAATGCCGGCCAGCGCGACGCGGCGCGATGCGGCCCGTAGACCGGGTCGCCGGCGACCGGGTGGCCGATGTGAGCGAGGTGCACACGTATCTGGTGCGTGCGGCCCGTGTGCGGTTTCACCTCAAGCAGCGTAAATCCGTCGTATCCGCCCAACCGGGCCCAGCGGGTCAGCGACGGCCGGCCGCCGTGCGCGACCACCGCCATGCGCTTCCGATCGCGCGTGCTGCGGCCGATGGCTGCTTCGATTTCGCCCTCGTCGCCGGCCGGCGAGCCGTGGACCAAAGCGAGATACTGGCGCTTCACCAGCCTCTCTTTGACCTGCTCCTGAAGACGGGCCTGCGTCAAGGAGTCCTTGGCCACAACCAGCAGCCCCGTGGTGTCCTTGTCGAGGCGGTGAACGATGCCGGGCCGGATCGGATCAGGGTCGCCGGCAAGCTCGGGGCAGTGCGCCAGGAGGGCATTGACCAGCGTACCGCCGCGGTGTCCGGCCGCTGGGTGGACGACCATGCCGCGGGGTTTGTTCACCACCACCAGATAGGTGTCCTCGTAGACCACATCCAGGGCGATGGGCTCCGCGACTGCTTCCGTGGTCTCAGGGGGAGGGATGACCGCGGCGACTGCCTGACCGCCACGAACCTGCTGCGAGGGGCGAACGGCCACGAGACCGTCAACCCGAACCAGACCGGCGCGGATCATCTTCTGGGCGCGGGCACGGGAGACCAGGTCCCTGGCGCCGCAGGCCGGACCGAGGTGAGCGGCAAGAAACACGTCGATCCGCTGGCCCTCAGCCGCGACGGGGACTGTAAGCACAACCGCGGCACCGTCGCCCGGAGAGCCGCCGGATACGGTCACGGCTCGATCACCACGCCGGGCGACCCCTGCCTCAGCAGCAACCGCCAGGCCAGGTACAGCCCCCCGAGGAAAATGGCCGAGTCGGCCAGGTTGAAGACCGGCCAGATCCTGAGGTCCACGAAATCGAGCACGTGGCCGTATGCGACCCGGTCTATGAAATTGCCGATCGCTCCGCCGCCGACCGCTCCCAGGGCAACCCGCAGGCCGGCCTCCCGCGGCGGCACGCGCCTGGCTATCCAGAATACGCCCACGCCGACCAGCAGCCCGAGGACTGCGAGCAGGGGCTGAAGGCCGCGCAGGAACCCGAAGGCGGCCCCGGTGTTGTGGACCAGCGTGATGTGCAGAAACGGAGCAACGGCGATACTCTGGCCTGGGTACATGCGCGACTCGACCAACCACTTGAGCAAGCGGTCCAGCACGATAACGCCGAAATAAGCGATCGTCTGCAAAACCACAGCAGGCCTCCGTCGCCGGGATGATTCGGGCTCTAGCGGTGAGTTTCTTCGGGGGCCCAGCCCCGGGCCCCTCCCTCGTTGCGCTCCTCGCATTCGAGACATAGGGCGGACTGGGGCCGCACCGCCAGCCGCCCCGGATCAATGCGTCGGCCGCAGGCCTGGCAGACCCCGAACTCCCCCGCCGCGAGGCGATGCCGCGCGGCAACGACCTCCGCTACCTGCGCCTCAAGATACCTGGCGCGGCCGAGGTCCTTTTCGCGTTCGTAGGTCTCGGTGCCGACGTCGCCCGGGTGGTTTTCCACGGTCATTTCGCCGGAAGTCTCCCTGAGGCTGTCCCTGAGCCCCTCCCGGAGCCGCTCAAGCTCATGGCTAAGTACCCGTTCCTCGTCCTCGAGCGCCGACAGGATGACCTTGCGCGGATCCGTCTGAGTGCCCACGCTGCAACCCCCATACCGGTGCGCCGGCGGTCACCAAACCACGTTCAGGCGACCATGCGCAGCTCCAGCGGCCCTGTGCTAGCGCACCATGTTTTGCTGGACGAGTCTGATCAGGTCGGCGATCGTCCGGCTGATGCCGGGCAGGTTAAGGGATAGCACCCGTTGCAGGATGTAGACGACCGCCGCGCCGATCACGGTAAACCCGATGACAATGCCGAAACCGCGGGCCAGGCCGCTCAGGAAGCTCAGGTATATGAGGCGCAGCGGCCGCTGGGACAGCTCAACATACTCGCCGATTCGCGCGCGCTCCAAAGCCGTCGCCAGCCGGTCCAGTTTCGACTGCTGGTCCTGCTCCGAAACCATGGCCCCTCCCCCGGCGCCGCATCGGGTAGGAGGCGGGGTCACCCCCGCCGTCCTCCCACACCGCCGGGCGTACGGTTCCGTACCCGGCGGTTCACGCAGCGCTCTGAAGTCGTTGCCGTTGACCTAGCGGCGACACGAGTCCAAGCTGGTCAAAGGACAGTTCCCCCTGTCGGGCCTGTAGGGGACTCACACCCCCAAGTGAGTGCGCCCTGCCGGGCGCACAAAACAAAGGGGCGGCTCTCGCCGCCCCTAGCTTTCCCCAACGACGCCTATCGCGAAGCCCCTAGGCTTCGAAGACGCACCGGCCTCCGATGTACGTCGCGAGAACGGCCAAGTCCTTGATGCTGCCCGGGTCCACACGGTCCGGCGCCCGGTCGAGGAGCACGAAATCCGCGGCCTTGCCGGGCGATAGCGACCCCCGCCACTGCTCGCTGTGTCCCGCGTAGGCCCCGCCCAGGGTGAACAGCCTCAAGGCCTGCTCGACGCTCAGCCGCTGATCAGGATACCAGCCGCCCGCCGGCTGACCGTCCAAGCCCTGCCGCGTGACCGCCGCATAAAGGCCGAGCAAGGGGTGCAGCGGCTCCACCGGTCCGTCCGATCCCCCAGCGCAATGCACGCCGGCATCGAGGAGCGTCTTCCAGCAGTAAGAGGTGCGCGCACGTTCCGGTCCGACCCTGGCGTCCACCCAGAGCTTGTCAGTTGTCACGAACTTGGGTTGGATCTCGGCAACGGCGCCGAGAGCGGCGAACCGGGGCGGCTGATCCGGCCTTGTGATCTGGACGTGGACCACCCGGTGACGGGGTTCCCAGGCCGGCCCGGCCTGCTGCGCGGCCTCGATCGCGTCCAGCGACCAGTCCACGGCGAGGTCGCCGATGGCGTGAATCGCTACCTGCAGCCCGTGAGCGTGGGCACGCCGCACCTGGCCCATGAAAGCGGAGCGCTCCTGCACGACGATCCCGCTCTGCCCGGGGTCGTCGGCGTACGGCCTGGTCAGCGCGGCGGACCTGGCACCGAGCGATCCGTCCACGAACAACTTGACCGCCCCGATGGACAGCATCGGATCGCCGCTGCCGGTACGCAGCCCCGATGCGAGCAGCTCGTCAAGCGCAAACTCGGACACATCGAGCCGCACGCGCGGCCCGCCAAGCGACGGCAGCAACTCCCGGTACAGGTTGCAGGCGGTCGCCGCGTCGCCGGCGCTGCGCACGTCGTCCGGGTGAACAGCGACCAGGCCGGCCGACAGCGCCAGCCCCATCGCCCGCTCAAGGCCGCGGCGTTTGACGCCGAAACCGGGATCGCCGATCACCGACCGCACGAGTCCTGCCGCCCGCTCATGCAGAACGCCTGTCGGCTCCCCCGTCGCCGGATCGCGCTCTATGCGGCCCCCGGGCGGATCAATGGTGTCGCGGGTGATTCCGGCCAGCTCGAGCGCCCTCGAATTGGCCACGCTGCAATGCCCGCAGCCCCGGGTTAGCAGCGCGGGCCGGCCGGCCGTGACGGGGTCCAGGTCGCCCCGCGCCGGGTAGCGCCGCTCAGCAAAAAGGTCCTGATCCCAGCCGCGCCCGAGCACCCACTCATCCTTCGCGAGAGCCGCCGCTCCCTCCGCGACCAGCTCAGTCATGAGCCGCACTGACGGACAGCCGGCGAGCTGGACCTGGTCGAGCATCAGGCCGTACGAAAGCAGGTGCAGGTGGCTGTCGGTAAACCCCGGCAAGAGGGCCCGGCCGTCAAGGTCGAGCCGGGAGGCCCCGCCGCCCCACCTTGAGGTCAATTCGTCGCGGGGGCCCAGGGCCAGCACATGCCCGTTCCCCACGACCATCGCTTCCGGCCGCGGCCGGAACGGATCGAGGGTGACAATGTCCCCTCCAGTCACCAGAACCCGCGGCTCGCCGGTCATCTTGGCTCATCCTCCCCAATCGCATACCGGACCGCCGCACGGGCGAGAGCCAGCGTCGCGTCCACAAACGGCACCGTGACGTCGGCCTCCGAAAGGGCGATGGGCACCTCGGTGCACCCCGCCACGACCGCGCCCGCGCCGAGCTGGACCAGACGGGCGGCAGCCGCCGCGAGCAGGCGGTGCGGCCGGTCATACTCTCCGGCTTTGACCCCGTAGATCGCAGCCATCACGTCTTCCTGCACATCCGGCGGGGGGCATAGCTCCGTCAGGCCGACCGCCTCGAGGGCCCGGCGGTACAGACCGGCGTTGAGCGTGCCGGTCGACGCCAGGATGCCGACCTTGCGGACCTCCGGATGGGCCGAGGTGATGGCGCGGGCGGTCTGCTCCATGATGTGCAACACCGGCACCGAGACGGCGGCGGCGATGTCGCCGTGGTAGTAGTGCGCCGTGTTGCACGGAATGACGATGACCTCCGCTCCCCAGGACTCAAGCCGCCGCGCCGCGGCACGCAGGACCGGCCCGGGGCTCTCGCCCTGGCCGAGAATGGCCGCGGTCCGGTCGGGAATCTGCGGCAGCGAGTCGACGATCACCCGCAGGTGGTCCTGATCCCGGCGGGCGGGTGTGGAGCGGACGATCTTGCTGAAAAGGTCGGCGGTGGCCTCCGGCCCCATGCCGCCAAGAATGCCGACTGCCTTGCGCCTCAATCCGCACCCTCCCGCCGGGTCAGCGCACGGTCGATCGCGGAACGCAGGTGATCGGCCGTCACCCCACTGATCTGTACCTGCTTGTTGCGCGAGCGGGCCCCGCCGGTGAGGGCCAGCGCGCTTGCCGGAACGCCCAATAGGTCGGCCAGCAGCGCAAGGGTGGCCCGGTTGGCCTGGCCCGCGACCGGAGGCGCGGTAACCTTGATCCACAGTGCTCCGTCCGTGATGCCGACCAGCTCGTTGCGCGACGACTTGGGCTGCACGCGCACCGGGAAAACGAGTCCGCCGGGGCGCTCGCGGACAAAGAGCGCCGCAGAGCCGCTCACTTGGCTTCCTCGTCGCGCTCGGGCGTCTCCAGGACCGCGCCCGCTGCGTCGAGGGCCTCTAACTGGGCCCGCAACTCGCCCTTGACCCGCGCCAGAAACACCCGCTGGTCCTGGCGGACTCCGCCGAGCAACCTGTGCGACTCGTCGAGCTCGCGCTCGGCGCTGGCGATCATCCGGGCCGCCTGCTCCTTGGCCTCGCGGACGATGATCTCGGCCTCCTTCTGGGCCACCGCCCGCAGGTCGGCGGCCGCTTGCTCGGCGGTGACCAGCGCCCGCTTGAGAGACTCCTCCACGTTGAGATACTGCCCCAATCGCTCCTCGGACCGCGCCAGCCGGTCTTTGAGCGAGGCGTTTTCCTTGACCAGCAGTTCGAAGTCCCGGACCACCTCGTCGAGGAACTCGTCCACTTCCTGCTCGTGGTAGCCCCGGAAGCGGCGGCGGAACTCCTTGTTTTGGATGTCAAGCGGTGTCAGGGACACACAGCTTACCCCCTCACTTGGACGGCCAGCTGGAGCCGGGCAGGGTTTCGGACGCCCCGTCCCGGTTCTGGGCCGCCACATCCACATTCTGCGGCGCGAACAGGAAGATGGCGCCGCCGACCCGCTGCATTGCGCCGCCCAGCGCGTACGTCGAGCCGCTGAGGAAATCGACTATCCTGCGGGCCACTTCGCGGTCGGTCCGCTCCAGATTGACGATCACGGGGCGGCGGGCCCGCAGGTTAAGCGCGATCCCCTGGACCTCCTCGAAGGCGGTCGGCTCCACGACCACCATGCGCAGGTTCTTTGGCTGGGTGATCGCGACGACGCTCGCCCTCCGGCTCGAAGGGGATGTGTCCAGCGCCACAGCGACCTCGTCCTCCTCTTCGTCCTCAAAACCAGCCTCCGCGCTGCCCTCTTCCTCCTCGGCCTCCAGGCCGATGATCGAGAGCAGCTTGCCGAAGAAACCTTTGGCCACCGGGATCCCCCCTAACGCCGTGCTCCGAAAATGGCCGTACCGATGCGCACCATCGTGGCGCCCTCCTCCACGGCGACCTCGAAGTCGCCGCTCATCCCCATGCTGAGGTGCTCGATCCCCAACTGCGGAAACAATTTCCGCGTCCGGTCGCGTAGGCACCGCAGTGCGGCGAAAACCGGGCGGACCGTCTCGGGCCTGTCGGTGTAGGGCGCTATGGTCATCAGCCCGCCCACCCTTATCAGCCCACCGGCGGCCACCCGCTCAAGGAAACGATCGAACTCGCCGGGATCAATCCCGGCCTTGCCCGCCTCACCGGCTATATTGACCTGTACCAGGCACGACGGCGCGTCCGGCGCGTCCGGCGCGTCCGGCGAGCCTGCCTCGCCGGACCGCTGCCCGGACCGTGCGAGCCCAAGTCCCGCGGACCAGGCCGCCCACCGGCCCTCGATTGCCGCAACAAGCTGAGGACGGTCCAGGGAGTGCAGCACCGTGATCCCCTGACCCAGGTAGCGCACCTTGTTGGTCTGCAGCCTGCCGACGTAGTGCCACCTCGCCGGGCCGCCGGGCAGGGCGACCTTGGTCAGCCATTCCTGCATCCGGTTTTCGCCCAGGTCGCAGAGTCCCGCAGAGACGCCCTCCCTGATCCGGGCCATGTCGACGCCTTTGCTGATCCCGACGATGGTGACCGCGCCAGAGTCACGCCCGGCCCGAACGGCGGCGTCCGCAATTCGCTCGCGCACCGCCGCCAGGCGTCCGGCGACGTCCGTCATGCCATTTTTCACCGCAGGTCCCAGTTTCTCCTCGGCCAACTCTTCTGTCGCTTGATGCGCCGCCGGCCCCGGAGGACCGGAGGTCCGTCAAAACGCGCCTTTGCGGTACGTTCACCCGGGGAGGCCGCGTAACCTCCCGAGCAAGCCCCACAGCCATGGGTGGAGCGCGACGGCGGTGCCGCTGGCGATGCCCTCCACGAGCACCGAACGGCCGTCGGCCGCCAGAATGGTCACGGGACGGAAGTAGGCGCTGCTTCGCGACAGCACAAGCACCCCCTGCTGACCGTCGCGGCTCGTCAGCGACCCCGACGGGACAATAACCCCGCTGCGGCTCAGCAGCAGCAACTCGCAGGCCGTCCATCGGAGCGACGACAGTCCGGCCAGCACCCCGTCAGTGCTGATCCGCACAACTCTCGACCCGGTCCGTTCGGCGGGGCCGAGGCCCGTGACCTGTCCACGCAGGATAGCCTGTCCGAGTTGGGGGAAGCGGACCGTTATCGAGCCCCCCATCTCAAGCCCGGCCGCCGCCCCGGTACTAAGGACCATCGCCAGCACAAGACCCTGCGGGTCGATCACCTTGCACACGGGTTGCCGGGCACTCAGCCGGCCCCCACTGGCAAGCTCCACACGGTTTTCGCGCAGGGATAGCAGGTCCCACGTGCTCATGGCCGCCAGTTGGTCGCGGCCGATACCCTCCAGGCCGTCCAAGACCAGACTCACGAGCCCCTGAACCGGCGCCGCGACCTCGTGTCCGGCGGCTTCCATACCCGCCAGCAGCTCCTGGCGTAGGGAAAGAAGCTCCTCGCGGTCCCTGTCCAGTTGCCCGAGCCCGCCCTGGGCCGCCGACCGCGCCGCGCCGGCCGCCGTCAGCGCGGGCCAGGCATGCGCGAAAGCATCCAGTCTGCGCTCCAGCGCGCCCCTCGCCAGTTGTCCGAGCGCCTCATGGTAGGATGCCGTAGCCGACGCGAGCTGGTTCTCCAGGCGCTCGCGGTCGGCCCGCCCGCCGGCGTCCGCTGCGGCCAAGCGCCGCTCCACATCGGCGAGCCTGGCTTCAAGATCCCGCCTGTCCTCGAGATCGACTAATTCGGCGAGCGTCTGGCCGGTGCGCACGCGCTCGCCTTCCCTGACCGCAAGGCGGAGCACTCCGCCCACGGGAGCGGGCACAACCGTCTCCTGCCGCCAGACCAGGGCCCTTGACTTGATCGTGCGCTCGATAGTGCCCCATGAGGACAAGGCCGAAAGCGCAACTCCGCCGCGCGCCGAGAGAAAGAGGTACGCACCGGACGAGGCGATGAGCGCGATGACCGCGGCCAGCAGCCAGAGCCTGCGCCGCCGGCTGCGCGACGGGGGAAGACGGCGGCGAGCCGGCAGAGGCCGGCGCGCGCTGCGCGGGGTCACGTGCCAGCGGACGACCGGACGCCGGCCGGTCGGGACTGCCTTGCGGCGCGACGGCATCGGCGGCCGTCAGGCGACCAGGTCGCGGATAGCGTCCAGCAGCCCGTCGACCTCCTCCGGCGTGTTGTAGAGGTGAAACGACGCCCGCAGCCCGTTGCCCCCGACTGTCCGGACCACCATGCCCTGACGGTAGAGCTGCGCGTCCATTTCCGCGGCGGATCTGCCCGCCACCCGGAAGGCGATCAGCCCGGCGGCCTCATCCCGTGACCGGGGCGTGATCAGCTCCGCGCCGGGGATTGTCAGCACCCCGGCTCTGAACTGCTCGCACAGCCCGGCAACCCGCCTGAACACCGCGTCCCAGCCGTATCCGGCAAGGAGATCAATGGAGCCGCCGAGGCTGATGAATTCCATTTTGGCCGTCGTCGCGGTGCCTTCAAAACGCCTCGCGTCCGCGTGCAGCCGGAAGCCGCCCTCCGGGAACCGCTCCGCCACGGCGTGCAGGGCCACCCGGTAGGGAAAAACCTCCGGCGCCCGCTCGGACACGAACAGGCCCGCGGTGCCCTGGGGGCCGAGTGTCCACTTGTACCCGGGAAAGGCGTAGTAGTCGCACTGCAGCCGCGACAGGTCCACCGGAATCGCACCCACCGACTGGGCCCCGTCGATCACCGAGAGCAGGCTGCGCTCGCGCGCAAGGAGGCAGATCTCGTCCACCGGAAACCTGCCGCCGGTGCTGAAACTGACGTGGCTGATCGCAATAGCGCGCGAATTGGGCCCGATCGCGGCGCTCAGGTCGTCAGTCCGCAACACACCGCCACGCGTCGCAACGCGGCGGATGACGACGCCGTAGCGCTGTCGCAGGTACTCCAGCGGCACGAGGACGGCCGGATGCTCGATGTCGGAGGTGAGCAC
The DNA here is from genome assembly GCA_030691505.1 of Bacillota bacterium. Taxonomy (GTDB): domain Bacteria; phylum Bacillota; class Sulfobacillia; order JAUYEG01; family JAUYEG01; genus JAUYEG01. The sequence goes on along the minus strand of JAUYEG010000100.1, from coordinate 33,039 downwards.
CTCGTCTCCGGGCTGCCACCTGTGGCTCAGCAGCGCGGCGTTGATGCCGGTGGTGGTGTTCTCGACAAGGGCGATCCGGTCAGGCGTGGTGCGCAGCATCGAAGCGACCTTGGGGCGCACCTCGGTGTACTCCTTGTCAACCCGGTCGCCGGCTTCGCGGTCGAGCGGGCCGGCAAGATGATACCGCCGCTCGAGAGACTGGTGGACCTCCAGCACCCGCCTGGGGATCGGGCCGATTGTACCGGTGTTGAAGTAGCCCATCCGCGCGGTCGCCGGAAACTCGGCCCTGACCTCGTCGATTCTGTCCTGTAGCGGAAGGGACACCGTCATCCCGCCTCCCCTATCCGCACTTGCTAAACCCGCACAGGGTGCAGGTATAGCAGCCGCTGTCGGGCACCATCAGCCCGCCGCATCCGGGCTCCGGGCAACTGAGCACGGTCCGCGGGCCGGACGCAGGGTTCAGGTCAAACCGGTTTCGACCGTTGAGGAACTTCTCGATCGCCTTGCCGATGGCATCCGGACAGGACAGCACCCGCGTGTCCCGATCGATGATGCATCCGATGCAGCGAATACCTTTGAGCTGGTCAATGATCGCGTCGGTGGCGATGCCCGACCGCAGGGCGATGCTGATCACCCGGCTCAGCGCCGCCGAAAGCGAGGGACAGCCCTCCTCGCCGGTGTTGGTGAAGACCTCGCATATTCCCTGGTGGTCGGCGTTGACCGTCACGAACAGCTTGCCGCAGCCCCCGATGCGGAACTTCTTGGTCATCCCCGCGGTCTCGCTCTCCTCGAACCTGGGCCGGGGCCGGATCCCCCCGGGCCGCGCCTGCCCGCCGGCGGAGGCACTGGACAACTGCGCCCCGTCCGAAATGACCGCAAGACCTGCGGCTGTCTCCACTCTGCCCGCATCCAGCTCGCCCAGGGCCGCGGATTGTCCCCGCGCCGCGGCGGCGGGCAGGTGGCGGGCTGAGGGCTGCGCCGCGGATGCGGCCCGGTCTCTGCCGCGGGACCCGGCATCCGCGCGGGTTGCCATGCCGTCACCGGCGCCACGGGCTCCCGTACCGGCAGCACGCGCGGCCTCGCCCGGCCGGCCCGCGGCCGGCCCGCCGGAGCCACCCAGTGCCCGTATCAGATCGGCGTCTCCGTGCGCGTCGATGTGGTCGACCGGGATCTCCGCGCGGCCACCGGCCGTGGTTTCGCCCTGCACCTGCAGAACCTGGTCTTCGCGGCTGCCGTCGCGGTAGATCGTGATGCCCTTGCAGCCGAGCTCGAAAGCCAGCCAGTATGCCCCGGAGACATCCTCCCGGGAAGCGTCGCGCGGGAAGTTGACCGTCTTTGACACCGCATTGTCCGTGAACCGCTGAAACACCGCCTGGATGCGGATATGCCACTCCGGGCTGATGTCGTGCGCGGTGACGAACAGCCGCCTGACATCCGGGGGCGCCTCATCAATGTGCGCGATGGACCCCGCCGCCGCGATGCGCTCCATCAGGGCCGGGCTGTAGAAACCGCGGGTCTCCGCGACCGCCCGGAACGGCGGGTGAACCTCGACAAGGCGCGTGCCGCCGAGCACGTTGCGCACGAAAGAGACCGCGAAGAGCGGCTCAATGCCGCTCGATACCCCCGCGATGAGGCTGATCGTCCCTGTCGGCGCGATGGTCGTCGTGGTCGCGTTACGGAGCGGCGGGCCGTCGGCGTAGACGCTGGCGGCGAAGTTGGGAAAAGTGCCGCGCTCACCGGCCAGCTGCTGCGAGGCCCGGCGGGACTGGTCCTGGATCGCCTGCATCAGCCTGCCGGCCAGGTCCACGGCTTCCGGGGAGTCGTACGACACCCCCAGCGCAATGAGCAGGTCGGCGAAGCCCATCACGCCCAGCCCTATCTTGCGGTTTAACTTGACCATCGCGGTGATGGTTTCGAGCGGGTAAACGCAGGCGTCGATTACGTCGTCCAGGAAACGCACGCTGAGCCGAACGACCTCGCCGAGGCGCTCCCAGTCCACCTCCGGCCCGCCGGCGCCGTCGCGGACCATGCGGGCCAGGTTGACCGACCCGAGGTTGCAGGCCTCGTACGGAAGCAGGGGCTGCTCACCGCACGGATTGGTGCTCTCGATCTCTCCCAGCGAAGGCGTGGGGTTGTCCCGGTTGAGCCGGTCAAGAAAGATGATGCCGGGCTCGCCGTTGCGCCAGGCGTGGTCAATGATCAGGTCAAAGACCTCGCGCGCGCGAAGCTCGCCGGTCGTCCGGCCGTCGCGCGGGTTTCGGAGCGGATAGCAGGCGTTGTCACGAACCGCCTGCATGAAGGACTCGGTGAGCCCGACGCTGATGTTAAAGTTGGTGATGTCGGCGTTCTTGACTTTGCACTGGATGAACTCCAGGATGTCCGGGTGATCCACCCGCAGGATGCCCATGTTGGCCCCGCGGCGCGTGCCGCCCTGCTTGACAGCCTCGGTGGCGGCATTGAACACCTTGAGAAAGGAGACAGGCCCGCTCGCGACGCCGCCCGTCGAACGCACCTGGTCGTTCTTGGGGCGAAGCCGGGAAAAGGAGAACCCGGTGCCGCCGCCGCTCTTGTGAATCAGCGCCGCGTGCTTGAGCGTGTCGAAGATGCTCTCCATCGCGTCGCCGATCGGCAGGACGAAACATGCGGCAAGCTGCTGCAGCTCGCGTCCGGCGTTCATCAGGGTCGGCGAGTTGGGAAGGAAGTCGAGGCTGTCCATCAGCTCGTAGAAACGATCCGACCACTCGCGGACGGAGACGGGATCCGCACCGTAGTACTGGCCCTCGACGGCTGCGATATTGTCCGCCACCCGGCGGAGCATCTCCTCCGGGGTTTCAACGGTCCGGTCGCCCTCCCGCCGGAGATACCGGCGCTCCAGTACCGTACGCGCGTTGTCAGAGATCCGCACCCTTGGTCCCTCCTGGCTTGTCCTCGCCGCCGCCCGCGCGACCCAGCCGCTGGAGCCGCTCGAGCTCATGTTGGAAGTGCTGGATATCGGTGAACTGCCGGTAGACGGAGGCGAAACGCACGTACGCCACGTCGTCGAGACGGTGGAGGCGGTCCATGACGAGCTCGCCGATTGTTGAAGACAGCACCTCGCGCTCGGCGCGCTCGCGTAGCTCCCGCTCAACATCGTCCGCGAGCGCCTGGAGCGACTCCGTGCTCACAGGGCGCTTCTCGCAGGCCCGGAGGAGCCCGGCGAGTATCTTCTGGCGGTCAAAGCCCTCGCGGCGCCCGTCCTTCTTTACCACGACGAGCGGCGCCTCCTCAACCCTCTCGTAGGTTGTGAACCGGCGAAGACAGGTGGCGCACTCGCGGCGCCGTCTCACGCCCCGGTCGTCTTCAACGGCGCGCGACTCCAGCACGCGGGTGTCGCTGTACCCGCAGAAGGGACAGCGCACGTACGTTTCCCCCCATATATGGGTTACGCGAGAATTATAAACCCCTACCCATAGCGTGTCCACACCTAAAAGCGGGGGGGTGCGAACCGATGGCCGGTCAGCTCTATGGGCGCGAGGGCGGTGACCGCTGCGGCCGCGGGGAGGCGGCCGGCGTTCGAGGGTCTGCCGCCGCAGGTGCCACTGAGAACGGCGGCGCCGGGCCTAGTCCCGCAACGGCAGTCCGTTTGCCGCCTCAAGGTCGGTGAAGCCGGCGACCTCGACGAGGATCACATCGGTGCCTATCTTCTTGATGCGGTTCCACGGGATCACGTACTCCTCATCGCGGCCGAAGATGCCGAAGAAGCGCCCCTCGCCCGGGACGATCAAAGCTGTGACGCGGCCGGATGCCAGGTCGATCTCCAGGTCAGAAATCGCCCCGAGCCGCTTGCCATCAATGGTGTTGACGATCTCCCGGGTGCGTAGGTCAGAGATGCGCACCACAACCGATCCCTCCGTTTGCTCCGTCCGGCCTGCCTTCATGCAAGTATATGAGACCGGAGGCGAGGTTGCTGTTGCGCCCCGGATCGAATGCGGCGTTAGCCGGAAGCTGCGGTTGCCTGCGCGGCGAGGAAAGCGCCGGCCTCCCGGGCCGCCTTGATCTGCAGCGCCTGATTTTGCCTGCTTACCGGCAGGTACACGACATGCTGCATCTGCAGGTAGGTCATGTACCGTTCGAGGTTGGCGATAGCGGGGACGGCGCCGGTGCCGGAACCCCCGGCGGCGGCGATCCCGACGACAGGCTTTGCGCGCAACGGTGAGGAGTCGCGGCGCGGCCACTCAGCCCGACGGAGCCGGTCGAGGAAACGTTTGGCCGATTCGGAGAGATCCCAGAAGTAGACCGGAGTAACGAAGACAAGGGCATCCGCCGCAACTATCTTTGCCCGTAGCCCCTGGAAGTCGTCCTCCAGTACGCAATCCTGCCCCGCGCGGCATTGGCCCCAGCCGGCCGGCGGGCAGGCCTGGCATGTTTCGATGTGTAGGTCATTGAGCGACACGAGCTCCGTCGATGCGCCGGCGGCCCCGGCGCCCTCAAGAACGGCGGCGGCAAGGCGTGCGGAAAGCCCGTCAGGGCGGTTGCTGGAGTGAATGGCGATGACGTTCATGGTCGTCCCTCCCCCGGGGGCGAAGCTTGGGATTCAGGGAACGAATTCTTGGCCGGAAGGGGGACCCCTCCGTCTGGCCATGCCGACTGTGAAGGCTTTAGCTCAGGGTCGTTCTGGCGCCGGGACCTGATACTCCGGCCGCTTTAGTCCCGTAGGGGCATGCGACGTAGCTTCGCCGCAGTCACCCTTTCACCTTTGCGTGCTGACGGCTACTCGTCAGCTCCGGCCGCAAGCCGGGTCTTGAGCGTCTGCCAAAGCCGCGCCCACCACCGCGAATCGCTGAACCGTTCGAGGATCCAGCTGCGAAGGCGTATACCGCTGGCCGCCGGCCGGCCGCCGGCCGGGCCATCCTGTTCCAGAGCCGTCCGAACAGCATCCAGGAGCGCGTCATCGCTGAACGGCTGGTTCTCGGGAACCCCCGCGCCGCCGGTCCCACTCTCACCCTGAACCACGGCGCTCAGCTGCTCGGCCGGGTCGCGGGCCAGGCTGCTGCCGATGTCAACGAAACAGAGCGGCGGGAAAAGCACGCACCACCAGTTGGCTCCTCGCCCCTGCCCGAGGGCGACTCTCAGGGCCGGGTACTCGCCAGGTGGCACTACCAGCCCGCCGTAACTTTTCGCCGGAAACGCCATCACGCCCACTGTCAGCTCGCAATCGTAATTGGACCGCTCCGCGGCCAGCACACCGCGTACCGCCGCTTCGAGCTCCGGCAGCTCGGCGGTCGCGTAAGCCAGCGCATCGCCCGCGCAGGTCAGGTCAAGCACCGGCTCCGTCAGGCGGTTTCGTAGCAGATCCCGGACGGCGGCCTTGACGTGCTGGTCAGCAGCCGAGTCGGAGTTGGCCACGACCTGTATCCGTACGTAGTCAGGGCTGATAGCGGCGGGGCTGCGGCCGGCCCCACCGGAAATGGCGTCTCGGCCAGGCATTGCTCCGGATGCCACGCCCGCGGCCGACAGGATCGCCGCGGCCAGCAGCAGCATGCCGGCAAACGCCGCCTTCCCCCGCTGCTTTCGATGTCCCCCCACGGTTTGTTCCTCCCCGGTCTTGCGCGCGGCCCTACATGTGTTTGCGCATGTGGATAAGCGCCGCTTTCTCAAGTCTTGACACCTGCGCCTGGCTTATGCCGATTTCATCAGCGACCTCCATTTGAGTTTTGCCGCGGAAGAAGCGCATCTCCACAATCGCCTTTTCACGCTCGCAGAGCCGCGCGAGCGCCTCCCGGATCGCGATCCCCTCGAGCCAGGCGATATCTTCGGTTTTTTCGTCCTTTACCTGATCCATCACGTAGATTGGATCGCCGCCCTCGTGGTAGATCGGGTCAAACAGCGAAATGGGCTCCTGGATCGCCTCCAGGGCGTAGACCACGTCGGTGACGGGCAGTTTCAATTCGCCCGCGATTTCCCCGACCTGCGGCTCCCGCGAGTGCTTGTTGACCAGCGTGTCACGCACCTGAAGGGCCTTGTAGGCCACGTCGCGCAGTGAGCGGCTCACCCGGATCGGGTTGTTATCCCGCAGGTAGCGCCGGATCTCACCCACGATCATGGGCACGGCGTACGTGGAAAACTTGACGTTGTGGGCGAGGTCGAAGTTGTCAATCGCCTTGATAAGGCCGATACAGCCCACCTGAAACAGGTCGTCCACGAACTCGCCGCGGTTGTTGAAGCGTTGGATCACGCTGAGTACCAGCCGGAGGTTGCCGTTGATCAACTGGTTGCGGGCCTTGCGGTCGTCGTCCTTCATGGTCTTGAACAGCTCGCGCATCTTGGCGTTGGTCAACACCGGCAGCTTGGAGGTGTTGACCCCGCAGATCTCGACCTTGTTCATCAAAGGCTGAAGGCACCTCCTGGCCCGGATGGGCGCAATGTCGGCGTGTTCGCGGGTGTCGCACTTTATTATTGGCCCAGCCTAAAGCGCTTATGCTGCTAGAAAGGCTTCATGCCCGATCGGTGGACGCGGCGGGGACGGGCGGCGCGGCGCGCGGGGGGGTGAGCGGCTTGGAACGGCGGCGGCCGGGAACGGCGGCAGCCGGGGCGGTAGCCGTGTGCTGCCTCTGCAGCAGAAACCTACGGGCCCGGGATCGGCCCGGAATCAGGCGCGGCCTGTCACTGCCAGCGCCGGATCTCGACCCGTAGCCGCTGGAAGATGCGCTTTTCCAGGCGGGAGATGTACGACTGGGATATGCCCATGGAGTCGGCGACCTCTTTCTGCGTCCGTTGCTGGCCGTCGTCAAGCCCGTAGCGGAGCTCGACGATCCGGCGCTCCTTGTGGTTGAGCCGGGTCAGGGCGCGGCGGAGCAGCGAGCGGTCGACCTCTTCCTCGAGTTCACGGTACGTCACATTCGCCTCGGTCCCGAAGACGTCGGACAAAAGCAGTTCGTTTCCGTCCCAGTCCACGTTGAGCGGCTCGTCGAAGGAAACCTCCAGCCTTGTCTTCTGGTTGCGGCGGAGATACATCAGTATTTCGTTCTCGATGCACTTGGAGGCGTAGGTCGCGAGCTTGATGCGCTTATCGGGGTCAAAGGTGTTGACGGCCTTGATCAGCCCGATCGTGCCGATGGAGACCAGGTCCTCAACCCCTATGCCAGTGTTCTCAAACTTGCGCGCGATGTACACCACAAGGCGGAGGTTGCGCTCGATGAGCACGCCGCGCACGCCCCGGTCGCCGTGCTGGAGCCGCCCCAGCAGGAAGACCTCCTCGTCCGTGGAGAGCGGCGGGGGGAGAGCCTCGCCGGAGCCAACGTAGTAGACGGCCTCCCCGATGGACAGACCCAGCTTTTCGGCCCAGCGGTAAAGCGTAAGCCGCCATATGAGCGCCAGTCTCCACCAAAGCTTCATGCCCGTTCTCCTCCCGCTCCTGAAGTGGCCCCTATGCCGGGGGCCCAAGCAACCGCGGACGGCGGCAACAGGGCCTGATAGCCACTGCCGCCGCCGAGTGGGACCGGTGAGACGGCCACGATCAGCCCGTCGATCCTGCGCCGCGCGTGCCGGGGGCCCTCCACGACAACCGCGTCGGGACGAAATCCCAGCAGCAGCCCCCGGGACGTGCCAAGCGCGCGGAAAGGCAGCAGGCGGACCCGGCCGGCCCAGCCCTCGCCGGGAGCCCCGGGGCCGACGGCCGCAGCCACGACCTCCGGGCGCCCGAGCGCGTACCCCTCCCGGACCTGGGGTGGCAGCAAATCCGAGATGGCGGCGAATTCGACAACGAGGACCGGCTGCCGCGTGATCGGGTCACGAAGCTCGTTGCCCGTATCAAGCAGGGCGCTTACCCTGGCCTCCCTTGGCCCGACGACTATGATCGAATCGAGGCACTGCCTGCGCCAGCCGGCGGCCTTGGCCAGCGCCCCGCCCGCGAGATAGACGAGCCCGGCGGATCCGGCCAGCGCGTAGGGAAGCACCGAGCGGGCACCCCTGCCCAGCACGATCGCCCCGCCGGCCGCAGCAGCCAGGCCGCCGCCCGCAGCCAGCGCGAGCGCAAACCCGCCGGCCGCCACCGACGCGAGACAGAACACCCCAAACGCCCTGGCAGCCGGGGCTAGCCCCCTGGAAGGGTAGGCCACAAGCACCATCAACAGGGCCACGGCCAGCTTCCCTGCAGTTCCGGAAACCGGCGGCAGAGCGCCGCCCAGGTGTACCGCGGCGTACACGCCACCGATCAATGCGCCCGCGGCCACCCGTCCGGCACGCAGCGGCAACCCCAGCGAAAGCCCCACCAGCGCCAGCAGCACCAGGTCGATCAGGAAGTTCAGGCCGATCACGGCCTCAAGGTAAACGGTCATGTCCACCCCGTTGGCGGCATCCACCGGCGCCGCAAAGCCCGAATGGACGGGCGGTTGGTTACATGCTACGCGAGGAGGGGCGCAGGAAATGTCGACAGGCCGCACCCGATGGAGACAAACTTGCGACCCGCGTCGACCTGTGGTGGGATGCCGGAACCGGACGGTTACGGCTCGGCTGCCTTTTGGGGGCGCAGGCCGTCACCCGCCCGGGATGCGGCTAGCTCTTGCGGGAAGTACCGTGTCCGGGCGCCGCGGACGGGCGGCCCTGGCCCTGCCCCTGGCCCTGCCCCTGGCCCCCCCCGCGCAGGAAACGCGGAATGTCCAGCCCGTCGTTCGCAAACGGCCGGATATCGAAATCCTCCAGGCCCGAGCGCGACTGGCCGGCACGGAAGCCCGTGGCTATGACGGTTACCCTCACCTCATCCTTGAGGCTGTCATCGATGACGGCGCCGAAGATGATGTTGGCGTCGTCATCACAGGCCTCGGCGACAATCGCCGCGGCGTCCGTCACCTCGAACAATCCGAGATCGGCGCCGCCGGTGATATTGAGCAGGACACCCTTGGCGCCCTCAATCGTGGTCTCAAGCAGCGGGCTGGAGATCGCCGCCTTGGCCGCGTCGGTGCAGCGGCTGTCGCCGGTTCCCACGCCGATGCCCATGAGCGCGGAGCCCGTGTCAAGCATGATCGCCTTGACGTCCGCGAAATCGAGGTTGATCAGCCCGGGGACGGCGATGAGATCGGAGATGCCCTGCACGCCCTGGCGCAGGACGTCGTCGGCAACCCGGAAAGCCTCGACTATCGGCGTTTTCTTGTCCACGACAGCCAGCAGCCGGTCGTTGGGAATGATGATGAGGGTGTCCACCTTGCCCCGGAGCTCGGTCAATCCGCGTTCCGCCTGCGTAGCGCGGCGCCGTCCCTCGAAACTGAATGGTCTGGTGACGACCCCGACGGTGAGCGCGCCGGCGTCCTTTGCGCATTCGGCGACTATGGGAGCTGCGCCTGTCCCGGTGCCGCCCCCCATGCCGGCGGTGATGAACACCATGTCCGCTCCCTTGAGCGCTTCGGAGATCAGCTCACGCGACTCCTCGCCCGCCTTGAGCCCAACCTCGGGGCTGCCGCCGGCGCCGAGCCCTTTGGTCAGCCTCTCGCCGAGCTGGATCTTGGTCGTTGCGTTGCTCTGAGCCAGGGCCTGGGCGTCGGTATTCATGGCGATGAAGTCAACCCCCCGAAGCCCTGCCGCGATCATGCGGTTTACCGCGTTGGAGCCGCCGCCCCCAACTCCAATCACCTTGAGCGAGGCAAACTGCTCTATCTCGAGGTCCAGCTCCAACATCGGAACCCCCCCTTGTAACGACCAGGACGCGGACTCATCATTCAAGTACCAGGGACCCGGTCAGAACCATGATTCGCCCCGCCTGGGGCTGTTCCCCTGCCTGGGAGGATAATTCCTGACGGTCTGGGGCCTGCGCCGCAGGCCCGGCGTCTTGGGTGCATAGGGGCGGCTGCAAGGCTAGGGGGTCTCTTCGCTGCGGGGGGGCTGTGGTTGGCCGTTGGACCCGGTCATCCCGAGCATCAGCCTGCGGATGGCGCCGAGGTTCATGAAGATCCGTGTTCCCAACGCGAAGACCGCTGCAAGATAGAGCTCGACCCCGGTCCGGTCCCCGATGTAGGTCAGCGCGGCCGCCAACACCGCGTTTCCAAAGAACCCGGTCAGGAAGACGGCCGGGTCAAATCCGCCCACCAGCCGGGCGCGCCAGCCGCCGAACACGGAATCGAGCGCCGCCAGCAGGGCGACGGAATGGTACCGGGCCATCGCCAGGGGCAAGGCCACCGGCAGCCGGAAGCCTGCCACGAGGCCGGCCAGCAGTCCGATAAGCAGCCACACGGCCCCGTTCACCTTGCCGCCTGCAGATGGCGCAGTCGCGTGGTCCCGGCGAAGGCCGGGATCTCAAGCGAGCCGAGCTGCTCGATCTGCACCTGAATCCCGATCACCGTCAGGATCTCCAGCACGCCGCCCCTCATGCGTAGGGCCGACTCGAGCGTCTGCGGGTCACCGACGGCGAGGATGCGGATCGGCGGGGCGACTCTGGTGTTGTTTACCGATATCGCCGGGCCCGCGCACCGGATCTCGGTGGTGGCCACGCGCCGCTGACCGTTGATGACGATCGCCTCGGCTCCGGCGGCCGCCAGCTCGTTGACCACCCGCAGAATGTCATCATCGTGGAGCAGAAACAGATTGGGGTCCTCTCCTCCTTGCTGCGGCCTGGAACTGTCGTCGAGCGTGACCCGCACACCCGGTCCGACGCCGGCCGCGAGGCCTGAGAACAACCGCGCCTGTCGCAGCTCCTGGGCCAGAACATCCAGCTGCTCGCCGCCGCCGATCTCGGCGATGGCCGCCCGGAGGGCCACGACCTCGTCGCGCAGCGCGTCGCGCTCTTCCTCACAGAGCCGCAACATCACGGCCAGCTCGTCCCACCGGCGGTTTTGGAGGGTCGGTCCGAAGGCCGTCTGCATCCGAAAACCCAAAGCCAGCATCAGGCCAAGAATCGCGGCAACCAAGACCATGGCCAGCTGTTCGAATCTGGATCGCAACCCGGCGAGCGCCTCCGACTGCGGGAGTTGTGCGGCTCCGCGTCTAACGGGGCCTGATCACAGGTTGGCCGGGCAAGCGCACGTCTATGTATGCCGCGCGCTGACCCCTCACCCGCAGCTCCTCAAGGATCGCAAGGGCGACTCCGATCCTCGCTTCCATGCCCGAGTTGGCAGGACCAAGGTAGAGCCACGTCGCGTCCTGCAGTTCGATCTCCAGACCGGTTGCAGCGAGTACGGCACGCAAGGGGACTTCATCGCGGTCGGCAAGCGCGGCAAGCGCGGTCAGGGCCGATCGCGCCTCAAGGCCTGGCACGGTTTCGCCCACGCCGATCAGGGCCGGGTCAATCCCCTCAAGGATCGGCAGGCCGGCACCTTCGATCGACCCATAAAGCTCGAGGGCAACGCCGTCGCCGGCAACCTCAAGCCAGCCGCTGCCGCACGGCAGCAGGGCAAGGCCTATCCTCTCAACGAGCACGACTTCGAGTCCCCGGGGCCAGACCCGGCGCACCTCTGCCCGGGCCACGCGCGGGATGCGGGCCAGCGCCGCCGCGGCCGCGCGGGGGCTGACGCGGAGGATGTTGACCCCGAGCCGCAGCCCCGCTGCCGCCAGAACCTGCTCCCGGGTCAGGTTCTGGCGGCCGTGGACAACGACCGCGGTGACCTCCAGCAAGGGCGAGTTGAGGAGCGCTCCCAGCGCCAGCGCAAGCAGGAGCAGCATGCCGAGGATGGTGGCCGGCAGCCGTCGCCTGGGGCGGCCGGCCCTCCGGGCGGCACGGCGGTACTCCGCCCTCCCGGCTTGACCCCCGGAGCTTGTCCGGGCCGAGGACCGCGGTCGGAGTGCCGGAGAACGGTCTTCTCTCAAGCGCACGCCCTCCGAACGGATGCACCGAGGCTGGCAAGCTTGGTTTCCAGACCGTCGTAGCCCCGGTCGATGTGTTCAATACCCGACACCGTCGTAACCCCGTCGGCGACCAGGCCGGCGAGAACCAGAGCCGCGCCCGCCCGAAGGTCGTGAGCCCTGACCGCGGCGCCGCGCAGACGCTCCACCCCGTGCACAAAGGCCCGCTGCCCGGTGATGGAGATGTCGGCGCCCATGCGCTGAAGTCCCTCCGCCTGGTTAAACCGTTGCTCGTAGATCGTCTCCAGAAACGCGCTCGTTCCGTCGGCGATGGCCGCAAGGCTCATCAGTGGCGGCTGCAGATCTGTCGGGAACCCGGGATAGGGCAGCGTCACACAATCAACCGCCCGAGGCCTGCCGTCCATCTCGACGAACACCCGTCTGTCTCCCTCCTCGATCGTGCACCCTGCCTGGCGGAGCTTGTCAATCAGCGTGCGCAGGTGATCGGGCACGCAGTTGCTCACCTCCACCTGACCGGAGGTGATTGCGGCCGCGACCATGAGTGTTCCGGCCTCGATCCGGTCGGGGATCGGGACGTACGATACCCCGTGCAGCCGACGTACACCCTCGATCCGGATGGCCTCGCCGCCGGCGCCGCTGATGCTCGCGCCCATCAGGTTAAGCATGTTCTGAAGGTCAACGATTTCCGGCTCTCTGGCGGCGTTGCGGATCAGGGTGGTCCCGGTGGCGAGAACCGCGGCCATCATTATGTTCTCCGTCGCGCCGACGCTCGGCAGGGTAAGTCTAATATCGCTGCCGTGCAGCTCCCTGGCTTCCGCCTCAATGCGGGACCCGTGTTCCTCTATTTTCGCTCCCAGGTCACGGAGCCCTTGGAGGTGAAGATCAATCGGCCGGTGGCCTATCGAGCACCCTCCGGGATATGCGAGGTCGGCCCGCCCGTTTCTGGCCAACAGCGCACCCATCAGGAATATGGACGAGCGTACCTCGCCCATCAGGTCCGCGGGAACCACGTGGCTGGAAAGTGAGCGGCAGACAATGGTCAGCGTCGCCGAGGACCTGTCCCCAACAGCCTCGGTCCTCACCTCGGCCCCCAAGCTGCTGAGGATTTGCCCCATCACCCCGACGTCACGCAGCCGGGGCACGTCCCGCAGGACGCATTCCTCGCCAGTAAGGATTGATGCGGCCATCATTGGTAAGACCGCGTTTTTGGCGCTGCTCGCCCGGACCGTTCCGGCAAGACGGACGCCGCCCTCGATGATCAGTAGGTCGCGCACAGCCCGCGCCTCCAAGATTCTCGCTGCAGCCATCATACGTGGGCCCCTGGAAGGCCGTTACCTGGGTGGCTGGACAGGCTCCCTCGGCGTCAGGCCGACGGACGCGCGGATTTGCGCATCCCCCTGACATACTAGGAGCCTTCGGGCACGGGCGTGCATAGGCGTTGGCGAGACGTGGGGCTGTGTCCCGGGAGATTGCCTCAGCCAAGCATCATCTCGGCGATGGTCCGGCCCGCCTGGGGGCGGCCGAGCGCCGCAGCGCGAGAGGCCATCCCCCGCAGTACATCGGGCTCGGTCAAGAGGAAGAGCAGCAGCCCGCGGAAACGCTCTCCATCGAGTTCATGGTCGGCCACCATCAGCGCCGCGCCGGCCTGCGACAGCACCCGGGCATTGTCGGTCTGCTGATCGTAGGCGACGTTGGGCGAAGGCACAAGCACAGCCGGGAGGCCGCGGGCGGTCAGTTCGTGCACGCTCCCGCCCGCCCGGCAGAGAACGAGGTCCGCGGCGGCGTACGCCTGGGGCATGTCGTGGATGTATGCGAACACCTGCAACCTGCCCGTCTGGATGGCATCGCCGGCCGTGCCCTGGGCCGTCAGGCGCGAGCGGACATCCTCGAAGTAGCTCTCCCCGGTCGAAACCAGCACCTGCAGGTGCGGCATCGCCTCCAGCAGCCCCACAAGCCCGGTCTTGACGGCTTCATTGATGGTTTTGGCCCCGCGGCTGCCTCCGACGACCAGCACCGTGGGCCGGTCCGGACGCAGTCCGAAGGCGCTGGCACCCTCCTCGCGGCCCACCTTGGTGATTTCCGGGCGGACCGGGTAACCCGTGAAGATGACCTTGCCCGGCCTGGGGAAGTGGCGGCGGCTCTCCTCGAATGACACCAGCACCTGGCGGGCGATCCGGGCCAGCAAGCGGTTGGTGATCCCCGGCCGCAGGTTTTGCTCGTGAATCATGCACGGCACACCGCTGGACCAGGCCGCAACGAGGACCGGGCCCGCGACGTAGCCCCCGGTGCCGAGGGCCACATCCGGCCGGAACCGCCCGATAATCCTGCGGGCACGGGCAACAGCAGCCGCCGCCCGCGCCGCCGAGCGCGCGGCGGCGGCCAGTTTTCTCCCCGCGATGGCTGTAATGGGCACGGCGGCAAATGGAACGCCTGCCCGGGGCACCAGGTCGGCCTCGAGCCCGCCCGCGGTGCCCACGTAGAGCAACTCGGCGTCCGGCCGCAGGGCGAGTATTTCCGCCGCGACAGCCAGCGCCGGGACAACGTGGCCCGCGGTCCCCCCGCCGCTCAGCAGGCACCGCGGGGCCCTGCCCTCTGCCCCGGCGCTCCCTTGCTTGGCGCTCCCCCACTTGCCGCGTCCGCTCAACTGCCCGTCCTCTCCCATTTCCGGTCAGGCCTGCTGGTAACGTGAGATGTTAAGCAAGATGCCGACGCCGGCCATGGTGAATATCAACGAGGACCCGCCGTGGCTGATGAATGGCAGGGGGATGCCGGTGATCGGTATGGAAGCCGTCACCACACCGATGTTGACCGCCGCTTGAAGCACGATCATGGCTGTCAGGCCGGCTGCCAGCAGGCAGGAGAAACCGTCCGGCGCCCGTACCGCCACCCGGAAACCGCGCCATGCCAGGAGAGCAAACAGCGCTATCACCGCCGCTCCGCCCAGGAAGCCGAGCTCCTCGCCCAGTACGGAGAAGATGAAGTCCGTGTGCTGCTCGGGCAGGTACCAAAACTTCTGGCGCCCCTGTCCCAGGCCCAGCCCGAACAGGCTGCCCGAGCCGAGCGCGTACAGTGACTGGATGATGTGAAAGCCGGTATCAAGGGGGTCCGCCCATGGATTGAGGAACGCAAGAAAACGCCGCCGGCGATACTCGGCCGAGAATATGGCCAAGTAGAGGACGGGCACTGCGGCCAACCCCAGGCCCGCCAGGTGCCACATGTTGGCGCCGGCCACGAAGAGCATCACGGCGATCGTCCCCGCGCAGGCCACGGCCGTGCCGAGGTCCGGCTGCAACAAGATCAGGCCGAAAATCAGCCCGGCGATCAATACGACCGGCACGATGCCGCGGCGCAACGATCTCGCGCGCCCACGCTCGCACAGCAGCGACGCGAGGAAGATTGTGAGGGCCAGTTTCTCCAACTCCGAGGGCTGAAACCGCGCAATCCCGATCCCAACCCAGCGCCTGGCACCGTGGACGCCGCTTCCGAGCCCCGGAATCAGTACGATCACGAGCAGGACGAGCGAAAAGACAAAGATGGGCCGGGCCAGCGACCGCAGCCGCCAATAGTCGAAGTTCATTGCGAACACCATCGCCGCGACGCTGATCACGACCCAGAGAGCTTGCCTTTTCAGGTAATAGTAGGGGTCGCCGAAGGACACAAACGTCCGGTTTGAGCTGGCCGAGAAAATCATCACGATCCCGATGCCCACAAGGCCCGCCACTGCGGCGATGATCCCGAAATCCGGCGGCTTGCGGCGGGCCGATGCCCGCAACACCCCCGGGCGGGGCGGCTGGAGACCGGTCGCGGCGTACGGGGTTTGCGCCCGCGGCGCCGGGCGGGCCCTGCCGGTGCGGAAAGCGTTGCGTTCACGACCGGGCCGCTTCCTGCGATGCGGCTCGGGTGTCCCGTAAGGGCTCCGGACGGTCGGCAACAGCTACCCCCCCATCCCGGCTATGCCGAGCAGACCCAGCACCCCGGAGAGCCACGCCGCCGCCCAGAACCAGCGCAAGACCTTGGTTTCGGACCAGCCGAGCAGTTCGAAGTGATGGTGCAGCGGGCTCATGCGGAATATCCGCCGGCCGGTGCTCTGGAACGAGATGACCTGAAGGGTGACCGATAGCGCTTCGATCAGGTACAGCAGCCCGACCAGGGCCAGCAGGAGCTCTGTCTTGGTCAGCACGGCGACGGCCACCAACGCGCCGCCAAGACCCAGCGACCCGACGTCGCCCATGATCACCCTTGCCGGGTAGTGGTTAAAGAGCAGGAATCCCAAACAGGCGCCGACCAGCGCGGCACAGAGCACTCCGAGGCCCGTCTGACCGACGGTGAGCGCGATGAGGAGGTAGGCCCCGAGTGTTGGAACCATCGCGCCTGCGAGGAGCCCGTCCAGACCGTCGGTGATGTTCACCGCGTTGGCCTCGGCCACGGCGATGAAAGCGATCGCTGCCGGGTATGCCCACGCGAGCTCGATCACCGGCCCCCCGAACGGAAGCCTGATCCCCGTGCCCAGACCGAGCACGCCGGTTGCGTAAAAGGCCAGCGCCACGGCGGCCGGAATCTGGACTGCCAGCTTGTAGCGCGCGCGCAGGCCCAGCGGACGTTTCTTGACGACCTTGATGTAGTCATCCACGAACCCGACCCCCGCGAAGACCAGGGCGAACAGCGCCGTCGCGCGGACGGCGGGGTCACGGCCCGCGAAATACAGGGCCACCGCGAGGCCGGGCAGGACAAAGAACAGACCGCCCATCGTCGGGACGCCCATTTTCTTCAGATGGGTTTGCGGGCCGTCGTCGCGAACCCTCTGGCCCACCTTGAGCCGGCGGAGAAGGGGAATCGCGATCTGACCGCCGACCGCCACCACGGTGAAGGATAGGGCCACCGCCATCCCCAACCGCAGGCCGTCATACCCGTTCATTGGGCCAACCCTCGCTGAAAGCTCTGACGATATTCTCCATCGCCATGCCGCGCGACCCCTTGATGAGCAAGGTGTCGTCCATCCGAACGTGGTCCAGGAGGAGCCGCGAGGCGTCATCGTGGGTCAGAGTATGGTGCACCGACGTACGGGGGATCCCCGCCGCGACGGCCTCCGCCGCAGCATGCGCCGACGCCGGACCGTGGGCGATCAAAACCCCCACACCGGCCGCGGCCACATCACGGCCCAGCTGTCGATGCGCCTCTGCTTCGAGAGGGCCTAGCTCAAGCATGTCGCCAAGAACCGCCACCTTGCGGCCGCCCGCCGCCGCCTCTTGGAGGATCGTGAGCGCCGCCCGCATCGACAACGGGTTGGCATTGTAGGCGTCGTTGATAAGCAGCACCCCACCGTGCATCCGGATGTCAAGTCGCATGGCGCTCTTGGGGGCGAAGTCCGCCAGCGCGGCCAAGCCCTCCTCGAAGGGTAACCCGACGGCGGTGCAGGCGGCTGCCGCGGCCACCGCGTTGAGCGCGTTGTGGGCGCCCGGGTACGGTATGGTCACCGTCAGCCGGGCAGACCTGACGCTGAGCAGATCCCGGGCTGCGCCCGACACAATCACCGCAAAGGATAGCGACGCGGCGATCCTGTCGCCCTGGCGGGTGAACAACGTGCGCTCGTCCTGCACCCGTGCTCCGGCGTCAGTCCTGTGCCCGAAGCTGACGTATTGGGCGCGCATCCCGCCCCTGCCCAGCTCGGCGGTCAGGGCCGGCGAATCTCCGTCCACGACCGCCAGCCCCTCCGGCGGAAGGGCGCGAGGCAGCTCGGCCTTGGCCCGGGCGATGGCCTCCAGACTCCCCAGCGTCTCCAGGTGCACGGGGGCGACCGATGTCACGATGGCCACGCGCGGACCGGAGAGCGAGGCGAGGTAGCTGATCTGGCCCTCGCCGCGCATCGCCATCTCAAGTACCGCAACCTGGTGACGCGCGTCGAGCCGGAGGAGGATGACCGGCAGACCGACATCGCTGTTGAGGTTGCCCTCAGTTGCCAGCACGTCGAAGCGGCGCTCCAGCATATGCGCCGCCATGTCCTTGACCGTGGTCTTGCCGACGCTCCCGGTGACGCCTAAAACGGGCAACTGGTATCGTGAGCGGTGTGACGCGCCCAGGCGGCCGAAAGCGGCGACCGTTTCGGGCACCCGGATCACAGCCGCAGCGGATGGGTCGGCCCCCGGCGAGCCGCTGAGGCTCCCCTCAAGCCCGACATCCCAGCGCTGCACAAGCAACACCGTAGCCCCCCGCGCGGCCGCGTGCCCCAGGTGAAGGTGCCCGTCGGTGCGCTCACCCGGGATGGCCACGAACATCTCCCCGGGACCGGTCCGGCGCGTATCGAAGCTGGCCCCCGCGAACCTGGCAGCTGGGTTGCCCCACACGACGGATCCGCCCACGATCGCCGCGGCGGCACCGGCTTCGTATGCCGGCGGGACGCGCCGGGTTGCGGGGATCGGCGCACAGGGATTGCCGCTCACGCCTTGCTCACCCCGCGGCCGCGCTCCAGCAGCGCCTGCCGGGCCACCTCGCGGTCGTCAAAGTGGATGGTGTCGGGGCCTAGTATCTGGTAGGTCTCGTGCCCCTTGCCGGCGATCACCACCATGTCGCCCGGACCGGCGGTTTCGATCGCCGCGCGGATAGCGGCCGCCCGGTCGGCGACCACCCGCCAGCGCCCGGCCATGCCTGGCATGAAACCGGCGACGATCTCGGCAATGATGGCATCCGGATCCTCGCTGCGGGGGTTGTCGGAGGTCACCAGGACCTCGTCCGCGCGCTCTGCGGCGATGCGGCCCATCACCGGCCGCTTGGTCCGGTCGCGGTCGCCGCCGCAGCCAAATACGACCATCAGTCTCCCCGTTGTGAGCTCTCGTGCCGTGACGAGCACGTTCTCCAGGCTGTCAGGAGAATGTGCGTAGTCGACAATGACCGCGAAAGGCTGGCCGGCGTCCACGCGCTCAAACCGGCCCGGCACGCCGTCCATGCCGCTGAGCGCGGCGACGCATGTCTCAGGATCGCACCCGGAAACCAGCCCAACCGTCAGCGCGGCCATGGCGTTTTGTACGTTGAACCGCCCCGGAAGCCTGAGGCTAATAGGCAGTCTACGCTGCCCGTACGCTGCCGTAAAGGAGGCGCCGGCAGGCCCGAGGTCCACGTCGAGGGCGCGGAGATCGCACCCGGGGCCGTGGCCGAACGTAACGTACGGCACGTCGGCCGGCGTCGCGCGCCGCATGGACGGGGCGACCGGGTCGTCGCCGTTTACGACCGCCGCGCGCAGGCCGCGCCCCGCGTCCCCTTTTCCCGCCGGAGGCGCGCCGAGCATCATGAAGAGCTTCGCTTTGGCCGTCACATAGTTGTCAAAGGTCTTATGCAGATCAAGATGGTCATGGCTCATATTGGTCAGCACACCGATGTCGTACGCCGTGCCGGCGACCCGGCGGAACTCCAGCGCATGCGAGGAGACCTCCATCACCACGTGGGTGTCCCCGGCCGAGACCATCCGGCGGAACATCGAATGCAGTTCGGGCGCCTCGGGGGTAGTGTGCACGACCGTTTCGGGCATCCCGCCGATGACATTGTGCACCGTGCCGACAAGCCCGGTCCGGCGCCCCGCGGCCTCGAATATGGCCCTGATAAGATGCGTTGTGGTGGTCTTGCCCTTGGTCCCCGTGACACCCACAACCCCGAGCGAGACGGACGGATGCCCGAAGAAGGCGGCCGCCATCAAGGCCATGCTGGCCCGGGTGTCCGGGCTGAGGAGGAGGGCCACGCCGTCAGGCAGCGCCACCTCGTGCTCCGCGCACACGGCGACCGCCCCCCTTTGCACCGCCTGGGGCACGTACTCGTGCCCGTCGCTAATCAGTCCGCGAAGGGCGAAGAAAAGGGAACCCGGCCCGACCCGGCGCGAGTCGTAATCCAGATTGACCACGCCGGTCCCGGCAACTCCGCGGGCCAACCGCGTCGCCCGGTCCGCGGCGAGCAACTCACCTAGGAGCACTGGACCCACCTCTATCGTCCGGTCATCCGCCGCCGGCACAGTTCGAGTATATCCCAGGCGCCGGCCGCTGCGCCTTGCCGTCTACTGCGTGGGGAGCAGGACCGGGATCCCTAGGTAGCGGTAGACGTCCCGCATGACATTGCTGAACACGGGGGCGGCGAGCTGTCCTCCATAGTAGGCCCCGACCGGCTCGTCAATGACGACCAGCAGCGCGACCTGCGGATCCCGCGCCGGGCCGAACCCCACAAACGAGGCGACGTGGAATTCGGAGGAAACGCGCCCGGCGACCGTTTTCTGCGATGTACCGGTCTTGCCGGCCAGCTCGTAGCCTTCAATGTAGGCCCTCTTGCCTGTTCCGTTCTCGACTACGGACTCCAGCGCCTCCGACAACTCGCGGGCGGTCTGCTCGGCGATGACCTTGGTTTCCTTCTTGGAAGCAAAGCTCTGGACCAGGGCTCCATCGGCGGTTCGCAGTTCCTTCGCGATGTGCGGCTGAAGCACCGTACCGCCGTTGGCGATGGCCGAAATCGCCGTGATGAGCTGCAGGGGCGTCACGGTCAGGCTCTGGCCGAAAGACATCACGGCCAGGTCAAGCACTTTGGCCTTGGCGCGGGGGATGATGATCCCCTGTGCCTCGCCGGGCAGGTCGATGCCCGTTTTCGAGGTCAGTCCGAACGTCTCCACGTAGTCGTAGAGACGCTCTATGCCCAGCTTCATTCCGATTGTCATGAATCCGACGTTGCAGGAGTTCTCTATGACCTCCATGAGGGTCTGGGAGCCGTGCCCGCCCGTCCGGTGGCACCGTATCGTGTGTCCCGAGATGAGCAGGCTGCCGCCGCAGAAGAAACGGTTGTTCCAGCTGATGAGCCCGTCCTCCAGCGCACCGGCGGCGGTAATGGGCTTGAACGTCGACCCGGGGGTGAAGGTGTCCGCCACCGCGTAATTGCGCCGGCTTGCCGCGGGGTAGGCCTGGTAGTTGTTCGGGTCGTACGTCGGGTAGTTGGCCAGGCCCAGTATCTCCCCCGTGTTGGGGTCCATGGCGATCACAGTGCCCGATTTGGCCCCGCTGCCGACCATCGCCGTTTCCAGCTCGCGCTCGCAGATGTACTGGATGGTTTCGTCAATGGTGAGTACCAGCGACAGGCCGTCCGTGGGCGGGAAGTAGCGGTGCACCGCCTGGGGGATCTCCTCCCCGCGGGCATCGTACTCGATCGAGATCCGTCCCGGCACGCCGCGGAGCCAGGAATCGTACTGGACCTCGATGCCTTCCAGGCCCTGGCTGTCGATGCCGGCGAAGCCGATCACATGCGCGGCAAGCTGGCCCTTAGGGTATACGCGCCGGCTTTCTTGGGTAAGATCAATGCCCTGCATGCGCAGTTCCCGGATCTGAGCCGCCTGGTCCGCCTCTATCTTCCGCTTGATCCAGGTGAACGACTCCTGGCGCATCAGGCGTTCGAGGATCCAGTCGCGGTCCATGTTAAGGATGGCGGCAAGATTGGCCGCGGTGCCCTCCTTGTCGCGGACCTGCGTGGGGATGGCGAAGACGGAGTCCACATCGATGC
This sequence comes from Bacillota bacterium, assembly GCA_030691505.1. Taxonomy (GTDB): domain Bacteria; phylum Bacillota; class Sulfobacillia; order JAUYEG01; family JAUYEG01; genus JAUYEG01. The sequence goes on along the minus strand of JAUYEG010000100.1, from coordinate 11,757 downwards.
TGACGGCCAGCTCACGTCCCTGGCGGTCGTAGATCGTGCCGCGCTTGGCCTCCACCGGCACGTCGCGCAGGCGCACCTCGAGGGCCCGCTCACGCAGCCCCGGCCCGAGCACCAACTGCAGCCAGGCCAGACGGCCGCACAGCGCGATGAGGATCACGGTCATGATCATGAACATCAGGCCCGCCCGGCGACGTTGCAGCAGGCCGTAGGACAATTCCATCAGGCTGCCCCCCCGGCAGGCGGATTACCTTTGCGCTGCCGCCGCCTCGGCCGGGACACCGGTGAGCCGCCGGACAAAACGCCACAGTCTGGACAGCATCCCGCCGGAATCGGACTCCGGCTGCCCGGCCGGAGACCCGACATCCGCTGCCCCTCCGGCTGCGGCGAGCCGGTCGCCCGCCTCGGATGCAGCAGGCCACGCCATGGCTACGGCGATGCTCCGCTGCGGCTGGACCATGCCGAGCCTGGATTGCGCCAGTTGCTGCACGCGGGCCGGGGCGCCAAGGCTTGACACTCTGACCTCCAACTCGCCATTGAGCCTGCAAATCACCGCGAGCTGCCGTTCCAGGTTTTCCGCCTCATAGCCCAGACGGGTCAGGGCGGCATGCCGGTAGGTCACCGAGAAGGCCACCAAAACCGCCAGCGCCCATAGACCGAGCCAGGCCGCCTTGCTGCGCGGTCTGGCCGCCGTACGCGGACGCGCGCTGGCACGGCGCCGCGGGTCAGGGCGATAACCCCGTTCCGGGCTGCGCTCGGTTGCGAGGTCTCTGGCTGCTAGCAAGTGTATTCGCCTCCTGGCGGGCCGAGAACCGCCGCCGGCTGGGACGCGCGCCCCGCCGTGTCGCGGTGGGGACGCGCGACCGCCTACGCGGCCAGTCTGGCCAATCCTCTAAGCTTCGCGCTACGAGCCCGCGCGTTGCGGGCGATCTCCTGCGGCCCCGGCACCAGCGGCCGCTTGGTCAGTGTTCTGTACTTACCTGTTCCCGCGAGGCTGCGGAAGGTCTGTTTCACCAGGCGGTCCTCGAGCGAGTGAAACGAGATGGTCACCATTCGCCCCTCCGGGGCGAGCAGCGACGCACCTGCCTCCAGCCCGGCTTGCAGGGCGCCGAGCTCATCGTTGACCGCGATACGCACCGCCTGAAAGGTGCGCCGGGCGGGATGCCCGCCGGAGCGGCGGGCCGCAGCGGGGATCGCGGCGCGGATGACGTCAACCAGATCCCCGGCAGTGGTAAGCGGCCGTCTGGTCCGGGCGGCGACCACGAACGACGCAATCCTGCTTGCCCACCGCTCCTCGCCGTAATCCCGGATGATCCTGGCCAATTCACGTTCGTCGAGCCGGTTGAGCAGACCGGCCGCGGTCAGTTCCTGGTCCGGGTCCATGCGCATGTCCAGCGGCGCCTCGGGGTTTCCGTAGGCAAAACCCCGGTCCGGGCGGTCCAGTTGCAGTGACGAGACTCCCACATCAAACAACATGCCATCCACGGCGGTCACGCCCAGCGGCTCCAGCAACTCCGGCAGGTCGCGGAAGTTGCCCTTGAGAAGCCGCACCCGTCCACCGAAGCGTGCCAGGCGGGCCCCGGCCAACGCCAGCACCTCCAGGTCGCGGTCAATACCGATCAGCTCCGCACCAGGCAAGCTGTCGAGCAGGCCCTCAGCATGACCGCCGGCGCCTACCGTGCAATCCACCAGGCGCCCCTCCGGTGCCCCGGACATAATGGAGACGACCTCGGCCAGCATTACCGGCTCGTGAACCTGTCCCAAGACGCCGTCGTCCATGCTGCTATCCACGGAACAGGCCTTCAGCAAGGGATTGGTACTCCTGGCGGGCCCGGTCCTGGAAGGCGCGCCAGCGCTCGGCGCTCCAGATCTCCAGGCGGCTCCCCACCCCGATGATCACTGCCTCCTTGTCAAGGCCGGCGTGCTCCCGGAGCGCGGACGGCACAAGAAACCTTCCTTGCCGGTCCGGGGAGACCTCGGTTGCTCCGCTGAAGAAGAGACGGGCGAACGCGCGGGGAGCCGAGGCTGTGAACGGCAACGACTCGAGCTGGGCGGCGATGCCCTCCCAGATGGCGAGGGGATAAACGAAAAGGCAATCGTCGAGGCCTCTGGTCACGATGAAAGGATCCCCGAGGGCGCCGCGGAGGCGGCTTGGTACAGTCAGACGGCCCTTATCATCGAGGGCGTGCTGATACTCCCCCAGGAACGCCGACCGGCCGGTCGCCACGCGCAACCCCCCATCGTGCACCACTTAGCCCCACTTCGTACCCCGATTCTACACATGCGACCCACCTAGACGCAAGGAGTAGGAACAAGAAAGGGCGGGGAAATGCGCGGGCCCATAGGCAGCCGGCCTAAGCCTGCTTTCCCAACTCCGTGACCGGCTGGCCCAGCTTCGCCAGGGCCTCCGCGGCCTGAGCGGACTGAGGGCTCTCGGGGAACTCGCTGCGCAGGCGACTATACTCCTCGGCCGCAGCCTGCTTGTCGTGAAGCAGGCGCTCGAAAACGACGGCCAGGCCGTAGTGGGCATCGGGGGCCAGCTGGTGCAGCGGATGAGTGAGCACGAAGGTCTGAAACGTCTTTGCGGCCTCCAAGCCGCGGCGCAGGTTCATCAAGGTCAACCCGTGGTAGTACAGCGCCTGCCGGGCCGCCTCTGTGCCGGGGTACCTCTCGTGGACGCGCCTGAACTCTGTGAGGGCCCGCTCCAGTGTGCTCCGGGCCGACAGGAAACCCGTCACGGTGCCCCCCACCCTCGCTAGCAGCTCGCGGCCGCGTTCCAGGCCCATCATCGCCGCGGCCTCCAGTTGACCGCGGCTCGTCGGGGGAGCCTGCCCGAGGATCTCGGAGTACAGCGCTGATTCACGGAAGTACTTGAGCTCGCGGACACGGTTGGCGATGTGCGGGTGCGTCTGAAAAAACTCGCTGACCCGGCCGTATTCGTCCCGGCTGGCCTGATCCGCCTGGCGCAGGTATTCGTCCACATCCAGCCGTTCGAACAGCTGCCGCCCCCCCAGGGCAAGCTTGATCAGCGAGCGTCGGGCCAGGTCCAAGTCTTGCAGGCAGAGCAGCCCGGCCCGGTCCGCGGTCAATTCCGCTTTGCGCATCCAGGCCTGGAGCGCGTGCACGGCCGGCACGACGATGAGCGCCCCCAAACCGAACAACCTGTCCGCCAGCCCGCGCGCGCCCAAGGTCAGGACATAGGCGGCGCTAAGGTAAAGGACGTGCTCGCTTTTGATATGGCCCATTTCGTGTCCAATGATGAAAGTGAGCTCCTCCGGGCCAAACGCCTCCACCACCGACGAATGCAGGATGATCAGCGGCCTTTCGACCCCGAGGGTCATCGCATTGAACGTGGGGTCGTGGCGGATGAAGATGTCCGGGACCTCCATGTTGAGGATGGTGGCGCAGCTCTGAGCCAATTCGTGGATGTCGGCAAACTGGCCCGGGCCGACCTTGACGGTGCCGCCGAGCAGCTGTCCCTTGACCATCGGCTCGTCCCAGTGCCGGATGATCGCCCTCGTGACGGCCACAACCGGGCCAAAGCGCGCGATGCCCTCCAGGCTGCGCCTGTCGAGCGGATGCGCGTACTGGTTGGCCTCAAGATCGCGTGGCACCGCTTTGGGGTTGGCCGCGGGGGCGTCCTTATCGCCGCCGGCCTGTGCCGCTGCAGCCGCCTCAGGCAGCCTGCCTCCGCAGCGGTAGCAGTAGACCGCCCCGGAAGGAGACTCGACGCCGCACTTGGGACAGAACACGCGGGACTCCTCCTATTCGGCCGCCGTCCCGGACTTGCGCCGGGCTGCCCGGCCTCGCCAGGCAAGCTTGGCCAGCAGCACGCCCACCTCAAACAGAACCAGCAGCGGCCCGGCCATCATTAGCTGCGAAACCACGTCGGGCGGCGTCAGCAGGGCCGCCAGAAAAAAAATGATCACAATCGCAAAGCGGCGCTGCCTGGCCAGGGCCGCGGGGCTGAGCACCCCGACCCGCGCCAGCGCCGCGATGGTCAGCGGCAGTTGGAAGACAAGGCCGAACGGGATCACCAGACCGAACACAAAAGCCGTGTAGTTGGCCAGGCCGAGCAGCGGCCTGATCTTGGGTGACGCGAAAGATAGGAAAAAGGCCAGCACCGTGGGGACCACAAAAAAGAACGCGAAGGTGGCTCCCGCCACAAACAAGAAGAGCCCGAGCAACAGCAACAGATAGAGCTTGAGCCGCGTCCTGCGGGGCAGCCGCCGGCCGGCGAAGGCCGCCGCATTGACCAGGGTGAAGGGCAGAGTCACGGCCACGCCCGTTGCGAACGCGAGCCGGAAGTGCGTCATCATCGCTTCTGCGGGAGCGAGATAGACCAGTTCGCCGACAGGGCGCATCAGCACCGCAAGCAGCCGGCCGGCAAACGCCAGCCCCGCCGCGGTCGTCGCCGCCAAGACAAAAAGCACCCTGATAACCCGCCGGCGAAGCTCGCCTAGGTCCGCGAGCAGCCTGCGCCCGCCGTCCTGCGTCACCACGTGCGCAACCGCCGCTCGGCCTATTCGCCGGTGCCCTTGCCCTTGCTCTTGTGGCTCTCCGGGCTTGAGGACGGCTCGTCCTTGTCGCCTCCATCTCCCTTACCTTCCTTGGTAGCGTGACGAAACTCCTGGATCGTGCGTCCGAATGCCCGGCCGATCTCAGGAAGGCGGCGCGGGCCGAAGAGAAGGACGACCACCAACAACAGGACGAGTATCTCCCAATAACCGATGCGCATCGCGGAACCTCCCGGGCCGCCCACGTCCCGCGGGCGGCGGATTTCCTCTCTTATCATACACCAGCCTGCGCTATTGCCCGTATTCGGCCTCCGCGGGCCCTTGCTGCAGAGGTGTTTGACAGCTCCGGCATGCCCGCTGTGTAATGGTCAGGAACTCACAAACCGCGCCGGGTGGGAGATGCCGTGACCGGAGTCCTGCTAGCCGGGGGCAAAAGCGCCCGTCTCGGGCAGCACAAGTACCTGCTGCCTTTTGACGGCCGTCCGCTTGGCTGGCACCTGCTCTGCCGGCTCCGCCAGGTAACCGGGCACCAACTTATCGTGGCCAACGACCCGTCGCCTTTTGCCGGCTGGGCTGCACCGGTTATCCCAGACCAATTCCCCGGCCGCGGGCCGTTGGCCGGAATCCACGCCGGCCTCGCCGCCGCCCCTGATGACCTGATCCTTGCCGTGGCCTGCGACCTGCCTTTCTTCTCGGCCCCGCTGGGAGCGCATCTCGGTTCGCTGGCCGCCGGGGGTGAGTATGACGTGGTCATCCCTCGTCGCGGGCAGTTCCTCGAGCCGTTGTGTGCCGTATACGCCAAGTCGGCGCTCCCCGTCATCAGCAGACAACTCTGTTCGGGCGACGGCCGCGTCTCCGCCGCCCTGGACGGCCTACGCGTACGATACGTGGAACAGCCCGAGCGAGCGTCATTTGGCCCCGACGAGATCCTGTTTCTCAACATCAACTCGCCCGCGGACCTCGCCCGCGCGCGAGCTTTGTGGTCCTGATCCGCTTTTTCAGCAGGGCTTGCCCAAGCGACTGTCGTATTAAGCATGGTTGAGTTGCGCAGGTAGCCCTGGCACACTGCACTAAGGAAGCGATCCAGATGCCCGACGGAGATCACACAGCAGCGGTTTCTCCCGGGCCAGGGCGACAGAGTTCGCCGCGCCGCGGATACGGCCGCCCGGCGGTCCTGTTCCTTGGTCTCCTGCTCTTTTGGCTCGCCCTGGCTGGAGGCTACGGAGTACCCCAGATTGCGAGCGGCACCGTCGTCGCCGGACTCGTGACGGCCTTCTGGGCAAAGCAACTTCAGTCCGGTCCCGCCGAGGCCGACGTGCCTGTCCTGCAGTTGGTATTTCAACCGAGGTTCTTCGTCTACGTTGCAAGAATGCTTGTGGAAATCGTCAAGGCCAACTGGGCCGTCGCGTTGATCGTGCTCAACCCCAAGATGCCGATTTCGCCTCAATTTGTGATTGTTCGCACAAAGCTGAAACACAATCTGACCCGCGTCATCTACGCTAACTCCATTACTCTCACCCCCGGCACGATCAGCGTCAGCCTGGAGGGCGATACCATCATCGTGCATGCCCTGACCGGCGCGGCAGCCGAGGGGGTCGGCAACTGGCCGGTGGAGAACCGGGTAAAGGGGCTCGAACAGGCATGGGGCCGCTAGCTTCGCCTGAGGCGCCCGCGATCGGGCAGTTTGGCCGGCATCTGCTGCTGGCCGTTTCGGTCGCCATCGGCCTGTTGACGCTTCTGTCGCTCTACCGGGCCGTTATCGGACCCCGGTCCCAGGACCGGCTGGTGGCGGTCAATGTGATCAATACCAAGACCGTGCTCATGCTCGCTCTCGTGGCCCACACGAGCGGGCAGTTTTCGTTTGTCGACGTGGCCCTTGCGTACGCGTTGACCAGCTTCGTCACGACGGTGGCAGTGCTCAAGGCGGTACTGAAGGGCAGGTTGTTCTGATGGTCTGGCGCTTCTGGCTCGCTGTTCCGCTTTTGCTGGGGGGCCTCTTTTTCCTCGCCGTCGGCACAATCGGGCTCTTGCGCCTGCCGGACATCTATACCCGCATGCACGCAACCGGCAAATGCGATACGCTCGGGGCCGGCCTCATCCTGCTTGCGCTGGTGATCATGGCCCCCACCGTCGAGGTCGCCGTCAAGCTGCTGCTGATGGTCGGCCTCATCTGCGTCATCAACCCCACGACGACGCACGTGATCGCAAACGTGGCCTACCGGTACGGTGGACACGAGGTGCCGGGCACGCCGACGAGCGACCTGCGCCAAGCGAAAGGCGCAGCCGCCCTCGACGACGGTTCCCGGCAAGGGGGGTCCAGGCCGTGAGCGACGTTGTCACTGTTATCTTCATGATCTTCCTTGTGGCCTGCGCGATCTCGGTTTCTCTGATCAGGGACCTGGTCTACGCGGTGGTCATTTTCGGCGCCTACAGCCTGACCATGTCGCTCGTCTGGCAACAGCTCAACGCACCGGACATTGCGATCACCGAGGCGGTCGCGGGTGTAGCGGTCGGGGCGCTGATGATTGCCGTGATAATCAGGACTAGGAGGAGTGAGGATTGAGACCGCGCCATCTGGTGCTGCTGGCGATCCCTCTCGTACTCGCCGTCGGGGCGGTGCTGCTCCTGATTGTGCTGGAGATGCCCGTGTACGGGGAGGTCAACCCGACTTTCAACTATGTGATGGAGCGCTACAACCGCGACGGAATGGCTGAAACCGGTGCCACCAACATCGTCACGGCGGTAATCCTCGACTACCGCGCCTATGACACCCTGATCGAAACGACCGTGCTCTTCACGGCGACCATGGGCGTCCTACTAAACCTCAAGAGCCGGGTCAGGAGGCGGGCCGCAGATGGACGACGACGTAATCCTTAACGAGGTCGCAACGCGGGTCGTCCCGATGATCCATGTCTTTGGGATCTACATCATCGTGCACGGCCATCTGTCCCCGGGCGGCGGATTCGCCGGCGGCACGGTCATCGGGATCGGCATGGTGCTGTTTGTGCTGGTATTCGGCATCAGGGCCGCCAGGCGCCTCATCCCCGAGGATACGCTGATCGCGCTCACCACCCTCGGTCCACTCTGGTACGCCGGCACGGGGCTCGTCGGCATGGCGCTCGGTCACCAGTTCCTCGCCAACGCCAACGCCGGCCTCCCGCTGGGCAATCCGGGAGCGCTCCTCTCGGGCGGGCTGATCCCGGTGATCACGCTGGGGGTCGGCGCCAGCGTCGCGCTGACCGTCGCCGTGCTCTTCCTGGTCATCGTGGAGGAGGACTGAGTGTGACCGCGCGACTGGCTGCCAACTACCCGTACGTATTTGCCGTCGTGCTCTTCGTTATCGGGGTGCACACCCTGCTGGCCCATGCAAACCTGCTCAAGAAGATCATCGGGCTCAACATCGCGGGCACGGCGGTTTTTCTCTACTTCATCGCCATGGGCAATGTTCGTGGACGGCTTGAGCCGCTCGTCGATCCCGCGCATCCCCATGCGGAGTTCGTCAACCCGGTCCCCTCGGCCCTCATTCTGACCGGCATCGTCGTGGCCGTCAGCGTCACGGCCTTCGCACTGAGCCTGGTGCTTAAGCTGTACCGGCACTACGGCACCCTCGACGCCGAGGAAATCGTGCGCCTGCGGAGCATCCTGGATGAGGATCACTGACCATTTTCCGCTGACGATTGTGGTTGGTACGCTGTTGGGCGCGTACCTTAGCCCCATTGTGGGCCATGTACGGCGGCGCTGGTTGCCGCCCTTCGCGGTGGGCGTGACCCTGCTTGCGCTGATTCAGGCGATCCAGCTCAACATCCGCGTGCGTGACTGCGGTGAGCTGACCTATCAACTTGGCGGCTGGCCGGCGCCCTGGGGGATCGAGCTCCTCGTCGGGCCCGCCGCCGCGCTGATGGTGCTCGTGCTGGCGGCCATTTCCACGCTGATCGCCGTGTACTGCATGGCCTACATCGACCATGAAGTGGCGCCGCACGCGCAGAGCTGGTACTACGCCGCATTCCTGCTGCTGCTGGCGGGGATGCTGGGCATGGCGGTCACGAACGATCTTTTCAACACCTTCGTGATGATGGAAATCACCACCATCGGCGCTTGCGCACTCGTGGCCGCCAAGGACTCGCGCAGGGCGGCTGAGGCGGCGCTGCGCTACCTGTTGCTGGCATCGCTGGCATCCACATTGATATTGCTCGGGATCGGCATGATCTACATGATCACCGGCAACCTCAACCTGACCTACCTTACACGTGAGCTTGAGACCGTCTGGCGCCAATACCCGCGTCTGGCGACGACGTCGCTGGGACTCCTGACGCTGGGCTTTGCGCTCAAAGCTGCACTGTTTCCGCTGCACGTCTGGCTTCCCGAGGCGCACTCGGCAGCCCCGACGCCATCGAGCGCCATGCTGTCCGGGCTGGTCGTCAAGATCTACGCCTTTTCGCTGATAAAGATGAACTACGTTGTCTTCCGTCCGATCCTCGGGATCGTCGCGCCGCTCCGCGAACTGCTGATCTTGCTGTCGGCGGCGGCGATCATCGGCGGCTCGCTCTTCGCGCTCGTCCAAGACGACATCAAACGGCTGCTGGCCTACTCCACGGTGGCTCAGGTGGGCTACATCTTCCTCGGCGCCGGGCTGGGCACTCCCTCTGCCGTGATGGCGGCGTTCTTCCAGATCATCAGCCACTCGATCATGAAGACGTGTTTGTTCCTGAGCGCGGGGATCATCGCTGAACGTACCGGACGCCGCAAGATCGCCCTGATGGACGGCATGGGCCGTGTTCTGCCGTTGACGTCGGCCGCCTTCACCGTGGCGGCGCTCTCGATGATCGGCCTCCCGCTGCTATCCGGGTTTATCGCCAAGTGGCACCTCTTCCTGGGCGGGCTGGAGGCTGAAAGGCCGGTGTTCATCGGGCTGATCCTGATGAGCGGCCTGCTCAACGCGGCCTACTACCTGCCGGTGATCTGGCGCTTCTACTTCGTGGAGCCGCAGGTCTGTCCGGTGATTCACGGTGACCCGGCTGGCGATGCCGGCGCCCTGGGTGCCCCCGGATCGTGGCCCCCGCCCGGCATCCGCCGGAGGATCCTATCACGTCTAGAGGCCCCGTTGCCCATGTTGCTGCCGGTTGTGGCTCTGGCTCTGGCGTGCATCGTGCTCGGCGTCTGGACCGGCCCGACTATCGCCCACCTCGCCGGGGTGGCCCAGACCATCATCGGCGGACCGGGACGATGAGCACGTCGTCGGGCGGGTGGTACGCCATACTGACGGTCACCATCCCTATCGCTGGGGCGATAGTCATCGCGCTGCTGGGCGAGAAACAGGGCCGTGCCCGGCTGGCGGTTGGGATTGCCGCCGCGGTCGGACCGGTGCTGCTGGTGGTGCAGATGCTCCGGCTGCTCGGGGACGGCCGGCCTGTGACGATCACCGCCTGGCAGGTGGGACCGATCCTCACGCTCCGCTTCTCCGCCGACAGGCTCGGGCTGCTCTTCGCGGCCGTCGCGTCGACGTTATGGGTCGCGACGACCATCTACAGCCATGGCTACCTCGCGGGCGGCCCCAACGTCAGGCGTTTCTTCTCTTTCCTTTCGCTTTCGCTTACGGCGACCATGGGCGTGGCTCTGGCCGGCAACCTGTTTACGCTCTACATTTTCTACGAACTCCTGTCGCTGGTCACGTATCCCCTGGTGATCCACGACCAGACCCGGGAAGCTGCCCGTTCGGGGCGCATGTACATCATCTACAGCCTGTGCGGCGCGGCCCTGGTCTTGCTTGGGATTGTCGGCACCATGGCCCTGCGCGGGTCGCTCGAATTCCGGCCGGGCGGCCTGCTGGCGGGCGTGGAGCCCAGCGGCCTGGTGAGCCTGACCGCCGCCTGCTACATCGCGGGCTTCGGGGTCAAGGCGGCCGTGATGCCGCTTCACGGATGGCTGCCGCAGGCAATGGTTGCCCCAACACCGGTCAGCGCGCTGCTTCATGCCGTGGCGGTGGTCAAGTCGGGTGTATTTGGCATCCTGCGGGTGCTTCTTTTCGTGTTCGGCAAGGACCTCATGGCCGAGGCCGGAATCGGCGCGGCCCTGTCCGTGGTCATCGCCGCCTCGGTCCTGCTCGGTTCCATCTCCGCCCTGCGCGAGGACACGCTCAAGCGAAGGCTGGCTTACAGCACAATAAGCCAGCTGGGCTATATAACTTTGGGGGTAACAATGCTGAATGCCGAGGCGATGGCCGGCGGACTGGTTCACCTCGTCAATCACGCCGTAATGAAGATAGTCCTGTTTTTCTGCGCCGGGATCATCATCACCGTCACCGGACGAACAAAGATCAGTCAGTTGGACGGGATCGGCAGGGTCATGCCGCGGACGATGGGGTGCTTTGCGCTGGCCGCACTGGGTATGGTCGGGGTCCCCCCAGTGTGTGGATACGTGTCCAAGTGGTACCTCCTGCGCGGGGCGGTCCACGCGCAACAGTGGCCCCTGGTTGTAGTGCTTGTAGCCAGCTCATTTCTCAACGCCGCCTACTTTTTTCCCATCGTTATCCGCGCGTTTCTTCGCCCCTACCGCGAGGATGTGCCCGGTCTTGAGCCGGGGGGCCACGGAGCGGGACACGCCGCCGGCGGTCACGGCCCGGTAGGGCACGGCATGCATGGCGCGCCCGCGCATAGCCCGGGACGCGAGGCTCCGGCAACCATGCTCTGGCCGGTCGTCCTGCTCGCGCTGGTGACTGTGGCGCTCGGTATCTGGTCGGCCCCGCTCGGGTTTATTGAACTACTGGTCAAGGGCCTCTGATGCCTGAAAGGAGGGGAACGGAGAGGTGATACTGGCGGTCCAGGCCGCGGCAGCTGGAAGCGGGGTCCACACGGCGCCGGGCGCACCCGAGTCCGTTGCCGCCTCCTGGCTGTGGCTGCTCTTGCTGCTGCTGCCGGCTGCCGCGGCGCTCAGTCAGCCCCTGGTATGTCGCCTGTGGCGCGGCGGGCGCGAGGCGGTCAGAGGGGGCCTGTGGGCTGCCGGCTGGTGCGCGGCGGTGGCCGTCATGCTCGCGGGCTCGTGGGCTGCCGGCCTGACGCAGGGGCGCATAGAGCTGCCGGGCTTTATCGGCAGGGGAATGTCGCTCGAGGTCACGCCGCTCGGGCTGTTGTTCGCGTTGTTCGCGTCGTTCCTGTGGATGATGGCGGCGTTGTTTTCTCTGACGTACCTGGCTTCGAGCCACGCCCAGGGGCGGTACTACTTCTACTTCCTGCTGTGTCTGGCGGGT
>JAUYEG010000041.1 GCA_030691505.1 Bacillota bacterium | reverse complement strand
GTTCTCAATCGCGGTTTCTCTGCCGGGCCTGCGGATTCGAGCTGAACGCTGACCTGAACGCGTCCCGCAACATCGCCCGGAAGCACCTTGCCGGCGGTGGCATGACTACCGCTGGCGGGCCGTCGTCAACCGGCCCATCGCGCCAGTCCACACAAGCGGACTAGGTGCAAGCCCCCGGCTTTAGCCGTGGGGTGGTTGACGCCCCGGTCTTCGACGGGTCCCAAAACAAGTCCTGTGCCTACGCGGACACGGAAACCGCGCGCATGGAAGCCGCGTGGAAAACGAAAGGCGCCCCGACGAGCGGAGCGCCGCGTGATATGCTGGTAGCCCCAACGGGACTCGAACCCGTGTCGCCGCCTTGAAAGGGCAGTGTCTTAACCTCTTGACCATGGGGCCTAGTCTGGTGGGCTCAGCTGGATTTGAACCAGCGACCGGCCGGTTATGAGCCGGCTGCTCTAACCACTGAGCTATGAGCCCGCACGCACAACAACGCAACTGCTTTCAACAGCAGACTCTATTTTACTTCACACAGGCCGCGATGCAAAGCGCACGGTGCTGAACAATCAACCACGAATGTCTTGCTCTTGTGGGAATTCCCTCATTCTGTCATCATAGGTAAACGAAGCCTGTTTGAACCAGTCAGATCGGGTCTGTTCAATCGCCTCATGTTTCTGATTCCAATGTTGAGTCAAACACCGGCCCCGGTCCGTATGAGCCTCTTGGCTTTCGGGGACTCCCCTCGGGCCCCAATCGCATCAGCCGCAGCCGGAGGTGCCCCAAACTCATCGCCCGCAAGGACGTGCGGGTCTTCTTCGCCGACCGGGCCGCGCTGGCGTTTACGATGATCTTCCCGCTGCTGTTCGTGGCCATCTTCAGCAACCTGATGGGCGGCTTCATCGGGGGCGGAGACGAGCGCATGGCCGTATACCTGGCCACACATGAGCGGCCGGGAAGCATCAGCCAGGCGATCATCGACAGTTTGGCTCAGGCCCAGACCGGCTTGCAGGTCAATCAATTGAGCCCGTCCGAGGCCGCCGACCGTATGGCGCAGGGTGCGCTCGACAGCCTGGCGCAGGCCATCGCCGCCGGCATCACCAGCCATTGGACCGAGATCACGGCCACAACACAGCTCGCCATGCAACTCGGTGGACCGGAGGCCATGGCGCGGCTGGGCGAGATCCTTGGCCCCGGGATGTTCGGGCCGGGGGCCGGCGGCAGCCAGGGCGGCAACGCGGTACAACCTGTTTCGGTGACCGTGAGCCAGGTGGGCCCCGCCTCACCCAAGTCCGCCGCCAATTGGGTCCTGCCGCAGTACTTGACCATGTTTGTCTTCTTCGCCCTGGCAATGACGGCTGAGGGGCTGCTGATGGAGCGCGAAAACTACACCCTCGATCGCCTCGTCGCCAGCGGCGCCAGCTCCGGGGGCATCCTGCTGGGCAAGTACCTCGGCAATGTGGTGCGGGGCGTCATGCAGGCCACGGTGCTGTGGGGAGCGGGGATTCTCTTCTTCGGAGTCGACGCCGGGTACACGCCGTGGATGACCTGCGCGGTCACGTTTGCCCTGGTGCTCTGCGCCTCCGCCTTTGGCCTGCTGATCGCGGCCGTGGCCAGGAGCCGCAACGCCGCAGGCGGCATGGCCGTCTTTGGTTCGCTCACGATGGCCCCGCTCGGGGGCTGCTGGGGCCGCTGTTCATGATGCCGGCATGGATGCAGACTCGCCAGGATAACCCCGCACGCCTGGGCCAACTCGGCATTTGGGAAGCTGCTGCTGTACGCTGCGGCACCGCGCGCCGCGCTGGGCGAGATCCTGGCGCTGCTGGCCTTCGGCGCGTTGTTCGCGGCCGTGGCCCGATGGCGCTTCCGGGTTGACATGTAAGTTAGGGGACCTCGTGCCCGGGCAACGCGTCCGCGGCACGGCCCTTTGATGAGCAGCATGAGGCAGCCGCCCCGGTGGCGGGAGCTGATTTCGCGGCCAAGGGTATCCTCAGGACCATGGCCGTGCCGCCGCCGGGGCGGTTTTGCGCCCACAGGTCCCCGCCGTGCTTCCTTGCGAGATGCCGCGATATGTACAGGCCGAGGCCGACCCCGCCCGATTTCCACTCCGAAAACTCGTGGGCCCGGTGGAAGCCCTCAAACACCCGCTCCAGCTGTTCCGGCGGGATGCCGATGCCCTCGTCCTCCACCTTGACAAGCGCGTCCCCGTTGCGGCGCTCGACTGTGACCCAGATGTGCTTGCCGTCCGGCGTGTATTTGACGGCATTGGACAGGAGATTGTGCAGTATCTGAACCACTCGCTGACGGTCCGCCCTAGCCAGCACGGGTTGAACCCCGTCCTGCAGGTGGGTGACGCGGTGCGTCGCGCTGGCGGAGTATGAAGCGACCGCCTGCCGTACGATGGCGTTGAGCTCGACCTCGCTGGGGTGGACGGTGAGCCTGCCGGAACCGATGCGGTACGCCGTCAGGATGTCTTCGACGATGCTGGTCAGAAGATAGATCTGATTTGACAGTGTCGCCAGGTTGCCGCTGACCCGTTCCCTTGCAGCAGGGGCAAGCTTGAGCTGCAGCAGCTGAAGGAGGCCCCCGATGATCTGCAGCGGGTTTCTTAGCTCGTGGCTGACCACGAGCAGGAACTCGTCTTTCATCCTTTCCAGCTTTCGCATCTCCGTGATGTCCAGGTGCACTTCGTAGTACTTCTGAGGCCTCTGGACACCCAGCGCTCCACCCGAGACCAGAACATCCACCGGGCCGCGGGCAGGGGTGTCAACCAGCGCGGCAAACCCCTTGATGCCCTCGCCCCGCAAGATCGCTCTCTCCGGCAGGTCGTTATAGGCCATGGCGCCACCATCCGGATACTGAAGACCCGGTACTACCGGCACGGACCCGGGGGGGGCGGCCAACCCGGAGATATCGTGGATTGCCTGATTTGACTCCAGGACCGCGCCGGTCTCATCGAAGACGGCCACCCCAACCGGCATCGCGTTGAAAACGCACCGCCACATGTCCCGCTCAAGCTCAACGGCCTTGAGGAGCTCCCTGAAGTCGGACGCCCGGGCATCCGCTTGGAGTCTGGCCTCACGTTCGGCCTGAGCCGCGATTGCCGCGGAGCGCTGGGATTGCATCAGTTCCGTGACGTCCGATGCCAGAAGGAGATATCTGATGCAACCCGTTTCGTCATTGATTGGCCGGGGCCGCAGCCTAAGAAAGACCTCTCGACCTTCTCTGCTGCCGCGCCAAATTTGGCCGTTACGACTGCCATCAACGAACATCGCTTCGAGAGCCGTGGAAGCTTCGTGCGTCTGGTCGAGCGGCTCCAGATGGAGACGGCGGATCAGGTCGTGCGCCGACATTCCGCCACCGACCGGGATTGGCTCCCCGGCGAGATCCGCGCCCCTATCATTGGCCCCCACTATCAGCCCGTTCTGATCCACTACAAACAGCGCCTCTGAGACGCCATCGAACAGGGCTTTCCACTCGGCGCTCTTGTATCTGCCGCTCACCTTCACTTCCCACGAGCCGGATCGACGGACCATGACAGTCTGATGGCTGTCGTGAAGCTCCAGCAGTCCGCCCGCGCCGCATCTGTCCAGCCCGTATGAACACACGGCGACAATGGGAAGCGCTCCGACCGAGCCGTATAGCAACCCCTCGTAGCTCATGAAGTCGGACCACTGCGATGGATCAAGCCATGAGGTGTTGCCTGTCACACGCAGGCCGTCAAAGCCCCGCGACCGCACCTGGGCCACCTTGCTCCGCCACAACTCAAGCACGCGCCCTGCGACGAACCGGCCTCCGTCGACGTACCACTGGTCGTAGGAGAGCACCTCCAGCTGGGCGAAGCAAGCGGAACTTGGGTTCTTGACGGGAAGCAGATCACGCGCCCTTTCCGCCGTCAAGGGGTCGGAACAAACTCAGATGCAGTACTCGTTGCTCTCCAAACCTGCCTGGAGGTAAGGAACGATCACCTCCGAAAGATCCTGTTCGGTCTCGTAGAGATGGCAGATGTGGGTTCCCCAGGGGATGCCGTCCAGGCCCGGCAGGCCGGCACGCCGGAGCGGTTGTCTCATCACAGACGCAATCCTCCACTCGTCATCCAGGCGGCAACACCGCACTTCTGGTTGTCAGGTTGTCCTTAGTTCCGCACGGGACCGGATTCCTACCGTGTGGGCATGTAACCGTTCGAGCCCTTTCGACACGCCTCGCGCGCGGCATCGAGTGCTGTGGTGTATTGGACGCCGAAGGAAGACCATGGCGTGGCGGCAAATTAAGCCGCACACGACCACCTGGAATGGATGAGGTGCCTGCCACGGACAAAGCGCCGACCGAGCTGCCGGAGAGCATCGAGACGGAACGCCTGGTGCTGCGTCCCTACCGCCCGGGGGACGGCGGCGCGTACTTCGTGCTCTGCATGAACAACAAGGAGCACCTGCCGCCGTTCGAGGCTGGCAACTCCGCACTGTCCGTCGAGACCGAAGAGGACGCCGAGAACCTGGTCGCAGAACTGGCGGCAGCCTGGGCGGCCCGAGATGGGTTCCCGATGGGCGTCTGGCTTAAGAACGGCGGATCGCTGGTTGCTCAGGTCTACGTCGGCGTGGTAAGCCGGAAGCTCCCCGAGTTCGCGGTGGGGTACTTCGCAGATAGGGACCACGAGGGCAAGGGCTACGTATCCGAGGCCGTACGGGGGGTGCTCGGCCTCGCCTTCGAGCGCCTGGGGGCGCGGCGCGTGCGGATATGCTGCAGCGAGGCCAACGTGCGGAGCATGCGCGTCGCCGAGCGGTGCGGGTTTAGGCGCGAAGGGCTGCTGCGCGAGGCAAGCTGGCACAGGTTGCCCGACGGCACGCCGGCGGGGGAGTGTATCTACGGGATGCTCCGCTCTGAGTACCTCAAGTCACTGCCGGAGTAGCCGGGGCAGGTGCGAATCGCGTCTTTAGCGTAGGATACGCATTGGGCAGCTTGAGCTGGCTTGGCCTGCTGCCCGGAGGAGACGACGATGCCGCACAGGATCAAGGCCTACGTTGACTCGCACCGCCAGGAACTGCTCGCCCCTCTGCTTTCATTGCTCCGCCAGCCGAGTATCAGCGCTCAGGGGCTCGGCATCCGCGAGTGCGCGACGCTGCTGGGTGAGGTAATGGCCTCGGCCGGCATCGACACGCGGGTGCTCGAGACCGCCGGCTTCCCGGTCGTCTACGGTGAGGCCCCGGGCCCCGCCGGGGCCCCCACCCTGCTCGTCTACGGTCACTACGATGTGCAGCCGGCCGAGCCGCTGTCGGCCTGGATAACCCCACCGTTTGAGCCCGACCTGCGTGACGGCCGCGTCTATGCGCGCGGCGCCGGCGACAACAAGGGCCAGCTGCTCGCGCATGTCCTCGCGGTGCGGGCGTTCCGCGGCACCGGGACGCCGCTGCCGGTCAATGTGAAGTTTCTCTTTGAGGGCGAGGAGGAGAGCGGGAGCCCCAACCTGCTTGAGTTCGTGTCCCGGCACCGCGATTTGCTGCAGGCCGACCTGGTCGTCACCTCGGACGGCCCAAAGCACGAGACGGGACGCCCGATTCTCTTCTTCGGGCTCCGCGGCCTGCTGTACGTGGAACTCATCGCCCGCGGGCCCAACCGCGACCTGCATTCCGGGCACTACGGCGGGCTGGCTCCAAACCCGGCGATGGCCCTGTGCCGGCTGCTGGCGACGCTCAAGCACCCCGACGGGCGGGTCGCGGTCGAGGGTTTCTACGATGATGTGGTCAAGCCGACACCCTACGAGCGGGAGTTGCTCGCGGCGATTCCTTTCACCGAGGAAGAGGCGCGGCGGGACCTCGACGTGGCCGAGCTCGACCGTGTGGGCGACCTGCACGGGCTCGAAGCGGTGATGTTCGCGCCCTCGCTAAACGTGTCCGGGATCACGAGCGGATACGGCGGCGCCGGAAGCAAGACCGTCATTCCGTCGCTGGCCGTCGCCAAGATCGACATGCGCTTGGCCGAGGCCCAGAACCCGGACGACATTTACGACAAGGTGTGCCGTCACGTCCGCCGGTACGCCCCCGGCGTCGAGGTTCGGCGGGCCCCCGGCGGCAGCCCGCCGTCCAAGACCTCGCCCGAACTGCCGGCCAGCCAGGCGGTGATCCGCGCGGTGCGCGCCGCGTCTGGGGCCGAGCCGGTCCTCATGCCGCTGCTCGGCGCCTCCATGCCCGACTACATATTCACCAAAGTCCTGGGGGTCCCGTCAATCGGGGTGCCGTATGCGAACCCGGACGAGCATAACCATTCACCAAACGAAAACCTGCGGCTGGAGGACTACTACGACGGTATCGTGACGAGCGGGTACATCCTCCGCGAACTCGCGGGCCTTCCGGCCAAGGGACGGACCTAAAGGAGCGGATCTGAGCGTTGGTCTGGAGGATACTGCGCAGCATCCGCACACCTTTGCTGGTGCTGCTCGCCGCGGGGATCGTTGCGGCCGCGCTCAATGTGGCCATCGGCCCCATCGAGGCCCCGGGATTGCCCTTGCCGTGGGTCAATCCGGTCGAGCCTGCCGCGCCCGAGTTCTCCGTCTGGCAAAGCTCGTCCAAGCTGCTCCAAGGCGAAATCCTCGGCATCGTGGTCACGCCGGGGCCGCGCCAGTCGTACGCCTCGGTCACCGGAGCCGTGTCGGGGCTGCCAAGTGTGAGCGGTATCAGCTTCGTGCACATGGAGGGGGCCTACCGGGCGCTGGTGCCCGTGGCTAACTCAGCTGCGGCGGGAGGTTACCAGATCAAGATTGTGGTGACGGACCGGCTGGGACGATCTGCCGAAAGCGCCGTCAGCTTCGAGGTCAAGAGCCGCTCGTTTCCCACGCAGCGGCTGACGATGCCGCCGTCCCAGACGGCGCTGCTGGCGGAAGACAAGCTTGCCGAGGACCGGGCCAAGGTTAGCGCGGCGCGAGCGAACCCCGAGCCCCAGCCGCTGTGGGAGGGCGCCTTTGGCCAGCCGGTCCAGGGCCGCATAGCCACCGAATATGGCCAGCTGCGCTACGTCAACGGCGTACTGACCAGCCGCCATACCGGGATAGATATCTCGGCGCCGGAGGGCACCCCGGTGGCCGCCGCAAACTCCGGCCGGGTGGTGCTCACAACGGCACTGCATGCGTCGGGCAACACCGTGATTATCGACCACGGTCTCGGCATCTTCACGAATTACAATCATCTTTCCAAGATCCTCGTGAAGGAAGGACAGAAGGTCACGGCCGGCCAGATCGTCGGCGAGGTCGGGAGCACGGGCTTTTCCACCGGCCCGCACCTGCACTTCACCATGACGGTCGGCGCGGTTTCCACCAACCCCTGGGTCTGGTTTGCGGCCAACCCGAAGATCCTGGTGACCACCGCGGGCAGCGGGGGACGGTGAGCCGAAAGACCAGGCGATAATCAAGGCGGACGATCAAGGAGGAGCGAAGAATGGCTGCTGGGTTTGGGTTTCGCATAATCGAGTCCATCGAAAGGCCCGAGCGCGAGGTGGTTGAGCGGCTGGCCAAGCTGCCAACCGGCAACGTCGCCGATGTGATGGGCCGGTTCAGGTCCATGGACGGGGGTATCAAGCCCGTCGACCAACGGATGCGCGTCTGCGGACCGGCCGTCACCGTGATGACCCGCCCCGGCGACAACCTCATGTGCCACATGGCCATGGAGATCGCCAGGCCCGGCGACGTCGTCGTGGTCAACACGGGCCACGGCGTCTACGCGGCGGTGTGGGGCGAGCTGATGACGCATGCGGCGATGGCGGCGGGGCTGGGCGGGCTGGTCGTGGACGGGGCGGTTCGCGATCTGAGCGAGCTGCGCCAGCTCGGTTTCCCGGTATTTGCCCGGGCCATCGTGGCGAGCTCATGCGACAAGGACGGCCCCGGGGAGATCAACGTGCCCATCGCCTGCGGCGGGGCCGTCGTCATGCCCGGTGACGTGATCGTGGGCGATGAGGATTCGGTTGTGGTCGTTCCCCGCGAGTGGGCGGCTGAGGTCGCCGACCTGGCGGAGGCCAAAGCTGCTGAGGAAAAGGCCCGCATCGCCGAAATCGCCGCCGGCCAGATCTTCATGCCCTCCATCAGGGAGGCGCTGCGGCGCAAGGGCGTCCTCGACTAGCACTGGCATCCGGAATCGCGGTTCCCCCAGACACGCCGGGGACGCTTGGGAGGCTGGGAGTGAGTTGACCATGCAAACAGCCATGATGGCCCGCGGGGCCCGTACGGTGATCGAAGTCTGCGCCGGCGTGCGGCCGGGCGAACATGTCCTGATCGTCGCGGACGCCGGAATGGAGCGAATCGCGCAGGCCGTGGCGGCGGCAGCGTACGCGGCGGGGGCCGAGCCGTCGGTCGTCACCATCCTCCCGCGAAAGGCCGACGGCCAGGAACCGCCCCGGCCGGTCGCGGCGGCCATGGCGGCGAGCGATGCGTTCGTCTGCGCGGTGAGGACCTCCATCACCCACACAAGCGCGGTGCGCGACGCGGCCGCTGTCGGCAGCAGAGGCGTCATGCTCACCCAGTTTACAGAGGAAATGCTGGTGCGCGGCGGCATCGAGGCCGACTTCGAGGCCCTGGCGCCAACGTGCCGGGCCGTCGCTGACGCGCTGGCCGGCGCGGAAGAGATCAGGCTGACCAGCCCCGGAGGCACGGACCTGACTGTTTCGGCGCGCGGGCGGCGGGGAAACGCTTTGACCTGCCTGGTGCGGCCCGGGCAGTTCTCGCCGGTGCCCAACGTCGAGGCCAACGTTTCGCCCGTAGAGGGCTCGGCCGAGGGCGTCATCGTGGCTGACGCCAGTATCCCGTACGTCGGCATCGGCCTGCTGAGCGAGCCCGTGCGCCTCGAGGTGCGGGGCGGCCGGATCGTCTCGATTTCGGGCGGCGAGCAGGCCGCGATGCTTGAGCGGAGCCTGGCTGGTCTGGGCGATCCGCTGGTATACAACGTTGCCGAGATCGGCGTCGGCCTCAACCCGAAGTGCCGCTTCTGTGGCATCATGCTCGAGGACGAGGGGGTATACGGCTCGGTGCATATCGGCATCGGCACCAGCATCACCCTGGGCGGCAGCGTCAAGGCGGCATGCCACTACGACCTGATCATGACCGGGGCGACAATCGTGGCCGACGGGCGGACGATGCTGGACAAAGGACAACCGGGCCTGTAGGCGTGGCGGCCCCAGATGCATACCGTATGCAGCCCGCAGGGATGCTTGTTTCCACAGATGTCCGCCTATTCGGCACAAACCTATTGACACCACGCCCTCTCCGCATAATAATGACCGCAAGCTGCATAGTCATGTGCCATGCACGTGGCCCGCGTAGCGGTCCCGCCGCCCTCCGGCAGAGCTGACCGCATTTTCACGCCAGCACGGGCTCGGGCATAGCCATTTCCTTGAAGCGGCTTGAGCGTCACCCCATTGTCCTATCTGAAAGGAGTGCATCCCGTGAGTTGCTGTTGTCCCGAGTGTGAGGCGCTTTGGTCCGCTGGCACGCTGGAAAAGGGCGAGATCCTGTCCTGCCCGGAATGCGGCGCCGAGCTTGAGGTAACCGGCATCGATCCCCTGACCCTCGCCCTCGCGCCCGAGGAAGAGGAAGACTGGGGGGAATAGGCGTGCGCCTGGCGGTGGTGCTCTCGCGGCTGCGCCATGATGAGAAGCTCATCTTCGAGGCTCTGGACCGGAGGGGGGTCGCGTGCGACCGGGTCGATGACCGGGAGCTGATCTTTGACCTGACGTCCCCTTCCTGCCCGTGGGACTCCGTGCTCATCCGGAGCATCAGCCAGTCGCGCGCTGAAACGGCGGCGATGCTCCTCGGCGCCGCAGGGGCGCGCACCGTCAACAGTCCAGGCGTCCTCGCCACCTGCAACGACAAAGTGAGGACCACCGCGGCCCTGGTGGCCGCAGGCCTCCCCTCCCCCCGCACCCTCGTCGCCCTCGACCCGGAGAGCGCCCTGCAGGCTGTCGAGCGCCTGGGCTACCCCGCCGTCCTGAAACCGCCCGCCGGATCGTGGGGCCGGCTGCTGTCGCGGGTCAGCGACCGGGACGCGGCCGAGGCCGTGATCGAGCACAAGAGCGTGCTGGGGTCGGCGATGCATTCCGTTTTCTACATCCAGGAGCACGTGCCCAAGCCGGGCCGCGACATCCGGGTGATCGTCATCGGCGGCAGGGCCGTCGCCGGCATGTACCGCTGCTCGGAACACTGGGTCACCAACGCCGCCCGCGGCGGACGCGGGGTCAACTGCCCGGTGGACGGCGAGGCCGGCCGGCTGGCCCAACGCGCGGCGGAGGCGACCGGCGGCGGCGCCGTGGCCGTGGACCTGCTCGAGGGCCCGGACGGGCTGCTGGTCAACGAGGTCAACGCGACGATGGAGTTCAAGACGTGCACGGAGGCCAGCGGGGTCGACGTCGCCGGGGCACTGGTGGACTACTGGCTGGAGGTGGCCGCGGGATGACGATGCTAGCTGCAGCACCGGATGCGGGCCGGGGTGCGGATACCGGGGATGGACAGCGGCGCCTCAAGGTATCCATTGCGGGCGGCTCCGGCTACGTCGGAGGCGAGCTGCTGCGCCTGCTGCTGGCCCATCCGCGCGTTGAGGTCGCCCAGGTAACGTCACGCCGCCTGGCAGGGCGGTTCGTGCACCAGGCGCATCCCAACCTCCGCCGCCAGACCATGCTGCAGTTCGTGCCGCCGGAGGCCCTCGAGCCATGCGACCTGTTGTTTGTGTCCATGCCGCACGGCGAGGGGCTCAAGCTCGCCGAAACCCTCTTCGCCCTGGCGCCGCGGGTGATCGACCTTTCGGCGGATCACCGCCTGCGCCAGGCCGGCGACTACCCGCTGTGGTACGGCTGGGAGCACCCGGCGCCCCGGCGCCTGGAGAGCTTCGTCTACGGACTGCCCGAACTCCACCGCGCCGAAATCGCCGGGGCCATGCACGTCTCCGGCACCGGGTGCATGGCGGCGGCGGCGATCATCGGGCTGTGGCCGCTCTTCCGGCACGGCCTGGTGGAGAACGACCCGGTGGTCATCGAGGGCAAGTTTGGGTCGTCGGCGGGCGGGGCCGATCCGTCGCCCGCCGGCCACCACCCGGAGCGCGCGTCGGTGATCAGGACCTACGAGCCGGTCGGGCACCGCCACACCGCGGAGATCGCGCAGGAGCTGGGCGCTGCGGCGGCGGCAACCGGCGCCCCGGCATCCTTCCCGCCAAAGGTGCACCTGACCGCCACCGCCGTCGACGCCGTGCGGGGGTTACAGTGCTGCTGCCACGTGTTCCTCAAGGACCCGGCCCTGGAGGAGCGCGACATCTGGCGCGTCTACCGGGAGGCGTACGGGCGCGAACCTTTCATCCGCCTGGTCAAGGAGCGGCACGGCGCGCACCGCTACCCGGACCCCAAGGTGATGGCGGGCTCCAACTACTGTGACGTCGGGTTTGCGTGCGACCCGCACTCGCGGCGGCTCGTCGTCATCGCGGCCCTCGACAACCTCATGAAAGGCGCGGCCGGCAACGGCGTGCAGTCAATGAACGTCATGATGGGCTGGCCCGAGGTCGAGGGCCTCACCTTCGCCGGGCTTCACCCCTGCTAGGCCGGGACCGGGGAGAGGAGAGGGACAGGGAATGCTGCTGGTTGTCAAGATCGGCGGGGCCAAGGGCATCGCGGAGCACATTGCGGCGCTCGCGGCGGACATCGCCGCGTGCGCGCGGGACGGCGCCCGGGTGGTCGTCGCGCACGGGGGTTCGGCGGAGGCCGATGAACTCGGGCACCGCCTCGGCGTGCCGCCCCGCCGCATCACCTCCCCGTCCGGCCACGTCAGCCGGTACACGGACCAGGCGACGCTGGAGGTCGTGATCATGGCCATGGCCGGCGCGGTCAACACCGCGCTTGTGCGCGCCCTCCAGAACTGCGGCCTTCCGGCCGTCGGTCTGTCCGGAGTGGACGGCGGGTTGCTGCGCGGCACGCGCAAGGAGGCCATCCGGTCTGTCGAGGGCGCCAAGGTCAAGCTGGTCAGGGACGACTTCAGCGCCAGCATCTCATCGGTCAACACTGCGCTGCTGGGCCTGCTCCTCGACGCCGGCTACGTGCCCGTGGTCTGCCCGCTCGTGTTGGCCCAGGGAGGCGAGGCCTGCAACGTCGACGCGGACCGCGCTGCGGCGGCAATCGCCAGGGCCATGGGCGCCGACGCGCTTATCCTGCTGTCCAACGTCCCCGGCCTGCTGCGCGACGCCGGCAGCCCCGGCACGCTCCTACGCCACATCACGCTGGACCTGGCCGACCGGTATGAGGCGGTCGCGGCCGGCCGCATGAAGACCAAGTACCAGGCGGCCGTCGAGGCGGCACGGAGCGGGGTTGCACGCGCGATCATCGCCGACGCGCGGCGCGACCGCCCGGTGTCGTCTGCCCTGGCCGGCCAGGGGACGGTGATCTCGGCATGAGTGACGGGCACGCTTCGGGCGCCGCGATGGAGCCGGGCACCGTGATATCAGTGGAAACCCGGCACAGCTCCGGTTTCCACCACAAGCGCCCGATTGTGTTGGCCGGGGGTGAGGGGGCGGTGGTCTGGGACGCGCAGGGGCGCAGGTATATCGACTGCGACACGGGGCACGGCCTGGCCATCCTGGGGCACGGCCACCCCGCGGTCACTGCGGCGATCAAGGCGCAGGCGGAGAAGCTCCTGACCTGCGGCGAGTCCTTTTACTCCGAGCCGCGCGCCCGCCTCTACGCCGAACTCGCGGCGGCGATGCCGGCAGGGCTCGACCGCTTCTTTCTGTGCAACTCGGGCACCGAGGCGGTCGAGGGAGCACTGAAACTGGCCCGGCTGACGACGGGTCGCAGCCGGGTGGTGGCGTTCCGGGGCGGCTTTCACGGGCGCACGTTCGGATCGCTCAGCGCCACGTGGAACCCCCGCTACCGCGAGCCATTCGCCCCGCTGCTGGACGGGTTTGCGCATGTGCCCTTTAACGACGCGGAGGCGGCGGCCGCGGCCGTGACGCCCGAGGTCGGGGCGGTGCTCGTCGAACCGGTCCAGGGCGAGGGCGGCATCCACGTCGCCACGGGCGGCTTTCTGGCGCGGCTGCGGGAGGCGTGCGACAGCACCGGCGCCCTGCTTGTCTTTGACGAGGTGCAGACCGGGGTCGGCCGCACCGGCGCCTTCGTCGCCGCCCAGCGCTTCGGGGTCACGCCGGATGTCATCTGCCTGGCCAAAGGGCTGGCCGGGGGCGTCCCCATCGGGGCCGTGGCGTTTGGGGAGCGGGTCGGTGAGGTGCCGCGCGGAGCGCATGCATCGACCTTTGGCGGAAACCCGCTCGCCGCCGCCGCCGCCGCCGCCACAGTCGCCATCGTGCGGAAGGATAGGCTGGCGGAGCGGGCGGCGGAGCTGGGCGAGCGGTTTCTGGGGATGATGCGGCAGCTTGCCGGCGAGGCCCGGGTGGTCCGTGAGGTGCGCGGCCTCGGCCTGATGATCGCGATGGATCTGAAAACCCGGTCCGCCCGGTACCTCCAGGCCCTGCAGGACCGCGGCGTGCTGGCGCTGGCCGCCGGGCCCACGGTGGTCCGGCTGCTGCCGCCGCTGGTTATCACGTGGGAGCAGCTGGAGGCAGTGCGCGACGCGTTGGCCCTCGTGCTCATGGAAGATCCGCCGCAATGAGCGGGGCCGGGGCGGTCAAGTCGGCTGAGGAGTGCGTTGGGGCGGTGGAGTGCGTTGGGGCGGGGCCTGCGGGCGAGGCAGGACCGCCCCAGAAGGGCAGCCGCAGGCCGACTGCGGAGGAGTTCGACCTGCTCCATGCCATGGTCGCCGAGCGGAGCTTCTCCGGGTCGGAGGGGTGTCTGGCGAGCCTGCTCCGGGAGCGCCTTGAGGCGGGCGGGTGGCGAGCGGACATCGACGCCACCGGCAACCTGATCGCGGAGTTGGGCGCAGGCCAGCGGACGCTGCTCTTCCTGGGACACCTCGACACGGCGCCGGGCTGGCTGCCCGTGCGCGTGGAGGACGGCGCCCTTTGCGGCCGCGGAAGCGTCGATGCCAAGGGGGCGCTGGCGGCGTTCGTCGCCGGCGCGGAGCGGGCGATGAGGGACCAGCGGGAGCGTGAGGGCGCAGATGTCAGTAGCCCCTTTCCACTGCGCTTGGTGCTCATCGGCGCCGTGGGCGAGGAAGCCGATTCCCGCGGGGCCAAGGCCATCCTGGGCTCCTACCGGCCCGACTGGTGCGTCGTGGGCGAGCCGAGCGGCTGGGACGGGGTCACTCTGGGGTATAAGGGCTGCCAGACCGCTCGGGTCACGGTCAGCTGCCCAGGCGGCCATGGTGGGGGGCCCAGCCTTTCGGCGGCCGAGGTCGCTGCCGAATTCTGGCATGTGCTGAGCGCAAGCCTGGCCGCCCCGGAGGCCGGAGCCGGTTTCAGCAGGCTGACGTGTTCCCTGAGAGGTTTCAGCACAGCCTCAGACGGTTTGACGGATAGCGCCGAGCTCACCCTGGACTGGCGCCTCCCAGCCGGGTTGCCGTCCGGCGAACCCGAACGCCTGATGGCCGAGGCCGCCGGGCCCCACACCACTGCCCGCACCCGAATCAGCTGGCGCGCCGGCGCCCTGGTCCCAGGGTTTGTCGCCGGGAAGAACAACGTGCTGGTACGCTCGTTTCTGGCCGCCATCCGGACCGGGGCCGGGCAGCCGCGTTTCAAGCTAAAATCCGGCACCAGCGACATGAACCTGGCTGGCCCCGCCTGGGGCTGCCCGATCCTGGCCTACGGCCCGGGCGACTCGGCCCTCGACCACACGCCGGAGGAAAGGCTGGATCTGGGCGAATACGCCGCCGGGATTGAGGTCTGGCGAACGGTGCTGGGGGAGGCGTCTGAAATCCGTCGTCCAAAGGCTCTCGGATGCCATCAGTCAATCGAGGGCAGGTCTTGACAGAGCCGGGCTCAGCCGCTGCCCTGATGGGTCGAATCGTTCCTCGGCTGGGTGCAGGTGGGCTGACACGCGGCGTCAGATCACCCTCAAGAGGATGAAATGCCGAATATCGCCTCTTGGAGGGTGAAATGAGACGCGTCAGCCCTGCCGCGGCGGGTAAGGCACAAGACAGGTTTGACAGACGATTCTTCCGTCCATCACGCGGGCACGGGGCTCCATCACCGGCCTGAAGCGCAGCTGGATCTCGCTCCTCCACACCGGCCCAAATTCGCGGCGCGCGCGCCGCGGACCTGTGGACGCCGCTGGACACCGCAGCGCCGTCGCTGCGTCGGAAAGCAGGACATGGGTCCATGGAGCGCAAAAGTCCCCGGGTAATCCGGTAGCTTTCACGGACGGACGGTCTGACCAGCGCAGAGGCAGGTGTACCGAATGGAGAGCAAAGCGAACGGCGAGGACTTTGTGGCCGCATACAACCGGGTGGTCAAACACCTGCGGGCTATATGCAAAGATCGGAGCCACGAGAGCTACCCTAACCTGGTCGCTCGCGCGTCCCGAATCAGCAACCTGGTGCGGCGCTATCGAGACGACCTGCTCGAATACGGCGAGCTGCGAAACGCCATAGTGCACGATCGGCTGTCTCCGCAAGAGGTGATTGCCGACCCCCGTCCGTCTGTTGTGGAGCAAATACGGCGGATCGCGGAACTGCTGGAGAAACCTCCGACGGTAATCCCGGCGTTCAGCCGGCAGGTTGTCACCGTAGCGGCCGGCGATCCCGTCTCAATCCCGCTGCGGATAGTGCGGGACCGCGGGTACTCCCAGTTCCCGGTGTACGACCAATCGGGCCGGTTCGTCGGCCTGCTGAGTGAGCGAGCCATAGCCCGGTGGCTCGCTCACCATGCGATGGATGCCATTCTCCACCTAAACGAAGTCTCCGTGCAGGATGTGCTGGGTTTCAAGGAGTCCGGACAAGACTTCGCGTTTCTCCCGAGGAATGCGACAGTCTTCGATGCGCAAGAGGAATTCGCCGGCAATCCGAAGCTGGAGGCAATCCTGATAACTGAAGCGGGCGCTGCCGGCGGGAAGCTGCTTGGGATCATCACGGCTTGGGACATCGTTGCGCTCAGCCAGTAGCGCGTAACCGGCATTGACACAGGTGTCGCAGTGGTTCAAATCAGCCGCCGCGTCACCTCCAAGTCAGGATTTCTGCGATAGGCCTTGAAGTGAACCTGATCAGGACGGGTCAGCGCATCGCGGATCCGCTCAGCAACCGGCGCGAAGTGGACCAGCCGCAGCGTTTCGTCTTCGCCAAACCACCCCGGCAACCGATTCGCTGCTGGTCGTTGCCTCGCCGCCCACCGCCCTGCCGGAGAAAACGAGGCACACTTTCGGTTCGCTGTGTTCGGTACCTCTCCTCGCGAGCCTCCCGGACCAGGGCCTCGACTGCGTCCTCCCCCAGCTCAACCTGTCCGCCGACCGGCTCCCAGCCCCGGCTCCGGGCTCTTCTTCAGGCACACGTGTCCCCCCAATATCAAGCCAGCTGCACCGGCCGGTTGGCCCGCGCCCGCTCTGCCCTGCGGCGGAGAAAGAGGATTGCGCACCCGGTCACGAATACGCACGCGGCGACCACACCGAGTACGCGCAGGGCCGCATAGCCCACGCCATACCCCGCCTCCAGGACGGTGTCCGGCTCGATTACCGGCGGCAGCATGCGTTCGAGATCAACGGCATTGGCGGCCCCGGGCAGCCCAAGCCGTGCGCCGGCAACGGCGAGCCCCAACACATGAGATGGCCTCGCGCAGGGCGTTTACTGAATCACCGAGGGCACCACCCATCAGCCGCGCGGCCATCTATGAACTCGCTGCACCGATGACGGCTTCGGCACCGCAATGGGTAGCAGTGACGCTGGACCCGGAGTTGGTTGGGTAGAGCTGCCGCTGTGTTCAGGGAGAATGGCGGTATACTCCGCACAGCGCAAGCTATTCGTGCGGGCATCCACCCCGCTACGCTCTACGCCATGCCGATTCGGGTGTTCTCGAAGCACTGAGCCGCGGGGCTATCGACTTGCCGGCTCCCCGCAGCTGACCCTGACCTGGCGGCTATTTCGACTCGGATTCCAGACGGGGTCATCTGTTTGATCTCGGCACTGGCATTCCATGAACTCACAACGCAGATACCGCATGAGGTGCACGTTGCTCTCCGGTGAGGCACGGAGCAGCCACACATAGACCATCCTCCGGTGAGGGTCTATTGGTTCTCTAAGGAGGCTCTTATCAAAGGGGTGGAGACTCACCTGGTCGATGGAGTCTCAGTACGGATTTACAGTCCTGAGAAGACGCTAGCGGATTGCTTTAAGTTTCGGAATAGCGTTGGTCTCGATACCGTTCTTGAGGCGGTTCGCTTCCATAAGGAACGCAGGCGGGTGAAGATCGACGACCTCCTTTTCTATGCGTCCGTCTGTCGCGTGAGGAGAAATCATGCGCCCTTACCTCGAGGCGATTCTGTGACCGCAAGAAGCCGACGAAATGTTGCGGCATCGGTGCGCCAACGACTCCTGAATAGGGCCAGAGAGCTTGATCGCCCGTTCAACGAGCTTCTCCAGCGCTTCGCCATTGAGCGGTTTCTCTTCCGCCTCTCAAAGAGCCAGCATGTCGGAAGGTTCGTTCTAAAGGGAGCTCTGTTGTTGCCCGCCTGGGCCGGACCGGCGTCGCGCCCCACCATGGACATCGACCTTCTGGGACGCACCCGGAAGACCCTGCCGTGCTCGTTGCGGTGATGAGGCATGTCTGTGTGGTTGATACCGAGGATGATGGCATATCCTATGACCCCGAGACAGTAGCGGCCACCCCGATCACCGAGGATGCAGAATACGAAGGAGTTCGAGCCCGCATCAGAGGCAGGTTTGGGACGGCGCGCCTGCAGGCCATGGTAAGGTTTTTACGGTATCTGGATGCTGTCCCAGCACTTCGACTTCCCGGGCGAGACACTTGCCGGGGCTATTAGCCAGACGTTTGAGCAGCGTGGAACACCGTTGTCTGCAATGCCCGCGGTGTTCGACCCATCAGGACCGAGAATTCCGCGGCACATGGAGAGCTCCCGGCCCGTGGCTAACCCGCCCGATACCCCCGAAACGTAAGTCCCTCCGCTTGCCTAGCTTCTCTAGGACAGCCGCGCCGGGGCTACCGAAGGTCGGCCCCGTGCGGAAGCTCTGCCCTAGGAAATGCCTCAGCGGGTCTTACCCCGCCCTGCAACGGCCCAGACGGTTTCCACCCGACCGTTCCTGATCCCGTACACCTCGTCGTGTAGGTGCACCGTGGTGTCGGCGTATCCCACCAGCCACTCCACCTTGTCTCCGGCGCGAAGGTCGGAGGGCTCCTTGAGGTCGATGGTCGAGTGCTCGGCCGAAAGCCGGACGGCCGCGGCCTCAAGCCCCAGCGGCCGAGGGAAGGCGACATCCATGCTCATTGTCTTCTTGCCCGCGTCGGTCGTCACAGTGGCGGGAGCGGGCCGGCTGGAAACGGTGCTGAGCACGGTCAGGGCCGGCTCGGTCTTGACCCCCAGCTCCATGTAGAAAACGTCGTTGAACACAATTCCCCCTGCTTGGATCTCCGTCACCCCGGGGACGAGCGAGCTGAACTCCTCGGTACCCGTACCGCCGCAGCTCACTATCTCGACCGGGATGCCGCTTGCCCGGCAGAGCCGGGCGGTTTCGACGAGAAGCCCGACGGACTGCTCAACGGCCTGCTTGCGGAGCACCGGGTCCTTGACGCGACGGGTGTGTCCCTCCCAGCCCATCACCCCCACGAACTTGAGTCCGTCCAGGCCTGTTATCTCTCTGGCGAGTTCCAAGCCCATCTGGCCCGGCTGCACACCGGCCCTCTTGCTCCCAAGGTCAACCTCAATAACGACCCTGATGGTGCTGCCAACCTCGCGGGCCGCCCCGGCCAGCTCGCGGGCATTGTCCAGCGAGTCCACCGCCACAATGACCGGCGACTGCCGGCAAAGGGCCGCCAACCTGCGGGTCTTTA
Source organism: Bacillota bacterium (assembly GCA_030691505.1). GTDB lineage: Bacteria > Bacillota > Sulfobacillia > JAUYEG01 > JAUYEG01 > JAUYEG01. Next base: position 73 of record JAUYEG010000041.1, on the reverse strand, counting down.
TCGACCCAACTATCTCGTTGGCAATCATGATGCCTTTGACCCCAGCAGCCGCCATCACTTCCGCCTCGCCCAG
>JAUYEG010000036.1 GCA_030691505.1 Bacillota bacterium | reverse complement strand
TCGACATCACCGCGCGCTACCCCGGCATGACCGCGGTCGGCCGCCACCTGCGCGGCCACCATCGGGCCGTTCTCGACGGCGAACTGCTCGGATTCCGCGGCGGCCGGCCATCGTTTCAGGCAACCATCCGTGCAGGCGGGGCGGCTGTGTTGATGGCCTTCGACCTGCTCCATCTGGGCGGCGAGGACCTGGTCCACCTGCCCATGGAGGACCGCCGCGCGGCCATGGAGAAGGCTTTCGTCTTCGACGATGAGTTGATCTGCGCCGCGCCGGTGCTGGGGCGCGGCAGGGCCTACTACAGCGCGGCGGTCGGCCAGGGGCTCGAGGGCGTGGTTGCCAAAAGGCTCGGCAGTCCGTACCGACCCGGCGCCCGAACCCGCGATTGGCTCAAGATCGCCCATCGCCGGACGCTTGACTGCGTGGTCTGCGGTCTGACCGCCGGGGCGGTTCCGGCGCGGGTGGGCGGGCGGCAGTTTGGTTTCGGCAGCTTTGTGCTCGGCCTGCACGTGCCGGACCAGGGGGGATATGCCTATGTCGGCAACGTGGGGACGGGGTGGGACGCAAGCGGGCTCTCGTCGCTGCTCGCGCTGGTACGGCCGCAGGGCGAGCCCTCCTTCGCGCCAGGGGCGGGACCGCCGCGCCGCATAGCCCGGGCTTCGGTGTGGGTCAGCCCGGACGTGGTGGTGGAGATAGCCTACCGCGAAATCACGCCCGACGGCGTTCTCCGCCACCCGAGCCTGCTGCGGACGCGTCCGGACCGCAGCCCGGAAGAGTGCGGGTTGCCGCCGGCGCCGGAGGCATTCGACGCCGCAAGGGGGGATGCCGGTGGCCGGGACAGATTCCCAGCGGGTCTCAATCCAGGGGCGCGAGCTAGCCCTGACCAACCTTGACCGCGTGCTCTGGCCTGAGGACGGGCTGACCAAGGGCGACCTGATCGAGTACCTGGTGCGGATGGCGCCGGTGATCATGCCCCACGTGCGGGATCGCCCGCTGGTGCTTACCCGTTACCCGGCCGGTATCGCCGGGGAGTCCTTTTACCAGAAAAACCTGCCGCAGGGCGCGCCGGATTGGGTGCCTACCTACCGCCACCAGGGTCCGTCCTCGGAGCGCGAGATCAGCTATGTGCTGTGCGACCACCCCGCCGTGCTCGCGTGGCTGGGCAACCAGGCCGCCATCGAGATCCACCCCTGGTTCTCGCGGACGGACGACGTGCAGCTCCCGGACATCGCGTGCTTTGACCTCGATCCCGTCGAGCCGGCCGGTTTCGACGAATGCCGTCCCATCGCCTGGCTGGTCCGCCGCGCACTGGATCAGTTCGGCCTGCAGGCCTGGCTCAAGACGTCCGGCGCGACCGGCCTGCATCTCTACGTGCCCATCCAGCGCCGGTACGGGTACCGTGACATCGCCCGCGCGGTCGGCAGGATATCCGACGCCGTGCACCAGACCGGTCAGGCAAGGACGACCAGAGTCCGGTCGGTGGCGCGCCGCCCGCCGGGAACCGTGTACCTGGATCACCTTCAGAACGTGCTCGGCAAGACGCTGGCGATGGCCTATGGGCCGCGCCCGCATCCCGGGGCGCCCGTCTCGGCCCCGATTGCGTGGGAGGAGCTGGATACCATACAGCCCAAGGGGCTTACGCTGCGGACCATGCCCGATAGGGTCACTATGGTCGGAGACCTGTTCTCCGGCCTGGAAAGGACGGCCCAGGACTGGACGCCGGTCATGGAGTACTTCGGGAGGGCGCCGTGACCTTTGCGCCGGCCCGTCGCCCCGCCGCCTCGCCGCCGCGCACTGCGGCGCCGTTGCCAGCCCCTAGGGGACCGGAACGCCGCTCTGCGCGGCCGGATTGCATCGGAAACGAGCCTTTGCCCGGCCATGTGGCACCCTATGGGCGACGCGTGACCTTGGTTCGGCCACGGCGACCTCCCGTCGCCTAGTCTGTCCAAAGGCCGTGTCTGGCGTTCCGCGGACGGAAGCGCCGAAGGGAGGAGCCCGGTAGGGGATCGGGGTCGCAAGTAGAATGACCATCCGCTGGAGGTGCATCTCAACATGAATCGGATAGAGGCCAAGCTTCAGGAGATGGGACTGACCCTGCCACCGGCGGCAAAGCCGGTGGCGGCCTATGTGCCCACGGCGCGCACGGGCAATCTGGTCTTCACTGCCGGGCAGATCCCAATGGTAGCCGGCCAGCTTAAGCACAAGGGGCGCCTTGGCGCGGAGGTCGGGCTCGAGCAGGGATACGAATGCGCGAGGATCTGCGCCCTCAACTGCCTCAGCGCAATCAAGGCCGAGATCGGCGACCTTGACCGGGTCGTGCGCGTGGTCAAGGTCACGGGCTTCGTTGCCAGCGCCACCGGGTTCACGGATCAGCCAAAGGTCATCAACGGAGCGTCCGAGCTGCTCGTCGAGGTGTTCGGGCAAGCGGGCAAGCACGCGCGCTCGGCCGTGGGGGTGGCGGAGCTGCCGCTCGGCAGCCCCACCGAGGTTGAGATGATCGTCGAAGTCAGCGAATAGACGTTGTACTGACGTCGGGACGTTCGCGGGGGTCCGGGCCCGCCCCGGGCCCCCGCGTGCATGACCGGGAACCCCGGCGGCTCTGCCCCGGGACTCGGTGTGTTTGCCAGGCATGCCGCCTGGGGAGGGTAGCGGTGTGAGTGAGTACGGTCTTTACCTCGTTTTCCTCATCGCCGTGACCGCCGTCGTCAAGGGTGCGGACTGGTTCGTGGAGTCGGCGCTCTGGGTGGTCCGGCGTACGGGCATTTCCGAGGTCGCCATCGGGGCGACGCTCGTCGCGCTGGCGACGACCTTGCCGGAGACGGCCGTTTCGGCCTACGCCTCGTGGTCGGGCCATCCCGAGCTCGCCGCCGGAAACGCTATCGGCTCGTGCACGGTCAACTTCGGCCTCATCCTGGGTCTCGGAGTGCTCGTGTCGGGGTTCGTTCACGCACCGCGCGGGTTTAGCTGGGGGGCGCTCGGCGTCACGGGCCTGGTCGCGTTGGTCGGAGCGCTGTCGCGCGACGGGAGCCTGGGCCGGTCGGACGGGCTGATGCTGCTGGCTCTCGGCTGCGTGGCCATGTGGCTGGCGGTCCGCGGCTCAGGTGAGGGTGCCGCGGCACGACGGGGCGCGACGGGCCAGGCGGACGACGACGGAACTGCAGCCCGGCACCTGGTCAAGTTTGTCTTCGGCACTTTGCTTATCGCAATTGGGAGCCGCTTCCTCGTGTCCACAGGTTCAGAGCTGGCCATTCGCCTCGGGCTCAGCGAGACTGCCGTCGGACTGACCCTGATTGCCCTGGGCACGTCGCTGCCCGAGCTCGCCACCGCGATCACGGCCGGAGTCAAAGGCCATGCCCAGCTCGCCCTGGGCAACCTCGTCGGCGCAAACGCCCTCAACCTGACCCTGGTTCTGGGGGTGGCCGGCGTGCTTCGTCCAGTGCCGGTCGCCGCCACGGTCAGGGGCTTCGACCTACCGATCGTGGCTCTGCTCATGGGCCTGGCCGCGCTGTTCGCGGCAGCGCGGCGGGGCGTGGGGCGGGCCGAGGGCGGCACCCTGTTTGCGCTGTACGTCATCTACGTCTTTTTGCTGGTGGGGTAGGGCGCGACAGGGGCTTTCACACCACCCGGCAGCAAGCACATATCCTGGCTTAGACTACGCCGGTCCGGTAGCCAGCCAGTCCGGGTCGCCGCCGCCAGGAGCCTTAGAGCCGATGTCGATCGTGGAAACAGCATTGTACGAAATCCGCAACGCCTCCGGACTGCTGTTCCTGCTCCTCCTGCTCGTCGCCTTAAACCGGCTGGACCGGTCCCGCCCCTAGACTCCTGCCGTCCGGGCGGTGCGCTTGAGCGCGACCCGGTCCGGACATGTCCGGCGTGGCAGCAGGCTCGACCCCGGGGGGTGTCAAGGTCCAGATGTCCATATGCCGGCCGCTGCCCTGCGCCGACCTGGGCAGCGCCTTCTGTCCATGCGCCCTGGCGTCCGCCGGCCAGTGCGTGTACTGCACCCGCCTGCGGGGCGAGGACCGGTGCGCGTGCGACTGGGCTGGGGTATGCGTGCTGCTGCACCGGGGCGGGCGCGGGGCGCCCGATGCTCCCGGCGCCGGTGCGGATGGCCGCGAGCATGTCCAGCGCAGCATTGACCCACCGGCTGTCGTCCGTCGCGGGCGCCTGGGGACGGCCGCCGCGGCACGCACCCTCGCCCGGGGCGTGCGTGAACTGCGCGTCCTGGCTACCCACTCCGGGCGCGCGCAGCTGGCCCGCCCGGGGACGTTCGTCCTGATCCGCCGGGCATCGCGGCCCGACCGGTACGATGTGCCGCTGACGGTGGCCGGCGTGGATGGCGATACGTTCCGCCTGATCTTCAAAGTCGCGGGCCCCAAGACCAGGAGTCTGGCCGCGGCCGCTGACGGCGAAGGCCTGGTCTGGAGAGGACCATACTACAGCGGGCTGATCGGGCTGCGACGGTTGCTCGGCGACCGCGGGCGACCGCGCGCCGCGGTAATCGTCACACGCGGCCTCGGGCAGGCGGTGGCCCTCCCGGTGCTGGCCCACCTCGCCGGGCGGGGAACCGAGACCACGGTGCTGCTGGACCCGCGCGGGTGGGGCGGCGACTTCGCCCGCCGGGAACTGGAGGCTGTGGGAGGTGGCCCGGCCGCCGATGTCGCGTGCATGGAACGGGCCGGGGCCGCCACGCTGACCGCCGCCCTCCGCCTGCGGTCGGCGCAGCCGGGCGCCCAGCGCGGAGCGGTGCTGGTGGTCTCCTGCGGCTCGGACTTGCAGCACAGGTGGCTGGTTGGGCTGCAACCGCAGCTGCGGGCCGCAAACGGCGGAGCGCCCGTGCAGTATGTCGCCGTCAACAACGCGCTCGTCGTCTGCGGCGAGGGTGTGTGCGGGGCTTGTATCCGCAGGCTGCCGGATGGGACGCGATTCCGTGGCTGCAAGGCGGATATCCCGCCTGAGCTGCTCTGGCCGCCGCAACGAGGGTGGGGCCGCCGGAGCGCAGGGGCTTTGCCGGCCTCCGAGGCAACCGCCCGTGAGATAGGAGAGCGCGATCGTGACTGCTAGCACGCGTGCCAACCTTGCGGTGGTCATTGTCGGCGGCGGGTGGGCAGGCTGCGCCGCTGCCGTCAGCGCCGCCCGCGCTCTTCGCGGGCGCGGACGGGCTGTTGTCCTGGAGCGGACAGACATGCTGCTCGGACTTGGCCTGGCGGGGGGTATTTTTCGCAACAACGGCAGGTACACCGCCGCTGAGGAGTGCCTGGCGCTGGGCGGCGGCGGGCGCCTGATCGGCGTGATGGACGGGGCCGCGAGGCATACCGGCATCGAGTTTCCGGGGCACCGCCATGCATCGCTGTACGACACCAATGCGATCGAGCCGGACACAAGGGCCTTTCTCGCCGCGGAGGGGGTCGAGGTCCGGCTTATGGCCCGGGTCACGGGGGCGGGGCGCGCCGGACGCCGCGTGACGCGGGTCGAGGCCGGCGGCGAGGCAATCATGGCCCAGGCCTTCGTGGATGCCACCGGTTCGGCCGGTCCGCCCGGCAACTGCCTCCACTACGGCAACGGCTGCGCCATGTGCGTGCTCCGCTGCCCATCGTTCGGCCCCCGCCTGGGCCTTGCCGAGCTGGCCGGCCATGACGAGCTCGTCGCCACAAGGGCCGACGGTACCCCCGGAAGCTTCAGCGGCTCGTGCGACCTGCGTAAGGACTCGCTTGATCCGTGGCTACGAGAGCAGCTGGAGCGCACCGGTGTGGCTCAGGTGCCGATCCCGGAGGACCTGCGCCAGCCCGGCAAGCTCGACGCAAAAGCCTGCCAGCAGTACAATCTGCCCGAGTTCGGGTCGTCGCTTGTGTTGCTTGACTCCGGTACGGCCAAGATGATGAGTCCCTATTTCCCGCTCGAGGGCCTGCGCCGGCTGCCGGGACTGTCCCGGGCGCGATACGACGACCCGGCTGCCGGAGGGATCGGCAATTCGGTCCGGTTCATGGCGATCGCCCGGCACGACCGGTGCCTGCGCGTGACCGGCCTCGCCAACGTATTCTGCGCCGGGGAAAAGTGCGGTCCGCAGGTAGGCCACACCGAAGCCATCGTGACCGGGATGATCGCCGGGCACAACGCGGCGCGCAGCGCCCTCGGCCTCGAGCCCGTGGCGCTGCCCTCGGACCTCGCGGTCGGGGATTTCGTCGGGGTGCTGACCTCCATTGTCCGCAAAGGCCGGCTGGCGACGAGGCTGACCTTCGCCGGTGCGGCCTTTTTTGAGCGCATGCGGATGCGGAAAGCTTATACTACTGATGGGCAAGCCATCCGTGACCGTATCGCTGGCCTGGGTCTCGACGGCATCTTCGACCAGCCGCTGAGCTGACCGCGGGCCGGCCGGGAGGTCGCATCGCGGGAGGTCGCTGTGCCGGGCATTCGTCTGCAGCGCTTATTGGCGCGCCATGGATTTGGGTCTCGCCGCTCATGCGAAGAGCTGGTCCGCCAGGGCCGGGTGACCGTAAACGGCCAGGTGGCGCAGTTGGGCGCCACAAGTGGGGCCGGCGATGAGGTGCGCGTCGACGGCCAGCCCTTGCGTCCCGCCGGCCCGCCCCGCTATCTGATGCTTCACAAACCGGCCGGCTACCTTGTCACCCTGCGCGACCACCGGGGCCGGCCCACAATCCTGGACCTCCTCCCGGCGGCCTACCGCGATCAGGTGTTCCCTGTGGGCCGGCTTGACCTGGACAGCGAGGGGCTCCTGCTGCTGACCAACGACGGCGAACTCGCCGAACGCCTTCTCCATCCGCGCTATGGCATCATTCGCGGCTATCTCGTCTGGGTCGGAGGCGCCATCGGCATTCAGGTCCTTGACCGCCTGGCCCGGGGTGTCGAGATCGAGCCCGGGGTCATCGTCCGCTGCACTGTGACCGTGCTCCGCGTCTGGCGGGGCGGGGGGCTCCTGCGAATTGAAATCCGCGAGGGCAGAAAACGCGAGGTACGGCGATTGTGCGGGGCCGCGGGCCTCCGCGTGGCGCGGCTCAAGCGGGTGGCCTTCGGCCCCGTGCGCCTGGGCGAGCTGCCTCCGGGCGAGGTTCGCGCGCTCTCCGCGTCTGAGCTCGCCGCCCTCCGCCACCAGGACCCGGGCCTCGCCGGCGGCGGACGCCCCAACACCACCTGATGCCTGCCCGGCGCAAGGTCGTGATCCTGGGCGCCGGCGCAGCCGGGCTGATGGCTGCGGCGCGTGGCGCCTCCCTCGGCGCCGAGGTGACCGTCCTGGAGCGCAACCGCGAGCCGGGGCGCAAGCTCCTGCTCTCGGGCCACGGGCGGTGCAACGTGACCCACGAGGGCGATGTCCCGGCGCTTGTTCAGAGCATTCCCGGAAACGGGCGTTTCCTCTACAGCGCGCTGGCCTCGTTCGGGCCGGAACTGCTGCGAGCGCACTTGCTGCGGCTCGGTGTGCCGACGAAGGTCGAGCGAGGCAACCGGGTCTTCCCGGAGTCGGACCGCGCCGAGACGGTGCGCGATGCCCTCGTGCGCGATGCCGTCGCCCAGGGGGCCTCCTTTTCCTTTGAGGAAAGGGTCACGGAGCTTATTGTGAGCCGGGCCCCAGGCTCCGGCGCGGGCCCGCGCGTCGAGGGCGTGATTGCCGCCGGGGGCAGGCGCCACCCCGCCGGCGCCGTGATCGTTGCAACCGGCGGGCTCGCCTACCCCGGCACGGGGTCGACCGGAGACGGCCACGGCTTTGCCCGCGCCGCCGGTCACCGCATCGTGCCGCCCTTTCCTTCGTTGGTGCCGCTGGTCTGCTCCGAAGACTGGGTATCGCGGATCGCGGGCCTCTCTCTCCGCAATGTCACGCTGACCGCCTATAGGCCGGGGGACCCCGCCAGTCGCCCGCTGGCGCGTGAGCACGGAGAGATGCTCTTTACCCACTTCGGGCTCTCCGGCCCGATTGTGCTGCGAGCCAGCCGCGCCATCAGCCACGCGCTGGCGACGGAGGGGCTCGACGCGGTCGCGGTGCGCGTGGATCTCAAGCCCGCTCTCTCCCCGGAGGTGCTGGACCAGCGGGTGCAGCGCGATTTTGCGGCGGCGAGCAACCGGGAGTTCCGCAACTCCCTCGGCGGCCTTCTGCCGTCGTCGCTGATCGAGCCGGTCGTCGAGCTCAGCGCAATCGACCCCCAAAAGCGGGTCCGTGAGGTGACGCGCCCTGAACGCCTGGGTCTTGTTGCGCTGCTCAAGGGCCTTTCCATGACCGTGACCGCAACCAGGGGTTTCGGCGAGGCGATCGTCACGGCCGGCGGCGTGGACACACGCGAGGTCAATCCGGCGACCATGGAGTCGCGCCTCGCGGCCGGGCTGTTCTTTGCCGGGGAGGTACTCGACGTGGATGGCTTCACCGGCGGTTTCAACCTCCAGATCGCCTTCTCCACCGGCTGGGTGGCCGGCGGCGCCGCCGCCGCGGCCGCGGCATCAGACCAGCGGGAGGACATACCATGATGGTGTATGGCACATCCCCCGGCCAGTCATCGACCCTCAATGCGGTTCGCCGGCACGCGCCGGGCCCGCCTGCAGCCCGCCGTGGCGGCGGCCCTGTGCATCGCCGCCGCATTGGCTGTCTTCGCCGCCGAGTGGCCGGCAGGCCCGGTTCCGGCTTCGCGCCCGCCCGGCGTACTCCCACCCCGGTTGCAGCTGCCGGCCCCGTCAGAGCCCCTGCAGGGCTATCTCACCCTGCAACTGGAGGGGGGCGCCCGCGCGAGGCTTCTGGTCCAGGGCCGGTTTGTGGCGGCTCTGAACCAGGGTCAGGTGACCGTGCCGGTGCGCGAAGGCGATCTTGTCGAGATCGACGCCCGCGCCTCACCGCGGCTCATCGTGACGGGTGCTCAGCTCTCAGAGCCCCTGATGCTGCTGCCGCTGCGGCTGCCCGTCGAGGCCGGCGGGCGGCTTGCCACCCTGGGTTGGGTGCGGGGTCCCGCCTGGCCGGGGGCGGCTCGCGGGAGGTAACGTACCTCTACCGTAGAAATGGTCCCGCTATGAACGCCAACCTCAATATGTCCTCCGCGGCCTGGGTGGCGATTGACGGCCCGGCCGGCGCGGGCAAGACCACGGTGGCACGCCTCGTCGCCCGCCGCCTCGGGTATCTCTACGTCGACACCGGGGCGATGTACCGGGCCATCACACTAAAGGTGTTGCGGCTCGGAACCCCTCTGTGCTCCCAGTCGCTGCGCGATCTGCTGCGGGCCACCGACGTCCGGCTGCTCATGCCTGAGGACCAGAGCGAAAGCCGCGTGTTCCTGGACAATCAGGACGTGACGGCGGAGATCCGCTCCACCTGGATCAACCGGTGGGTTTCGCCTGTGTCGGCCAGATCGGAGGTCCGGCAGAAGATGCAGAGGCTGCAGCGTCAGCTTGCGGCGCTGGGCGGGGTGGTCATGGAGGGGCGTGACATCGGCACGGCCGTGCTTCCGGCTGCCGGCACCAAGGTCTTCCTCACCGCGGCGAGGCGCGACAGGGTCTACCGCAGGACCAAGGAGCTCCGCGCGGCCGGCAGGAGGACATCGGCGCTCCAGCAGTTCCTGGCCATGGGACGCCGTGACCGGATCGACCGGCGGCGCGCGGACTCCCCGTTGCGGGTCGCGCCCGACGCGACCGTGATCGACTCGACTCTGCTGACGGCGGACGAGGTTTGCGAGTGCGTCATCGCCCTGCACATGTTCCGGCACGGCGGGAGGTCGCTGCAGTGATCGTCTACTATCTGGTGCGCGATCTGGGTCATATCTACCTGCGGCTCTTCCGCGGTTTCGGGGTCGAGAACGCGGATGTCATCCCTGCCGCCGGCCCCGTCATCATCTGTCCCAATCACGCCCACTGGTTTGACCCGGTCATCGTGGCCGCAGCCTGCCCACGGCGGCCGATCACGTTCATGGCCAAGAGCGAGTTGTTCCGGAGCCCGATGATGAACTGGCTGTACCGGTCGTTGTGGGCGTTTCCGGTGCGGCGTGGCCAGATCGACCGCGCCGCGCTGCGCACGTGTTTCGAGCGCCTGGGCCAAGGTCATGCCTTGGGGCTTTTCCCCGAGGGTGCCCGTTCGCGAACCGGCGAGCTGCGCCAGCCCGAACCCGGGGCCGCGACGATAGCGCTGCGGACCGGCGCGACGGTCATCCCCGTGGGGATTCGCGGCAACCTTGGCGGCCAGGTCAAGGTGGCCTGGGGCCGCCCCCTGGACCCGGCGGACTTCGGCGGGGCCTCAAGGGGCCGGGGACGGCAAGGCGTGCAGGCTCTCTCCAATGAAATCATGCGCTCCATCGCGGAGCTGTGTGGACGGCCGGCTCCTGCGCCGCTGGTGCTGGCGGCTGACCGGGTTTCGGGGCGGCAGGAGGCTCAGGAGTAGTGGAGATCGTGATCGCCGATGACGCGGGCTGGTGTTTTGGCGTTCGTCAAGCGGTCGAAAACGTCGAGACAGCTCTCGGCGGCAAACGGCGCATCGTTGCGTTGGCGCCCATCGTCCACAACAGGCATGTGATGGAAAGGCTGCAGGAGGCTGGCCTGGCAATGGCGAAGTCGCCGTGCGAGCTTGACAGCGGCGATGTTCTTGTTGTGCCATCGCATGGGGCGACAGTCGAGGAGCTTTGTGCCGCCCGCGAGCGCGGGGTCGAGGTCCTGGACCTCACCTGCCCGCGGGTGCGCTTTTCTCACGCGGCGGCGCGGCGGATTACCTCCGAGGGACGGCGTGTGCTGATCATCGGCGACGCCGGCCACACCGAGGTGCGCGCAATAGCCAGCCACGCCGGCAGGGACACGGTTGTTGTCGCCGATGAGGTTGAGGCCGCCCAGTTGCCTCCAGGGCAGCGTTGGGGGGTCATCACCCAGACGACGATGCCGGGCGGCCGTGTTGCGGCAATCATCGAGGTTGTGGCCCGCAGGTCCGCGGAGGCAGTGCTGGAGCCGACCGCCTGCCATGTCGCCGCAGGTATGCAGGAGACTGTGCGGCTGCTGGCGGCCGGTGTCGAGACCGTGATCGTGGTCGGCGGCAGAGCAAGTGCAAACACCGCCAACCTCGCGGCAATTGCGCGCGCCGCGGGCGCGGCAACCTATCATGTGGAAGATGCGTCGGAAGTCGACCCATCGTGGTTTCAGAATACTATGAGGGTCGGCATAGCCGCCGGGGCCTCAACCCCCGACCGGCTAATCGAGGAGGTAGTGGCGAAGGTGAAGGAGATCGACGAGCGCGATCGCGCGCTGGAGGCCCCAGATTCCGTGTCCAAGCCAGAGCCCGAGCAACCCGGGACCGGTCCGGTTGACCAGCAGGCCCCGGCGGGCGGGCAGCAGGAGCAGGGGACCGAGCCGCAAGCGGCAGGCGCGCCGGCCGACACTCCGCAAGCGGGGGCCGGGGCCGAGGTGGCGCAAGCTGACGAACAGCAGGGGCCCACGTCCATGGAAGGAGTCCGGTTGCTCAGTGTCGGTGACGTTGTGCCAGGCCGTGTCGTCGAGGTCAGGCCCGGTGAGGGCGTGATGGTCGATGTCGGCTACAAGTCCGAAGGGATGGTGCCACTCAACGAGCTGGCCAAACGGTCGGTCGCCGATCCCCTGAGCCAGATCGCCGTGGGGCAGGAGATCATGGTCCAGGTGCTCAAGCTTGAGGGCGAAGAGGGCAACCTGCTGCTCTCCAAGCGGCGCGCGGACGAGGAGCACACGTGGGGCAGCCTGCAGGCCGCGTTTGCCACCGGCACTCCGGTGCAGGGCCGTGTGACGCAGGCTGTCAAGGGCGGTCTGCTCGTCGACCTCGGAGTAAGGGCTTTTCTCCCCGCCTCGCACGTCGGCGCCGAATTTGTGCGCGACCTTAACCCATGGGTGGGCAAAGAGGTCCATGCCAAGGTCATTGAAATCGACCGCAAGGACCGCAAAGTCATACTGTCTGAGCGCCTTTACCTGGACGAGGACCGCAAAGAGAAGGCTGAGGGCCTGTGGGACCGCATCAAGGAGGGCGCCGTGCTGACGGGAGTCGTCAAGCGCCTGACCGATTTCGGCGCTTTTGTGGATCTCGGCGGGATTGACGGCCTCCTGCACATCTCCGAGCTCTCCTGGCGCCGTGTCGGCCATCCGAGCGAAGTGGTCCATGAGGGCGAGACCATCGATGTCAAAGTGCTCCGGGTTGACCGCGAGCGCAACCGGATCTCGCTGGGGAAAAAGCAGGTTGATCCGGATCCCTGGACCAAGGCCGTGGCCAAGTACCCGGCCAACTCGACCACCACCGGCAAAGTGGTGCGGCTGGTGCCCTTCGGCGCCTTCGTCCAGCTCGAAGACGGCATTGATGGTCTGGTGCACATTTCGCAGATCGCGTCGCACCGTATCGGCAAACCCGAGGAAGTGCTTCAGGTCGGCCAGGAGGTGCGGGTCAAAGTCCTCGCCGTAAACAACGAGGCACGGCGCATCAGCCTCAGCATCCGCGAGGTCGAGCAGGACGGCTCGCGCCATGACTACCGTTCCTATATGGCTAACCAGAGCAGCGGTGAGGTTACTGTCGGCGAGATGCTGGCCGCGCGGGGCGTCCCTGAGGGGCGGCACGAAAACGCCCCGTTCGCGGCGGCCGAGACCGCCGCCGACAAAGAGGAGAAACAAGAGGACCCCGAATCTCCGGACGAGCCCAAGCCCTGAGACCAGGCCCGGGGCCGTGAGCAGGCTCTGAGCACGCCAAGACAACAGAACAACCGGCGGGACGCCTCCCATGGGGGCGTCCCGTTTGCAGTTGCCGGGCGGGTGTACGGATGTTTTTTTCCTCCGCACTCAGGGAAACTAGGCCAGAAGTAGTGGATAAGGAGGGCATCCAATGCCTGTCGGCACGATCATCCTGATTGTCGCCGGGATTCTGATCTTCTTCGGTTTTGCCCACCGAGTGCTGGACCGGATGCGTCTGACCGACCGTCAGGCGCTGCTTATCATTATTCTGGCGATCATAGGTAGCTTCATTGACATCACCCTCTGGCGTGGGTCCGCCGAACTGGTGGTCAACGTCGGGGGCAGCGTGGTGCCTGTCGCGCTGGCGGTCTGGTTGATCGCGACGGCGGACACCGGGCTCGAGCGGTGGAGGGCGGTGTTCGGAGCCGTAGCGGCCGGGGCGCTGCTGTACGGGCTGATGCGCATTCTGCCGCGAGAGGCGCCCGCGCTGCCCGTCGATCCAACCTACCTCTACGCCGTGGTGGCCGGACTCCTGGCCTATGTGCTTGGACGTTCGCGTCGCGGGGCCTTCACGGCGGCCATCCTCGGCGTCACCCTCGCCGACATCGCCAGCTGGGCCGAGCTGCTGGTCACACGAACCCCCGGCCGGGCATGGCTGGGCGGGGCGGGAATGCTGGACGCCACGGTCATAGCCGGCCTGATTGCGGTCCTTGTCGCCGAGCTGGTCGGTGAGACGGCTGAGTTGGCGTCCGGCGGACCGCGGGCCAACCGGCGCCGCGCACGGGGGGATGGCGGGCCGGACAGGCCCGCGCCCGACATGTCCGAACGCGGATCGGATGCGGCCCGGCCGCGGGAACGCGGCGCGCGTGAACGTCGCTCCGGCTCAAGACCTTCCCCTGATCGCCATGCCAGTGCCTTCGCGCCAGTCTCGGGCCGAGACGGCCGGGATAAAGCGGGGTTACGTGCCGACCCGGCCCATGTCGCATCCCGGCTCGAGAAGGCCCGCGCGACGCGCGGCGGCCCCGGCAGCGGTGACCTCGACCGGGTCGAGCTCGAGGAACCCCACAGGTATGAAGCGAGCAGAGCAAGCTCGACCGACGAGGTGCTATCCCGGCGCAAGCAGGAAGGGGAGGGCGAGGAAGATGAGCCGAAAGAGCAGTAGCAGGCGCCGCGTCCCCGGCCTGGTCCTGCTAGCCCTGCTCCTGGTCGCCGGCACCGTCGCGGGGATTCAGCTGGAGAGCGCCGGCCGGTGGCCCTTCGGCCCCCGGACCGCTCAGGCCGACGAATTTCCCGAGCTGGCCGAGCGCCTCGACGGGCTGCACTACACCCTCTACAACCCCGAGGGCAGGGCCATCCTCCAGACCGGGCTGATGGTCACGGTCGGCGACGAGTACGTCAACGAGGACAACCTCCACTACCGGGTGATATCCGTCGAGAACGACCGGTGCCAGACCGTCCTGCTCGGGACCTTCTCACTTGAGATCGAGCCCGATCCCGCCTATGCGGGAACCGGCGCTGACGTGGCCGCCCAGGCTCCCAAGTCAGCCGCCGTCGGTGTATACCACACGCACGGCGACGAGAGCTACACGCCGGGGGACGGCACGTGGACGATCCGCGGCAGAGGCGGCATCTTCGACGTCGCCCAGCGGCTGGTTGCCGAATCCAAACAGGCAGGGCTGACCGTCCAGTACAACGATACGCACCACGCGCCGCACGATAGCGGCGCATACCGGCGTTCGCGCCGCACCGCCACGGCCCTGATGCGCCAGGGATCGGGCACATTGCTCGACATCCACAGGGACACCGCTTCGCCCGAGGCCTACACGGTCAGCATCGACGGCAGGCCGACTTCACGTGCCATGCTGGTCGTGGGACGCTCCAATCCGCAGATGCGGACCACCCTTAACTTCGCCCGCAGCTTCAAGAGCACGATGGACCAGAAGTATCCGGGACTGATGCGCGGCATTTACTTCGGCCGCGGGGCCTACAACCAGGACCTTTCGCCGCGGGCGGTTCTTGTTGAGATAGGCTCGCACCGCACCCCCAAGGACCAGGCCATACGGACGGCAGGCCTCATCGGTGGGGCGTTGGCGGACATCCTCGGCGTAGCGGCGCCGGGCGGCGGCGGGGCGGGCATTGAGGGCGAGGGACGCTCGTCGTGGGCCAACCTGGCCTGGATCGTTCTCGTCGTCCTGGTTGGTTCAGCGGTTTATCTGGTCTATGCCAGCGGTGGCTGGCGGCAGGCCGCTGACAAGCTACGCGGCTTCGTCAGCCGCGAATTCGCCAGCGCGCTGGCGCCGCGCCGTGCCGGAACCCGGCGGCCCGCGAGGCGTTTTCGCCGCGCGTCGTCGCCGCGGCGGGGCTCCCGGCCGGGGGACGGCTCGGATCCTGACGAAGGTGCCATGAGTGACGGCCTGGGGGGCCAGAGCAAGGGCGGCGAACGCGACGGCCCGGGCAAGGAACAGACGCCAAACTGATCGCGCGACCCGGCGGCGGGCCTCTTGACAGCGAGAGCGCGTCCGGCGGGGGCAGAGGGGCCGGCCCGGCGCGGGCGGCGGGTGAATGCCTTGTGTTGCATTGCCCCACAGGGCATCTGAGCGCCGCCGTCGCGGGCATGGCCTGTGGTATGTTGCCTCCGGCCAGCCGGCCGCCCGGCAGCGCCCGCCTGCGCGACTACTTCCGGCGGCAAATCCTGAGCCGGCGGTTTGGCCGGATGAACGCCATCGGGCGGGACGCCAACAGCATACTTTGCCTTGCGCGAGGCGGGGCCGGCCCAGTCGTCGAAACCGTGCTCCGCCAGGTTGCCCGCGTCGCGGGTTGCAGCAGCAGGCTTTGGGTACAGCCGGCGCTGCGCGCGGCCGGCGCGAGGCCGGGGGACGGGCAGAGCCCGCTCCCGCCGTGCCCCGCCCCCGATCCCGTTCTTGCGGCGGCGGCCCTGGCGGCGCGCGTCCTCACGCACCTGGGGCTGTACGGCGTCGCGGACGCAATCATGACCGGCGCCGTCCGGCGATCCTGGCCGGACCTGCGAGCCCGGGCAGCCCTTCTGCCCGGCGCGAGCTTGCCCTCCATCCTTTCGCCAAGCGAGCAATTGCCCGGGCCGGAGCCGGGAAGGGTGCTCTACCATTGCTTTGGGGCAACCCACTCCTCGGTCGTGGGGGCGGCGATCCACTGCGGTATCCTCAGGCGCGGCGGCCCGGTCACCTCGCTTGAGGTTGCGACGGTACCGGGCTTTGACCGCCGGGCAAGCTCCGACATCGGCCACGCATTCTATGTTGGCCGCGACGAGCGGGGGTGCGAGGCCTTCGCCATCGGGTTTGACGGCGCCCGCGGCATACTGACGAGGGCCTCACTGGACCTGTTGGAGCTCATGGGGCCCTGCCCGCGCCATGTGCTGCCGGCCGATACGCTGAGCGTCGTCAGCCCCCTGGTGCGGATCGGCGGCTACCTTTCCCGCCGCTGGAGCGTCGTGACGATCGGCAGGAGGATCGCGGCCGTCGGCATCGCCGCGTCGGCCCGGGATTTGCAGGCGGTTGTGGCGGACGCCCGGTTGGCCGTGCGGAAACAGGAGCAGCGGACCGGAGGGCGGCCTCTGGCCCAGGTCGGTTGCGACAACGAAGCCGATGGCCGATAATATGGCTTGACTCCGGGCGGCTGCCCTGTCCTCCGGAGCCGTCCATTTAGTGGCGGAGGTGTTCGCATTGGCGCAACCGGTGCGCCG
This sequence comes from Bacillota bacterium, assembly GCA_030691505.1. GTDB lineage: Bacteria > Bacillota > Sulfobacillia > JAUYEG01 > JAUYEG01 > JAUYEG01. The sequence continues at coordinate 11,937 of JAUYEG010000036.1, read as the reverse complement.
CCCGGGTCCCCCCCGTGGGGGAGGAGCCGAGATCGCCGAGGTGGCCCCCGGCGGCATTGCCGCCGCCGTCGGGATCGAACCCGGTGACCTGTTGGCCGGCATTGACGGGCACCCGGTGCAGGACATCCTCGACTACCAGTTCCGGACGTTTCCCGACCGCATCCGGCTTCGGGTCGTAAAGCGGGACGGTGAGGAATGGGATGTCGCGATCGATAAGGATCCGGGCGAGCCCCTGGGGCTGGCCCTGGTTGGCGAGGTCTACGACGGCGTGCGGGAGTGCGCCAATCACTGTTTCTTTTGCTTCGTAAACCAGCTGCCTCCCGGCCTTCGCAGCCCGCTGTACGTGAAAGACGACGACATGCGCCTGTCGGTGCTCTGCGGCAACTTCGTTACCCTGACCAACCTCACCCACGCCGATCTCGCGAGGATACGCGAACAACGGCTGTCCCCGTTGCGCGTCTCCATCCACTCCACCGACCCGGAGTTGCGCCGGCGCATGCTGGGCAACCCGGCCGCCGCCCCGATCCTCCCGCTCCTCGCCGAGCTTGGGGGCATCGGTATCGAGCTGCATGGACAAATCGTGCTGTGCCCGGGGGTAAACGACGGGCCGGCGCTTGATGCCACCCTCGGTGACCTGATGCGGCTCCAACGGCCGCTGCGCTCCACAGCCGTCGTGCCCGTCGGCGTGACCCGCTTTGCCCGCGGCGGGCTGCGCCCATACGGCGCCGATGAGGCCGAAACCATCCTCGGCGTCACAGAAGGTTGGCAGCGCCGCTACCGGGCCGCGGGGGCGGGGGACCTCCAGACCGCGGACGAGCTATACCTGGTCGCCGGACGCGAGCCGCCGCCTGTGGGGGAGTACGGCGAGTTCCCCCAGCTCAACAACGGGGTCGGCATGGTACGCTGGTTTACGCACCGGTGGCGCCTGGCCACCCGCACCCTGCCCCGGTCCGTGCCTGCGCGGCGCGTGCTCGTCCTGACGGGCACGCTTTTCGCCCCCTGGCTCGGACGGCAGATGGTCAGGCTGTCGGGTATCGAAGGCCTGACGGTGGAGGTGCTGGGCTGCGCCAACGGGCTATTCGGGCCGACCGTGACCGTGGGCGGGCTGCTGGGGGGCGAGGACCTTTGCCGGTGCGCCGGTGCGGCCGGGGGGACGTGGGACCAGATACTCGTGCCTCCCCACGTCTTGCGGGCGGAAGGCGACCTGACCCTCGACGGCTGGTCACTCGCGGACTTGGCCGGCAGGCTGGGGGCGCCCGTGGCGGCCCCGCCGATGCCCGGCGATCTCGTGCGGTCCATTCTGGGCCGGGCGCAACGAAGGGCTGTGAGCTGATGAAACCGCTGGTGGCCATCGTCGGAAGGCCGAACGTGGGCAAGTCCACGCTTTTTAACCGCATCCTCGCCGCGCGGGCAGCCATTGTCGAGCGCGAGCCGGGCGTTACGCGCGACCGCATCTACGCCGACGCCGGCTGGTCCGGTCGCGGGTTCGTGCTTGTCGACACCGGCGGCCTGGAGGCTCCCCCGAGCACGTACGCCGATCTGGTTTCGGCACAGGCCAAGACCGCCATCGAGGAGGCGGACCTGATTCTCTTCCTGGTCGATTCCCGGACCGGCTTGGTGCCGGACGATGAGGTGATCGCCGACCTGCTCCGCCGTTCGCAAAAGCGGGTGCTGCTCGTGGCCAACAAGGCCGAGACCGGGGACCTGCGCGAACAAAGCCAGGAGTTCTTCGCACTCGGGCTTGGGGCTCCGCACGCCGTCTCCGCCGCCCACGGGATCCAGGTCGGCGATCTGCTGGACGCGGTGCTCGACTGCCTGCCCGAAGCACCCCCCAAGGGCGATGATAAGCCCGAGTCGCGCCTCTTGCTGGCCGTGATCGGCAGGCCCAACGCCGGTAAGTCGACGCTCGTAAACTCACTGCTCGGCACGTCGCGGATGATCACCAGCGAGGTCCCCGGCACGACCCGGGACGCGGTTGACGTTGCTCTTGAGTTTGAAGGTGAGTTGCTTACGCTCATCGACACCGCCGGTCTGCGCCGGCCGTCGCGTATCGAGGCGGGGCTGGACCGATGGAGCACGCTGCGGGCGCTGCGCGCAGTCCAGCGGAGCGAGGTCGTGCTGCTGATGGTGGATGCCACCCAGGATATCACCGAACAGGAGCAGCGCATGGCCCGCTACGTCGCCGACTCGGGCCGCGGCCTGGTGATCGTGATCAACAAGATCGACCTCCTGGACAGGCTGGCCGGCGGGGTGACCGACGCACAGACCAGGGCTCTAGAGGCCCTCTATTTCGTCTCCTGGGCGCCGCAGATCGCCGTTTCCGCCAAGACCGGCGAGCATCTAACCCGCCTGCTCCGCACGGCTCTGCGCGTCGCGGAGTCCCGGCGTCAGCGCATCCCCCGCCAGGAGCTTGGTGACCTGGTCCGCGACGCCTGCCTGCTGCGCCCGCCGGGCACCTACCGCGGACGCCAGGTCAGGTGCGGCGGCGCCGAGCAGCTCCCCGGCCTGCCGCCCGCCTTTGCGGTCTATTTCAGCTGGCCTCAGGCTGTGGCAGGGTCGTACCTGCGCTTCATCGAAAACAGGCTGCGCGAGGCGTACGACTTCACCGGCTGCCCCCTGACCGTGGTGGCCCGGCGGTCCGGTCAGACACCGCAGCGGCGGGTCCAACGCCGTCCTCAGCCTGGGAGGTGATGGGTTGGCCCTGCTGCTGTCCGCCGGTATGGCCTACGTCATCGGTTCGCTGCCTTTTGGCTTCTGGCTGGCCAAGGCCAGGGGAATCGATATCCAGAAGGTCGGCAGCGGCAACATCGGCGCCACCAACGTGCTCCGCGCACTGGGCCCGCGTGCCGCCGTCCCGGTGCTGATCATGGACATCCTCAAGGGGTTCGTGGGCGCCGCGCTCGCGGCCCAGATATCTCGCGCGACGGGTGGAAACCCCTCGCTGGCGGCGGTGATCGGCGGGCTGGCCGCGTTCGCCGGCCATAACTGGTCCTTCTTGCTGGGCTTTAGGGGGGGCCGGGGTGTGGCGACCGGCGCCGGCGCGGCGCTGTACGTGCTGCCCTACGGAGTGCTCCTCGGGGTCACAGTGTTGGTCGCCGTGGTGTTCGTGACGCGCTACGTGTCGCTGGGCTCGATCCTTGCGGCGGCATCGGTCGCGGCCTACGCGCTGGCGGTGCCCTTTCCGCCCGAAAGGCGCATCTTTGCATTGGCCGCCGCATCAGTGATCATCTACAAGCACCGGCCAAACATCGGACGCCTGCTCTCCGGCACCGAGTCCAAGTTTGGCCAGCGTATCGGCTCTGCCAAGACGCCGCCTGCTGGAGACGGGCATGTCTAGCACTGGAGCCGCGGCCGTCATCGGCGCCGGTGGCTGGGGAACCGCCCTGGCCTGCGTCCTCGGGATGTGCGGGCACAAAGTCAACCTCTGGGCCCGCCGGGCCGAACTCGCCCAACACGTCCAGGAAACCAGATGCAATGAGGTTTACCTCCCCGGCGTGACGCTTCCGGCGTCGCTGCGGTGCACCGCGGACCCCGAGGAAGCGCTTTCCGGCGCGGAGCTGGTCGTTTTCAGCACCCCGGCGCAGGCGATGGGCCAGGTTTCCGCCAAGGTGGGCCGCTACGTCTCACCATCGGCCGCTGTGGTTTCGTCCTCCAAAGGGCTCGAGATCGCCACCTTGCGGCGGATGTCGCAGGTGCTCGCGGAGAGCCTGGGACGTCCGGAGGATGGGGGAGTCGCCGCCCTGTCGGGCCCCAATTTCGCCGCCGAGGTGGCGAGGGGTCTGCCCGCCGCGACCGTTGTCGCCTCCGCGGACGAGGAGCTCAACCGCGGTATCCGCAGCTGGTTCGCGTCAAGCAGGGCGCTCCGCGTCTACACGCGCCGCGACATCGTCGGCGTCGAGCTCGGCGGAGCCCTCAAGAACGTGATCGCCCTCGTCGCCGGGCTTGTCGACGGCATGGAGCTCGGCCTCAACGCGAGGGCGGCGGTCATTACCCGCGGGCTCGCCGAGATCACCCGCCTCGGCGTCGCGATGGGCGCCGACGCGCTGACATTCGCGGGCCTCTCCGGCATGGGCGACCTCGTGCTGACCTGCACGGGCCAGCTGTCGCGCAACCTGTGGGCGGGCCGCGAGCTCGGCAAGGGGCGTTCGCTGGCCGACATCCTCGCCGGCACACCGATGGTCGTGGAGGGCGTCGGCACGACGCGCGCCGCCCAACTGCTCGCCGCCGAGCTAGGTGTGGAGATGCCGCTCACGCAACAGATGCACGAGGTGCTGTTTGACGGCAAGCCGGCGTCCGAAGCCTTGAGCGCCGTCCTCCGGCGCAGCCTGCGCGACGAACGTGAGTTTTCCTGACGGAGAGGCCGGTCCAGCCTGCGCGAAAAGGGGAGGGGACAAGGCGATGATTATTGGGGACCGGATCTACCTGCGGGCGGTTGAGGTCGAGGATCTTGATCTGTGCTGGCGATGGGTCAACGATCCGGAGGTCACCCGCTACATGCTTCTCGGGGGGTGGCCCATCTCGCGGCTCGCCGAACGCGAGTGGCTTGAGCGCGCCGCCCGCGGCACCGGCGACCGCGACCGGCAAATGGCCGTTTGCCTGCGGGGAAGCGACAGGCACATCGGCAACTGCGGGCTGCACCAGATCAGTTGGCGCAGCGGTACCGCCGATCTGGGCATCGTCATCGGCGAAAAGGATTGCTGGGACCAGGGATGCGGACGCGATGCGGTCCGGACCGTCCTCCGCCACGCCTTTCGCGAGATGTCCCTGCGAAAAGTGACGCTGTCGGTGCTTGCCCTCAACCATCGCGCCATACGTTGTTACGAGCAGTGCGGGTTCGCGGTCGAGGGGATCCTCCGCGGCCAGCACCTGGTCGACGGCCTCCATGTGGACGAGGTGCGCATGGCCGTGTTCGCTCCCGGCCGCTAGAGGCAGAGGCAACCTCAGTTCTCCAATCAACCTCCCCAATTTCACGCAGTTGTCCGCAGTGCCTCCGTCGCCGCCGCCACGCCGCCCTCTTCGCCGCCCCCGCCGTCACAGGCGCGTTGCAACGACGTTTCCTCACGTTCCCGGTTTTGCCGCTTTTCCTCCCGGCGAGGTATATCCACTAGTTGTCCTCATAGGATGTAGCGATGCTTAGACTCCGGGGGGGGAACGGAGCGGTGGAGAAATTCGATATCTTTCGCGATATCAGCCAGCGCACGGGCGGGGATATCTACATCGGCGTTGTCGGCCCGGTGCGCACGGGCAAATCGACGTTCATCAGACGGTTCCTGGAACACCTGGTTTTGCCCAATGTCGTCGAACCGCAGGTCCGGCAGCGGCTCATTGATTCCATGCCGCAGCCGGCGGCGGGCCGCACGATCATGACCACCGAGCCGAAATTCGTGCCGGAGGACGGCGTCGGTATCACGATCCACGACAGCATCCACCTCAACGTGCGGATGGTCGACTGCGTCGGCTACACGGTCCCCGGGGCCCTGGGCTACGAGGAGGACGGGAGGCCGCGGATGGTCCTGACTCCCTGGTTCGAGTACGAGATACCGTTCCAGGACGCGGCCGAGATCGGCACCCGCAAGGTCATCGCCGACCATTCCACCCTGGGCATCGTTGTAACCACGGACGGATCCATCGCCGACATCCCCCGCGCCGCGTACGTCGACGCCGAGGAGCGGGTGATTGCCGAGCTCAAGGAGATCCACAAGCCCTTCATCATCCTGGTCAACTCCGTGCACCCGTTTGAGCAGGATACCAGCGAACTCTGCGAGCAGCTTGAGGCCAAGCACGACGTGGCGACGCTTCCCGTCGACTGCCTGAATCTCGGCGCGGACGACATCGCCGTCCTGCTCGAGAGGGTCCTGCTTGAGTTCCCGGTCCGGTCGATGAACGTCAACCTGCCGGACTGGCTGGAGGAGCTCGAACCGCGCCACTGGCTGCGAGAGCAATTTGAGGACTACCTCGAGAAGGCCCTCCAGGGTGTCCACCGGCTGCGCGATGTCGCCGGCGCCCTCCGGCGGCTCGGGGAAATGGACCTGGCGGAGTCGGTGGTTCTCAAGTCCATGGACATGGGCACCGGCGTGGCGGCGATCGACCTAACCGTAGACGAGGGCCTTTTCATGAAGGTTCTCAGCGAAATTGCCGGCGAGGCCGTTGAGGGCAAGAAAGCCATCCTGCACCTTTGGAAGGACTACGCCGTGGCCAAGGGCGAGTACGACATCTTGGCCGGGGCGCTGCGCGATGCCAGGCAGACCGGGTACGGGGTGGTCCCGCCGCGGCTTGCCGAGATGAACTTCGAGGATCCCGAATTGATCAGGCAGGGCGGCCGCTTCGGGGTCCGCCTGCGGGCCAGCGCCCCCTCGTTGCATCTGATCCGCGCGGACATCGAGACCGAGGTCACGCCGATCATCGGCACCGAGAAACAATGCGAAGAGCTGCTAAAGTACCTGATGCGCGAGTTCGAGGACGACCCGAAGAGAATCTGGCAGTCCGACATCTTTGGCAAGTCCATGCACGACCTGGTCCGTGAGGGCATCCAGAGCAAGCTGGTGGCGATGCCTGAGAACGCCCGCGTCAAGCTGCAGGAGACGCTGGAGCGCATCGTCAACGAGGGCAGCGGCGGACTGATCTGCATTATCATCTGACGAAACCACCCGGCGGCCCCAAGCCCCCCGCCCTTCGGGAGCGGGGGGCTTTGCCTGTGCAGGAGACCGATAGGGAGGCGCGAATAGGGGCGAAGTGCTCCGGGCCCTGGCGGGTCCGTCCAGCCGCTGGACATATGAATATCTTGCTTAGGGAGGCTGCACGATGACCAAGAGCGAGCTTATCAGCAAAGTAGCCGCAACCACCGGTTTTACGAAAAAGGACGCGGGCCTGGCAGTTGAGGCCGTGTTCAAGGCGATCACGGAGTCCCTGAGCGCCGGGACCAAGGTGTCTGTCGTCGGTTTCGGCACATTCGGCGTCCGCAGGCGCGCGGGCCGGGTGGGACGCAACCCGCGCACAAACAGGCCCATGAAGATCGAGCCGCGCACGGCGCCCGTGTTCAAGGCTGGCAGGCTGCTCAAGGAGTCGGTCAGCGGCAAGTAATCAAGCCCTCGATTCGCGCCTGGTTTGCACGCGCGGCATCAGGCTCGGTTCATCGGGCTCGGTTCGTTTGAAGCGGCATCTGCGCTGATGTATAATCACTGTGCATGAGCGAGCGCGGCTCGCTTGACGTCGGGGTGTGGCGCAGTTTGGTAGCGCGCTTGAATGGGGTTCAAGAGGCCGGGAGTTCGAATCTCCCCACTCCGACCAGGAAAGAGCAGGCCCAGGGCGTTCGGCCCTGGGCCTTTCCGCGTCTCCCGTGCCGGGTGTGAGCTTACTCGTACCTCAGCGCGGCGATCGGGTCCATGCCCGCAGCCTTGAGAGCGGGATAGAGCCCGAACCCGACGCCGATCATCGCAGCGAAGCCAAACGACATGACAACTGAGTCGGGCGACACGGAGGTCGTCCAGCTGCCGTACCTTCCGAGCGCTTCGGCAGCCGCGATGCCGACACCGACACCGATCACCCCGCCGCCCAGGCTGATCAGAAGGGCTTCCAGGAGGAACTGGCCGGTGATGTCCCTGGGCTTGGCGCCCACCGCCTTACGCAGGCCGATCTCCCGGGTGCGTTCCGTGACCGAGACCAGCATTATGTTCATGATCCCGATGCCCCCGACCAGCAGCGATATGCCGGCGATGGCCGCAAGCATCATGGTCGTCGTGCGGCTGGCGGTTTCCACCGTCTCAAGCAACTCATCCTGGCTCTGAACCCGGACCTGACCCGACCGGCCAAAACGCAGTTCGAAGATCCGTTGGATCTGAGCCACGGTCGGAGCGGCAAGCGCTGGGTCGCTCAGCTGGGCGTATATGGCTGTCAGGCGGTCGCTCGAATTGAGGCGTTGCGCCGTCGTCACGGGAATCAGCACCACGTCGTCGGGGCTCATCCCCATGCTCGCTCCCTTCTCGTCCAGCACACCCACCACCGTAAACTGCTGTCCCAGAACCATCACCTGCTGTCCAACCGGTTCCTGGCCCTTGAACAGCTCTCCGACGACGGTGTGCCCGACCACGGCCACCTTGCGGTTTAGATCCAGGTCAACCGAGGTGAGGAAACGTCCCCCGCTGAGTGCGTAGCCGCGGAGAGCGAGGTAGCCCGAGGAGACCCCCATGACCGTTGTGTCATACGAGTTCAGGCGCCACTTGACAGTGCCGCGGCTGGACACGGTGGGAACGACGTCGGTGAGCGACGCGACGCGCGTAGCGAGCCGTTCGGCATCCGCCAGGCCAAGCGCCACGCGGCTATCGGCCGGGGTGATCGTCAGCAGGTTGGTCCCGAGGGCCGCAATCTGCCCGGCAATGGCTTGCGAGGCGCCGTAGCCGACGGAGACCAGAGCGATGACCGCGGCGACACCGATCACGACCCCAAGCGCGGTCAGGAAGGTGCGCAGCTTGTTGGTCACCACGGCGCCGATAGCGGCGCGCCCCGCCTCGATCAGGCTCATGAGCCGTCACCCCCCCCGGACCCCGAGGCCGCCGCCTGTTCAGTGAACCTGGCGAGCTGCTCACGTGCGTCGAGCGGGCTCGGGTTGGGCTGGTCGCTGACGATCCGTCCGTCGAAAAGGCGGATCGTCCGGGAGGCATGTGCGGCGATGCGCTCGTCGTGCGTCACCAGAACCACCGCGGTGCCGTCCCGGTTCAGTTCCTCAAACAAAACCATCACCTCTTGTCCCGACCGGCTGTCGAGGTTGCCGGTGGGCTCGTCCGCAAGCAGAAACGACGGCCTGCCGACGAGGGCCCTGGCGATCGCCACGCGCTGCTGCTGGCCTCCCGACAGCTGGCTCGGCCGGTGGGTTGACCACTCGGTGAGGCCGATTCGCTCCAGGACTTCCCGCACCCGGCGGCGGCGCTCGGCGCCCGGCATGCCCCGGTAGACCAGCGGCAGCTCAACGTTCTGCGCCGCGGTGTGCCTTGGCAGCAGGTTGAACGTCTGAAAAACGAACCCGACCATCCTGTTACGTACGTCAGCCAGCTGCGGAGGGCGCATCGCGCTCACCTCCTGCCCTTGGAGCAGGTACCTGCCGGCCGTTGGCCGGTCAAGGCAACCCATGACGTTCATGAGCGTCGACTTGCCCGATCCGGAGGGCCCCATGATCGCCACGTACTCGCCCGCCCCTATACTCAGGTCCACGTCGCGCAGGGCGTGAACCGGGCGGGCACCGCTGTAAGTTCTGCTGACCCGGTTAAGGTCGATCAATGGCGATCACCATCTACCTGGGCCGGGTTATCTGCTGGCCCTGTCCCGGCGCAGTAAAGCCGGGGATAGTAGACCCGCCGATGCCCCGGTTCGTGCCGGAGCCGACCACGCCGGTCACCACTTGAGCTCCGGCCTCAAGGCCTGCGGTAATCTCCACGGACGCATCGTTATGCAGGCCGATCGTGACTTCCTGAGTAGCGGTCGTCCCATCGTTCTTGACGACTGTGACCTCGCCGCGTTCGCCGCCCAGGAACACAACGGCTTCAGCCGGCACGAGCAAGACGTCACGTTTCTCGGCCACCGAAATCGTGGGTGTGGCCGTCATCTGTGAGCGCAGCGTGGGCGAACCCTCCACCGTGAGAACGACGGCAAACTTGGACACTCCCTGCTGGTACACGCCCTCCTGCGAGACTGACGCGATCTGCGCTGCAAAGGTGCTTCCTGGCAGCGCATCGACCGCAACGGTGGCGGGCATGCCGGGCCGCAGCTGGGCGACCTCGAGTTCGTCGACCTGGATCGTCACCCGCATGCTGTCGTAGTTGGCGATGCGGCAGAGCAGAGTACCGGTGGATGCGCTGCGGCCAGGCACGACGGCTGAGTTCAGGGAGACCACCTTGCCCGAACCTGGCGCCTTGACCAGCAGCGCCTCCGCATCGCGGAGCCGTGCGTCCAATGCGAGCTCAACCTGTCTGAACTTGAGTTCCTGGGACAGGATCTCGCGTGCGGTGTATGCCGGACTGGTAAGCTCGCGGAGGCTGTTCTCCTGCACCGCCAGGTCGTTACGTGCCTGCTCCAGCTGATTGCGCACAGTGTCGTTGTCCAGCACCATCAGCGCTTGGCCCTGCACGACGAGGTCGCCTGCCCGTGCGAAGCACATCGCCACCTTGCCGCCGGCAGATGTGACCTGTTTGCGCAGTTCGGTTTCCAGTACAGACGTGGCGCTGTACGGCCCGGCGGGCAGGAACAGGCACGTGTGTGCGGACACTCCGGCCAGGGCGCCCTCGGGGTAGCCGTCAAGCTGAACGGTTACCTCGAAACTGGCCTTGCCCGTCGCGTCGGGTACACCCTGAGGGTTGACCGAAATCACCGACGCCCCGTGACCTAATCCGGCCATATGCTGCAGCTCCAACCCCTTATCGTCCGTGGCCAGGTAGAGCGAGCCTCCGCCGTAGATCGCCAGCACCCCATCGTGCCTCTGCGACGGATACAGCTCCACCGAGACGCGCGCGCCCGCGAGAACGTCCGCCGGCAGGCCGGGAAGCCTGCAGGTGACGACGAACAGGTTGCCCGACTGCTCGATCTGGGTCACCGTGCCTTCCGACGCCAGACCCTGCCCGGGCACCCAGAGCCCCGGCACTGCGCCTCTGACCCGGTCACCTACCTTGAGCCCATAGACCGATGTTTCGCCAAGGCTCACTTTCACCATGTGCACCGATGGGAGTGGCGAGAGGATGACGCTTGCCCGGATCCCCGCCTTGACTGTGGCGATTCGTTCCTCGGGGACCGGTACGCGGACCCGTGCATACGGGCCAACCAGTATGGTCAACAACGTGCCCCCGGAGGACACATCGTCACCAACGCCTGCGTCGAGCTTGCTCACCTGCCCGCTAGCCGCAGCCCTGACGGTGAGGTCCTCTACCGCCTTCTGTCGGGCCTCAAGAGTAAGACGGGCAGTCTCTACCTTCAGCTCCGCGGCACGCACCTGTGATTCAGAGACCCCGCTGGACACTCCGGCCCGCATCTCCTCCAGCCGCTCCGACTCAATGTCGTAGTTGAGCCGGGCCTGTTCCAGAGCCAGCCGGACGTCCTCGTTCTCGAGCTCCGCCAGCACCTGTCCGGCGATAACGGCATCGCCTTCTTTGACCAGAACCCTCCGGACCGTGCCGGTCACGGCCGTGCGCACTTCCTCCGATGCGCCAGGTTCAAGGGCGCCGGAGCCCGTAACGGTGACCTTGATATTGCCCCGGGCAGCCGTGCCGGTTGCCCACGTCCCGGCTCCCTGAACGGCACCTGTTCCCAGGGCGGACTGCGTACGACAGCCACCGGCAACAACCACCAACACCAGCACAACAACAGCGACAGCGCAGAGCTTCGCTCCAACCAGACCGGTGAAACGCCGCATGGGGTCGCACCACCTCCTCCTATTCGCCAGCACGGGCAGGACATATGACCATAGGAGATGCCCACCGGGACTCCCCTCACCGGATACTACCCTGGAGTGTGTAAAGACGCCGTTAAGGACCGGACCCACATGGCCCTTACGCGCCACCGACTGGAGGGGGTCTCACGGAGTTGGTTTGGTGAGGTATCGGACTGCGCGGATCTCTAGTCCAACGCGGCGATATGCCGGGTCTTTTGCTTGGAGTTAAGTCCTGCTTGTGGAGTCCGTGCGCCAGAATCCCTTTTCCGGCCGTTCGTCGTCAGCGATGATCTGGGTGCCGCCGCGCTCGAGGCGGACCCTCAACTCCCGATATGCCCCTAAGGCCTGCTTGACGCCTGCCTGACGCTCCGGAGGGCACAGGATGAGCAGGAAACCGCCGCCGCCCGCACCCAGTAGTTTGCCGCCCGTCGCGCCGGCTCCGAGCGCCGCATCGTACATCCGGTCAATCTCAGGCGATGTTATCCCTTCCGCCATGGTCTTCTTGAGCTGCCAGGCCTCATCGAGAA
>JAUYEG010000161.1 GCA_030691505.1 Bacillota bacterium | reverse complement strand
ATCCGTTCGTGTTCCTGAAAGGAAAAGTTGTCAACCAATGTTCCGAAGAGATCGAAAATGACGGCGTGGTATTTCATGAGTCAACCCCTCTTCTGTTGGCGATAGCGTATATCGGCTGTTATATGCCGTACCAAAGCAATTTTATAATCCATCAATATTATTCCCGCATTTTTTACATCTATTTTCATCCCAGGAATAAGGTTCATTACAATAATTGCAACTCCATCTGTCTTTTTTATGCTCTATCCATTTATCTTTACCAAGTTCATTTAACTCTAATAATGATCGAATAACTCCTTTATGATGTGGATGTTTATCACTTTCAAATGCATTTAAGACTGAACAAGGAAATTCTTTACATTCATTACAAGAAAAAATTCCTTTTTTTATACAGCACTTTTTCATAGCACAATTTCTACAATATAATGATGTATTATCTGATCTACAGCCTTCACAATACAATAATTCAGTTGGAATTTTAGTTTCCTCTGATAATTCTTTAAGCTTATTATTTATTGTACATAAGTATGTTTTGCATGCTCCACAAAAAAGTCCACAATATGCAATCTTGTTATAATCATTCATATATTCAATCCTTTATTGTCGCTTTGGCATGGCATTTAACTCGTTTTTATGCGAATTATTTTCATAAATTAATCTAATTAGTTCATATTATACGAATATATTTTAAATTGAAAACAAGCTAAAGTTATTTCAATTTATCAAAGTTATACAAATTATGCAAAAACAATTAGAGCAGGCGGTTAAAGAGCTAAAAATCCGTAACTATAGCCCCAAAACTTAAAAATATTAAAAGTCCACTATGATCAGAGTGATAAAAAATGGCGGGGAATGCAGTTATAAAAAAGGCGATTTCATAGCTTTTCTTTGGCAGCAAATTCTTTCAGATACTTATCCAAAAATGAGTATGCTTCTTCCCTCATTTCTTTTGTAAAGATGTGTTTCCCAGGCCAAATTTTCAATTTTAATTCTCCGTCTGCAAACGCAGATTTTGCATAATCGTAAATTTTTTGAGCACCTTTGCTCCACTTATCATCGTCGGTAGCTGAAATATAAATGGAAGTTGGCTCTACCATCTTAACTACATCTTCAATATCGCCACTTTGCATAATATTTGGTACGCAAAACTCCATTTGGATTCCAGCTTCTCTTGACAGTGAATCTTTATAGTTAACGCAACCACAATTTGATACAGAAACCTTTATTCTTTTATCAAAAGCTGGCGACCAAATGGCCATACGTCCACCATAAGAGTGGCCAATAAAACCAATTTTAGTTTTATCTACCTCGGGTCTGCTCTCTAGATAGTCAAGACCAACCGACATATCGTGTAGAACTTTTGCGAGTAATGTATGGCCTCTGACAAGTCTAGTAGCCAACTCAAAATATTCTGCTTTTCCTGATTTATCTTCAGTCCAGTTTCTTTCCTCAAAAGCAATTGCGTCTGGCGCAAAAGTAATATATCCGCGTTCTGCCAATTCTACTGCTAACGCTTGATCGGGGTTGCCAGCAAGTCCTACTACTTCACTTTTTCCAAGCTCAAAATTTCCGCCGTGCGGGTGATAACAATAAACGGCAGGCGTTGGCCCTTTCAGATTTTTAGGAATAAGAAGATAAGCCGGGACTCTATCGCCAGCTTCAGCACTATATTCAACTTTTTCGCGAATATAAGAACCCCAGTCTTTTGATTCAAGAATGTTAGTACCTAAATCAACTTTAGTAGGAAGTGGACCAATGAGTTGTAATAAAGTTTTTTTATCCATAAAAATTTACTTTAATAAATCTTCCACAGAAACGCCCTTAAATTAACATTATATTTTTTTAAAGTTTCCAATATTTCTGTATCTAAATCATTTAAGTCAGGATGAGTCTTTGAACTTAAGTGTCTGAATGGTATTTTTTCTTCTTTTGCTCTTTTTAATACTATTGATTCTGAATTATTTAAAATTATAATACATGGTATTGCATGTAATTCCTTTTTCTTGCATGCGTTAATTATTTCTTGTATATTGCTTCCATTATGTGATGCAAATAATGCTAATTTTAGTTCTTCCATTTTTATTCTTTTTTCACTTTCTTAGCTCGAATGGCATTTAACGTCCCCGCGTTACTGACGTCGATACAGCTTAGTAATACTTCTACTTAGCTGTATCGATGTGGGCGCGCCAACTTCATGAATAACATCCTGAAATAACCTCATGATTCAGCCTTCTTCTTCGAACCAATATCTTCGAAAAACCGCGCCCCGCTAGCAGTAACGCGGTGATATATGGAGTAAGCCGCCACTGTAGCCACGGAAGGCGAAGGCGTCCCCTCTTTGACATTACTTACACTATCTTTAACCTATTTTTTTCTCCATAAATAATACCTCAAATGGTAAA
>JAUYEG010000019.1 GCA_030691505.1 Bacillota bacterium | reverse complement strand
TGAGCGTCTCGTTAAAACCATCGCGCGGCCCCCGAACCGTAACCTCGGTGGCCGGCTCCTGGATGCCCCGGTCGCGCCAGCCGCGGGTGTCCATGACAATGGCGGCCGTCTCGCCCGCGACGAACACCGCCGTCTCCCCGCCGACCAGACGGTCCGCGATCTCGGCCACGTCGGCGCTCAACCTGAGCTCGCCGAAGCCGATGACCTTGCTCTGCAGCACGTCCAGAAGCCGGTGCTGGCCGCCCGGCGGGCCCAGCCCCGCCGTCCGGGCCTCGATCGTCAGCGCGAAAATGGCGAACCGGTGGATGGCTTCCTTGTCCACCAGCCCGTCCACGAATACCAGCAGAGCAGGCCTTTCCACATCGCCGATAACCAGGTCGCGGTAAACCACATCCCATGACTCCCCAAAGGCCTGCCGCAGGTAGGCGCGGTTGGCTTCCAGTTCCGGGCTGACTTCGACGCGCCGGAAGGAGGTCGGCAGTATGCGCAGTTCATCGGGGGAAGCTACCCGTCCCGGAGTGGCGAAATCGTAATGGTCCTCAGCCTTGCCCCGCCTGTGCTCCTTGCCCCGCCTGTGCTCCTTGCCCTGCCTGTGCTCCTTGCCGCGGCCGCCGAGCAGGCGCGCAAGCAGCCCCCCCTTGGGGGGCTGCTCCTGGCCCGCCTGTCCCGGCCCCCCGGTTTCCTCGGGGATCTCCGGCATCGCCGAGCCCTGCGTCTCGAACTGGGTTATGGGGGGCGGCAGCGGGTTCTTTAATGCCGGCCGGCCGCCGTCGGGCCCTTGCCGGTCCTTGCCCGCGCCGCTACTATCTGTGTTGGGCATCCAATTCACCGCGGTTAGTTTCTCCCATACAGGACCAATATGCGGCCCCGGGGGAAGCCGGCCGCATCTCGCCAGGGGGTTTCGGGATGGAACTTGCGGCTACGGTGCAGGGCGTGCGGCAGCTTGTAGGGGATGCGCGTGCACGGGGGCTGAGCATCGGCCTCGTGCCCACGATGGGGTTTCTGCACGAGGGTCACGCCGAACTGATCCGCAGGGCCCGCGCGGACTGTGGGTTTGTGGTCGTCACCATTTTCGTCAACCCGCTGCAATTCGGGCCGCGCGAGGACCTGGAGTCATACCCCCGCGACCTTGCGCGGGACCTCCAGGTTGCCGCGGTTGCCGGGGCCGACGTCGTCTTTTACCCCGCGGTGGAGGAAATGTACCCGCCCGGATTCGGCACTCACGTTGATGTCCACGGCCTGGGAACGGTGCTGTGCGGGGCATCGCGCCCGGGGCATTTTGGTGGCGTCGCCACCGTCGTAGCCAAGCTGTTCAACATCGTCCTCCCCGACCGGGCCTATTTCGGCCAAAAGGACTACCAGCAAACGGTGGTGCTCCGCCGCATGGTCCGCGATCTGGCTTTCGACATCGAGATGGTGACCGTGCCCACGGTGCGTCACGAGGACGGCCTGGCCATGAGCTCGCGCAATGCCTACCTCGCCACCGCGGAGCGCCGGGCGGCGACAGTCCTGCACGATTCGCTGGAGATGGCAAGGCACCGGATCCTGGCGGGCGAGCGCGACGGCGCTGCGCTTGCGGCGGCGATCAGGGAGCGGATGGAGGGCGAGCCCCTCGCGCGCGTCGACTATGTGGCGGTGGCGGATCCGGACACGCTGGCACCTGTTACACGGCTTGAGGGAACGGTGTTAGTCGCCCTCGCCGCCTTCGTCGGCCGCACCCGCCTCATCGACAACGCCTTGATCGACGTGCCCGCGCGTGGCTAGGACCTCGCGGTTATGGTCAAGCGCGGTCAAGGCAAGGTAGACGCAGCCGACGGCGACGACCGTGCGCAGGACGCTTCCGGCCAGGATCGAACTGACAAGGGCGAAAAAGCACAGGGCCACAACCAGGTAGCCGATGGGTACCATCACTCTGGCTTTGCGTCTTGGGTCATGCACGCCGATCACCCCGGCTAAGCCTGCCCGGGCCATTCAGGCCTGATGCACCCGCCCTGGTACAAGCCGAAACCTCATCACCTCCGGTCCGTATTACTCCTGACTGCCAATCAGGACTGAGCTAGGCAACGCGGTGGCGTATTTGGAGCGGGTGACCGGGGGCGGGGAGGGTCGGCGGCTTGATCTTTGTTTCCCTTGGCCTGGTTAACGTGCGCCGCAACCTCAGCCGCTCGGTACTGGCCATCGCCGGCATGGCCGTTGCCTCCCTCGTCGTTACCTCGCTCCTCTCGCTGGCCCCTTCCAGACATCAGGGAGCGCAGCTGGCGGAGCGGTACCTCTTCGGCGGCGACATCGTGCTCACCGGCCTCCAGATCATTTCCGGAGCGCACGATCTCGACCCCCAGACAACCGAGCCATCGGGGTGGCGCCTGGAGCGGCCGCCGCAGGACAGCGCGGGGCTGTGGGGCGAGCTTGTGCCGTGGCTCTGGACGCATGGCTCGCTGTCCCCGCGCCCCGGCGCCCGGCGCGCCGGAGACTGCCCGGCCTGGCTCGACGGCATACTGCTCCAGGACGTCCTCGGCCGCCTCGCGCAAAACCCGCAGGTGCTGAGCGCAAGGCCCGTGACTATCTGGCCGGTGCTTGAGACGCCGGGCGGGGAGGGGGCCCAATGGACGCCCCGTACGGGCGCCTTCCTGCTCGGGCGCGATCCGGATCTGGATAGGGCCAATTGGGGCCAGAGTCTTTCAACGTTGCTCGTCCAGGGGCGGTACCTCGTCGAGGGCGATAGCCTGGTCGGCCTGGTCGATTCACGCCGCGGGATTCGCGGCTTCACCTTCGCCGGCGCCGGCGCGACGCTCAACCTGGCCGTGCCCCGCGGGTACGCCGGGCCCGACGGGCAGCCGCTCTTCGACTACACGGACCTGCGGCCGCTTGCCCTCCCCATCGCCGGTGTCATCGAAACCGTCGTGGGCAGCGAGGTCATCGAGGGTGAGCCGATCCCCGTCTTTTGGGGCACCGGCGCGGTGCTGGTCCCGCAGGCGGCGCTCGACGACCTGGCTCGTGAGCGGGGGCTCGCGGCCGCCCCGGCCAACGCGGTCGTGGTGCGCGCCCGCAGCCTGATCGGCCTTAGCGACCTGGTCGAGCGGATAAGGGCGGAGTTCCCCGGGTTGCGTGTCGCCTCCGTTCAGGAACTGCTGGCGTCGCTCAACCTCTCGGGCGCCCCGCAGCCTCTGATGACGGCGATGGATGGGCAGCAACTGGCGGCGATGATCAGGCCGCGCGCCCTGCCTCTGGATCTCAATGTGGCGTTCGCCGTCATCGCCTTCACCATCGCGGCCCTGATAGTCGCCTCCAACCTGCTCGTGCTGCTGACTCAGCGGCGGCGCGAAATCGCTATCCTGCGTGCGCTCGGCGCCAAATCGGGCGATGTTGCGGTCATGGTGCTCACCGAGACGGTCCTGCTGAGCGCAATGGGGTGCGTCCTCGGGTATTGGCCGATCCGGTTGCTCTCCACGTTTACCCTCATCTCCAACCGCCTGTCTTTGGGGCGCATCGTCACGCTGACGCTTGGCGACTTCGGCGTGGTGGTGGGTCTGGGGCTGTGCCTCGCGGTCCTGTTCGGCCTGTTGCCGGCGGTGGCCGCGACCCGAGTGACCTGTACGGAGGCCTTGCGTGATGACGATTAGCCCGAGCCTGCGCGCGGTTAACCTGACCAAGACCTACCACGTCAACGAACTGGTGTGGGCCATCCGCAACCTGTACCTCGACATTTTCGCCGGCGACTTTGTGGTCCTCGCGGGGCCCTCCGGCAGCGGCAAGAGCACCCTGCTGCATCTTCTCGCGGGCCTGGACCGGCCGATATACGGCGACGTGGTTCTCGAGGGTCAGCGCTACAGCCGCCTGGACGAGGACGGCCTGGCCCGCCTGCGCCGCAGCAAGATGGGGTTTGTCTATCAGTTCTTTAACCTCATCTCGTACCTCAGCGCGGAGGACAACGTCGCCTTGCCGCTGCAGTTCGCGGGGCGGCCCCTGCCCGCGGCACGGCGCCGGGCGGCGGAGTTGCTTTCGCTGGTGGGCATGGACCAGCGGCGCCGGCACCTGCCGTCGCAGCTCTCCGGCGGCGAGCAGCAGCGCGTGGCGATCGCCCGGGCCATGGCCAACGAGCCGGATTTCCTCCTCGCCGATGAGCCGACCGGCAACCTGGACAGCCATCGGGCCCATGACATAGTTGAGCTCTTCGCCCGGCTCAACCGCGACATGGGCAAGACCGTGGTCGTCGTCTCGCATTCGGATCTTTTCCACCGCTACGCCAATCGCGTGCTAGGGATGCTTGACGGGCGCCTGGACACCGAACAGCGCCGGGTTGGCGGCGAGCTCAGACCGGTGGAGCACAGACGGTGAGGGCCAACGTCCGGGCGCTGTTCCCGGTTGCGCTGCGGGTCATCGGGTCGGCCCGCCGCCGCAACGCGCTTCTCGCCGCGGTGGTCGCGCTCAGCCTGGTTTTTTACTGCGGTTACGCCGTTTTCCTCGACCTCACGTACAGGCAATCCAGCCGTCTCATGGACCAAACCCGTCTGCCCGGTGACCTTGTTCTGTACGTTCCCGCCGGTATCGGCCCGAACGATCTCTCCGCGGTCCGCTCGCTCTACTGGCTCCGGAGTTCGGAGCCGGGCGTCCTCGTGACCGCCGCGACCAGCCTGGGGCTCATCGAGGTCCTTGTGCTGCCCGAGAACTCCGCCGTCCTCGGCGAAATCGGGCCCGTGCAGGATGGCGGCCGGACGGCCGCGGGCGGCGAGTGTCTGCTGCCGGTATCGTACCGGGGAGTGGACGGGGTCGGCGGGGTCGGCGGGGTCGGCGAGGAGGCCGGGGAGGAGCCCGGCGGCAGCATCGGCCTTGTGCCGGCCGTCGGCCCGAGCGGCCAGAGCCTGAGCCTGGGCCGCGTCCCGGACCGCTTTGCGGTGGCAGGTTTCTACGAGCCGCGTGATGACTGGCTGTCCTGCCCGGTTCTGGTGGTGGGCGAGCACCAGTTCAGCGCGGCGGGACGGCCCACGGCGCTGTTCATGTGGTGCGCCCATCCGGAGACATTCCTCAAGCCCCTTGCCGCGTGGATCGAAAACAGGTTCATCCCGTCCGAGGTAAATGGCCCGTACCTGGCGCAACGCTCGCCGCTGCCTCTGCTGCTGCGATCCGATACGGCCCAGGTCTGGGGGCGCGACCTGCAGCGGGCGATCTACTTCCCCGCCGGCGAGGCCATGTTTCTTCTCTACATTTTCTTTGCCGTCGGGCTTTTCGCGCTGATGCTATTGTCGTTTCTCGATCGCCGGCGCGAGCTGGCCGTGATGAAGACCCTGGGGCTGACGAGCCCGCAGATAGCGCTGGTGCTGTACCTGGAGGTTGGCGTGGTCGGCCTGATCGGGCTGGCCGCCGGAACCGCGGCGTCGGTCGGGCTGCTCGCGGTGGCCCGGCACGCGTCGGGACAGGACTTGCGGCTGTCGTGGTGGGTTGCCGCCAGCGGGGCCGCATTCAGCGCGCTGAGCCTGGGGCTGTCGGTCTGGTTCCCGATCGGCCTCGCGCGGCTGGCCACCGTCGCCAACCTGCTCGGCGGCCAGCCATTTCACCCCTTCGGCTACGAACGGCGCTGGTCCGGCGGTGCTGCCGAGCAGGCAGGCCGAGCGGGAATGGGACTGGGCGGCCGGACCCCGCGGGCCTGACCGCAGGGGCCTGACCGCAGAGGCCTGACCGCAGGGGCCTGACGCCGATTGCTCCGCTCTGATCTCGGGACAGGGCACCTGCTTTCCACAGAGCACATGCGTGCGCGATCTGCTTCCAGCAAAGCAGAACGGGCCGATGACCTGCTCTGTGGCGAGCATCAAGCCCTCTTCTGCTCTCAGGAAAGCAAGTTCGGATACCGACCTGCTTTGTAGGAAGCAGGTTTCAGCATTTGCTGCTTCCCACAAAGCACCAACCAAGCAACCAAGCAACCAACCAACAGCCAACCAAACGGGGCGGCACGTCTCCTCCCGCCGTTACTCCGGGTTGATCCACTGCGGACGCCGCAGCGGCTCGCCGATGTTGCGGTTGCCGATCATCTTCTGCAGCTTTTGTCCCTCTACCAGTATCTGCACCTGCTCGACTTCGGGGAACGAGGTCAGCGTGTACAGGAGCGAATCCAAGACCAGTGCCTGCCGCGCCGGGTCCATCGTGAAGAGCTCGGCGAATTCGCCGCTGAAGTTGACCATCGCGGTCTTGCCCGAGAGGTCGACGCCGAGAAGGGTGACGTTGCCCGGCAGCGTGGGGTACAGTTGGTAGTCTCCGACCTTCTTGCCCTTGCTGAGCTGGTCGACGGCCCGCTTGATGAGCGTCACCGTGTCCGCCCGCGCGACCTCGGTCTGGTCCGGGACCAGATACGCGCGGCTGCCCGCGAGGATCGCGTAGTAAACCGTCAGATGGCTCTCGCCGCTGGTCAGGGTCGGCACCGGGATCGGCTCCCCGGCGGCCAGCCCGTGGAACAGCGTCGTAACCGTCTTGCCGCCGACCAGGAATTGGGCCTGCTTGACCGCAGCATACTCCCCGACCGTATGCAGGATTGAGTCGAGGGTCAACATCGAAATGCTGCTGCCCCAGCCGGCGGTTGCCTGCACGACCTGCGCCGGCAGATCGATCCGCAGCGTGCCGTCGGTACGGAGGGCCAGGTCCCTCAGACCCAGCTCAGCGGATGCGGAGAGAAGCCCGCTGCCGGGGGCCGGCCCGCGAAAAAGCTCGGTCAAGGTTTCCCGTATGGGGCTTTTGGTCAAGGCTATGGTTCGAGTCACCGGCACCAGGAACATGATGTCCGCATCCGCGAAGTATAGGGTCATCCGGGTCATATTGGGGGGCTTGCTGTTTTCTGCCTGTTTGTACACTATGCTTGTTGGGAGCGACGGTCGGCCTGCGTCAACCGGCGGCTGGTCGGTGGTCTTCGGAGTGGCCGTCTTGAGGCCCAGTAGCTGTTTGACCGTCTGAAGCACGCGGATGCCGGCAGTATACACCGTGGCGCTGGTGAGCACGAAATACACGACCAGGACAACCGCGAGCAGGAGGATCAAGCGCTTGGTGGGCGCGCTGGACATGGTTTCACCCCTCCTGGTGGGTGGACATCTCGCTGTAGTAATAGATGAGCCGCAGGGCGGGAATATGCCCGTCCGCAGCCGCTCTGGCTGGAGGGTGCCGAGGTGACGGAGGAGATCAACCTGCGGGGCGGCCATCGCACGGCCCTGGTCTATCTGGCTCAGGCCGACGCGCTATGCCGGGCGGTCGATCCCTGGATCGGCTGGCGCCCCGGGGCCGAGCCGGTGCTGGTCAGCATGGCTCCGGGTGGAAACCTGCTCGTAGGCTCGCCCGAGCCTCCGCCGGGGTTCCGGCCGGTGGCGGGCGGCGCGGGCGGCGCGGGCGGCGGCAACGGTCTGGCTGCTTTCTACCGACCCGGGTTTCTCGATCAGCGGTCCCTGGGGGTGGGCGTCCTGGCCGGCCGCCCGCGATACAGTCAGGTCGGCGGCGCCCTGGTGCCGGCGGTATTGTTCAGCCCGGGCAGGGATCCGCTGGCCTCATTCGGCGTGCTGGCCCGGAAGGTTTTCCAGGCGCAGATTGCGCTGGAGCTGGCTGCGGGAGTTGACGCCGCGAAGGGTGTCGCCGACGAAACGGACCTTGAGGGTCTGTCCGGCACGGCCACGGGCGAGAGCAAACGCAACGCGTTTGCGGGCATGGCCGCCATGCTCCGCGAGTGCCAGGAGTCGTTTGAACGTTATCCGGAGAGCACCGTGCACAACAACGTTCTCGGAAACCTCGAGGGCGCTCTGTTATACGGGTTTCTGCAAAAGGATGGTTTCGATGCCCAGGTGGCGGCGGTGACCGGAGACGATGCGACGGCATCGCTCGCCCGGACCATCGCCCTCGTGCGCCGCGAACGTTGGGCGCAGATGACGCAGCCGCTTGTGGCGTTTGAGCGCCGGATGGAGCTGTATGAGGGCTTGCCCCGGTTTGTGGAGATGCTCCTGCTCCGCGCCATCGCGGCGGGCGGCGAGGGGCTCTTGAGCGCGGATTTCCTCCGGCTGACCGGGGACGATGTGTCCACCGCTGCAGGGCGCCTGTCCAGCGCCCGCTTTGGGCTGTTGACCCAACTCAACCGCCGGGGGTGGGGTGCAGGCCGGCGGCGCTTTTACCACTCGGGGATGGGCCTGGGTTTCCTTTTGGACGCGGCCGTGCCGGGCTGGCGGCGCGAGATTTCGGATGAGGGCCAGCCGCTCGACCTCGTGCTCGAGAGCACGGTGACCTTTGACGGCGGACATCTGGACGAAAAGCTGCTGGAGCTCGCCCGCCGCCGCTACGGTTACTACGAGCGCTTGGAGGACGAACGGGACTGGGCCGAGGCCGCCGGGGAGAAGCGCCGCGAACTGCTGGCCAAGGTCCTTGAGGCGGAGGGCACGCGCATCACCGTGGACGTGTCGGCGCTCAGCGAGAAGAGCGTCTGGTACGACACGGGCGCCGCCGAGCGCATCGGGGAATCGGTCGTTGTCCATGTACGGCCCGGGGTCTTCACGTACGGCGACGGCAGCACGTTTGTGGAGTTCCGCGGCCTGGCGATGATCGAGGACCGCCGGGCCAGGCTCTTTCACCTGACGGTGCCCGGCAGAAACCTCTCCGTCTTTGGAGACGACGACCGGCTGCCGGCGCACAAAGGCGCTGAGTTCACCGGGGGGCTGGATGTCGAGCTGGCCGGCCTCCGCGTCCGTGCCCAGCGCGGCACGGTACAGAGGGAGGGCGGCCTGATCTTCATCAGCCTGCTGGCCTGAGCCGGCAGTTGGGTCTCCGGTGGCAGGTTTCGCCAGCATCCGGGCGAAACCCAAAGCGTACACGCATCAATGCGGCGGGGGGTGGAGACCGGGTGACCGAACGCGGTCAGCCAGGGGAGGGTGGCGGGTTGCTGCCTGTCATCGTCATCGCCCGACCCTCGCAGCTCAAGGCCTTTGCCCATCCGACGCGCGTCAGGCTCCTCGAACTGCTCGTCGACCGGCCCATGACTGTAAAGCAACTTGGTGACGAAATGGGCATGAGCGCCGCCCGTGCGCACTACCACCTGAAGTTTGTCGAACGGGCTGGCCTGGTGCGGCTCGTCGAGCGCCGCGAGAAGGCGGGCGTTGTCGAGAAGTACTACCGCGCGGCGAGCCGCAAGTACATTGTGGGCAGCAGCCTCGGCACGTTCGGCGAAACGGGGTCGGTGATCCTCGAAGCCCTTGCGGGGGCGATGGTCCGGGGCGCGATCGCCGCGGCCGTCGGGGCCCCCATCGGCCTGGTCGCGGGGGCCAACGAGCGGGTGACGGTGCGGGCGGACGACGTGGCCAGCCTGCTTAGCGTGGCCAACGCCCTCCAGGCGGCGCAGGACGAGTTTCGCGCGCTTGAACGAGCGGACGCCGGGGGCGGGGGGGGCGACGCGGGCCAGCTGTTCGAGCTGACCTATGCGCTCTACGCCGCGGGCGCCGCGGGCGTGGCAGGCGCCGTCGGCGTGGCAGGCACGCTAGCTGAGAGGGGTGCCGCCGGTCGCCCGGCATGCGAGGCAGATGAAGACTGACGACGGAGAAAGCGAGCCTGGTGCAGGATGGTAGAGGAGCATTCCGCCGGAGCGATCGCATTCAGAGGCGTCGAGCCTCAGGTCGTGATGATCCAGGACAGCTACGGGCGCTGGACTTTCCCGAAAGGCCTGATTGAGCCTGGCGAAAACCCGCGCGACGCCGCGCTGCGCGAGCTCGCCGAGGAAACCGGGATCCGCGGCGAAATCATGGCCGAGCTTGGCGTCGTCCGCTACTTCTACACCGCCGCCGGCAAGCAACTGGTGCGAAAGCAGGTCCATTTTTACCTCGTTAAAGCGGGCGGCGGCGAACTCGCCGCGCAGGAGGGCGAGGTCCAGGCTGTCCGGTGGGCCTCACTCGAGGAGGCTCTGGGCCTGCTCGGCTACAAGAACCTCCATCCAGTGCTGAGCCGGGCGGTGCGGACTCTGGCCGCTCTCGCAAGAGGTGGGCGAGCGCGCCACGGCGCGCTTGACGAGCCTAACAACGCGCGCGATCGTGTTTGACGCATCAAGAGTCTACCAGCTATAATGGCATGTAACGTCGCTCGCGGTGCTCATGCGCTTAAGTGTCTATTGCGGGCGAAGCCAAAACAACATAGATTGGTTGTTGTCGGGGCGTAGCGCAGTTTGGCTAGCGCGCACGGTTCGGGACCGTGAGGTCGGAGGTTCAAGTCCTCTCGCCCCGACCATTTTATTTCCTGATAGAGCCCTTTTCCTACCTGATGGTGCCGGTGCTGGAGCGCGTGGGGATGTGGCTGGAGATGGGTGGTTTCGCCCCAACCGAGGATGGCCTGCGCGACGCGATCTTGGCAAGGTGGGCGAGGATCCACCGTGTCGAGGGTGACGACACCGTCCGGTTGATGCTGCGGCGCCCCTGCGCATGCCCTCCACTCGCCCCGACGGTTGCTTAGCCGGCGCTGTCCTCCAGCTCCACGATCATTTCAATCTCCACCGGAATACCGCCGGGCAGCTGCTGCATACCCACCGCGGAGCGGGCGTGCCGCCCGGCATCACCCATCAGCTTAACCAGCAAGTCTGAACAGCCGTTTATCACTCTGGGGTGGTCGACGAAGTCCTCAGTGCAGTTGACAAACCCCAGAAGCTTGACGACTCGCTTGATGCGCGACAGCTCGCCGAGGATGTGCTTGGCCGCCGCCAGCAGCTGCAGGCAAACATGCCCCGCCGCCTCATATCCCTGCTCGAGCGTGTATTCGCGCCCGACCTTGCCGCTCCATGTTGCCTGGCCGGGCCTGTGCGGGCCCGCGCCGGAAAGATAAAGCATGTTCCCGACGACCACGCCCTTGACGTAGTTGCCGACGGGGTTGCTCATGGCGGGCAGCTCAAGCCCGAGTTGGGCCAGATTGGCTTCGATTCGGGCGCCCGCACTAATGCTCATAGGGTTAGCTCCTTTCAATTCGGCAGATTGGGTTTGCACATGCAAGCTTTCGCCGTGCCAGGCGTCGGCATCCTCCTGCCGCGAGGGTGTTGGGGACCGGGAGCAGGGGAGGGACGATACTGCGCGAAGGGTCGGGCTATTTTTGTGGTGGTTCCTCCATTACCTGTGGAGGCACTTGCATTGGCAACTGCTTCCACAGGGCTTGTCTCCATGCTAAAGTCGGTGGCGTAACGTGTACCGTCAAAGGGAGGGCGCGCAGTTGGTTATCCCCGACGTTGCGGTGCGGGAGCTGCTGGCTGAGCCGGGTATTGGCTCAGTGGAGCTGGCCGTCTACTTCGTGGTTTGGGCGTCTCATCCGGATTGCTTGTCGGACCTCTCGCGCATGGCCAGGGTGGCGAGGAGTACGACGGCACGTGCGTGCGCGGACCTCGAAGCTCGTGGCTGGCTGACGTTGATGGCCGATGGCAAACGCATTCGCCCGGTCGCGTTGATCCCTCACCGGTGCCAGGCGCAGATGGTGCAGTCCCTCGAGACCGCATACGA
>JAUYEG010000153.1 GCA_030691505.1 Bacillota bacterium | reverse complement strand
ATCTGGAAAAAAATAATATTTTTTTTTCTCGCGGATATCGTTCCCAGAATGTTCCCAAGAACGTAGATTTAATTGTGGTTGGCCGAAGTTCTCTTCTTGTCGATCCGCAAAATCCTGAATATTTAGAGGCAAAAAAAACCGCCGTCCAGGTTTTGTCTTACCCGGAGCTTCTACAAAAATATTTAATTAAGGAAAATTCAATTGTTGTTGCCGGTACTTACGGTAAGACGACCATTACGGCTCTTGTTTCTTGGATAATGCAAAAAGCCGGTTTAAACCCGTCATATGCGATCGGCGGGGAACCTTTGGATATGGGTAATGGGGTAAAAATCGATCACTCAAACTATTCTGTTACCGAGGGAGATGAAACTCCGGCTTTGAAAGAAACGGACCCGCCTAAATTTATGTATTACAAACCAAAATATCTTCTTTTAACGGCCACTAAATGGGATCATCCGGAAGTTTACAAAACAGAAAGTGAATATCTTAAAGCTTTTTATAAATTAATCCTGCTTCTTCCTTCCGATGGACTGTTGGTTTATAACCTTGATTCCGTAAAAGATGAGGTGATTGAAAAGGCAAAGTGTAAAAAAATAAGCTATTCATTTAAAAACCCCCTTGCTGATTATTTTATTAATAATATTTTCAGTCAAGAAGGAAAAATAAATTTCTCCCTCAATAAAGATTCTTTAATCTTCCAGACATCATTATTGGGAAAACCGAATTTAGAAAATATTTGCGGGGCGGTTGCTCTGACAGACCAAATGGGAGTTGACAGAAATATAATTGCAAAAGCGGTCGGTGCGTTTAAGGGAATAAAGACACGATTGGAATTCTTAGGCGAATCCGGTGGCAGATTTATATACTGGGATATAGCCCAGTATCCGGAAAAAGTGAAGGGAAGTCTAAATGCGCTAAGAGACCGCTATCGGAAAAATAGGATTTTCTGTATTTATGATCCGTCGTCAACGGGATTAAAACACAGGGAAAGTCTTGCTTGGTTAAGGGGCGCTTTTGATTCGGCAGACCGGGTTATTATCGGTAAAGTAAGTTTCCTAAAAAGTATCAGAAAAGAAAATCGGGTAACCGGTCATGATATTGTTAAAATTATTTCAGAAACACAGCCCAATGTTTACTATGAACCGTCTGATAAGAAAATTTCCGAACGGCTGACACAAGACACAGGGCTCAAAGACGTGATTGTTTTTATGTCATCGGGGGGATTGGGGTTTACCGATTTGATTAAAAAAACTATTAACGAACTGGCGGATTTATGAATAATAAATATCAGGAATTAATCAAACAATTCGGGGAAGATCGGGTAAATGTCAATGAACCTTTGTCAGGGCATACAACCTTTAAAATCGGCGGTCCGGCCGATTTATTTTATGAGGCGAAATCAGAAGAAGAATTTATAAAAGTTATTGTGAAGGTTAGGGATATCGGAGTGCCTTATTTTCTTTTAGCAGCCGGATCGAATGTTTTGATCAGCGATAAAGGATTTCGGGGAATAATTATCAAATTATCGAGTTGCGGATTGCAGATTGAAAACAGCACGGTAACAGCAGACGCAGGTCTACTGATAATGATTTTATTAAATAAATGTCAGGAAAATTCTCTAACCGGTTTGGAGTTTATGGCGGGAATCCCCGGAACCATTGGGGGAGCAATTCGAGGAAATGCAGGTGCCTGGCGGCAAAATATCGGTGATTATGTAA
>JAUYEG010000102.1 GCA_030691505.1 Bacillota bacterium | reverse complement strand
ATATTTGTCCATTCATTAGGGCCGACATGACTTCTTCAATCTCATCATCTAGGTTGTGAACGACTGTTACTTTATCGTCTTGCACTTCGATAATGGAAGGGATGGCACAATCAAGCTCATCTTCATCGCTGTCTTTGAGTTTGCCTATGACCTTGCACATTACGTTTTTCCATTCCAAAAGCTTTTCAGTAACGTCAATGAACGTCATATAGTCCATTTCGCCACTGTCTATTTTGTTTTGGTATCTTGCTTTTCTTAGCTCATCGCAGGCGCCACAGCCATCCATTCCCACGAAAATCTTTCTGGCCAAAGCTTATGCGCTTCCCTTCTTCGCACTCCAGTCTTTTGCGCAAGACCTCATAAGGTCTTTCTTGTTGTCACTTGGCTGTTTCATGCAGGTGGACATATGCTGCTGATATGCTGAAGGCTCTCTCTTGGTCTTGGTCTTGCCTTGCTTTTTTTCTACGTTAAGCGGAGAATCGTCTTGGCATTTTTTCATCAACATTACCTTGGAGACCGTTTCTCCATCAGCTCCGGCTTCCTTCAGCAGTTCAACTAGTAATGTTTTGAGTTCTTCGGACATGCAGGTTATCATTGTGCTATAACCTCTTGTGGCTCATGTTGTTTGGCAAATGAGTCTCGAAGTTTTTGTTTGGCTTCGTCAAGGCTCATTTCGCCGTTTTGTATCTTTGTAGCATAATCCAGAATCCTGCCGGTGTCTATACCCTTGGTCTTGAGTACCTGGATTCTGAGGTCGGTGGCAAGTTTTCCGGCATCGGCAGCTGCTTTTTCCAGCTTATCCACTGAGTCTATGTCGTGAACGTCCTGCCTGAGAGTTCTGAGAGGTTGGAGCATATCATGTATGACTTCTCTCTCGACCGGAGGCGAGTTTAGAATCTTCTCAGGTGTCCAATCATGCCTCTCAACATTGTTGACTTCTTCCTCAGCGGTTAACAGCCTAGATTGCACTTCTGGGTGCATAATGCCTAGAGCTGGGTCTTCTCTGGCGAATCTCAGGGCTTCTTTGAGTATTCCTGACAGTGTGGAAAAATGAGCCCGGGCACATGGTAGACAACCCACTCCGATTTCTT